>SVSA01000062.1 GCA_015064545.1 Oscillospiraceae bacterium | reverse complement strand
ACAACAGATTTACAGTCTGCCCCCTTTGGCCGCTCGGGAACGCTCCCATATTGGAGCTGGTGAACGGAGTCGAACCATCAACCTGCTGATTACAAATCAGCTGCTCTGCCATTGAGCCACACCAGCATGTCTGTCGGCACACGTTAACCTCGCAACAGTCAGTATTATAGCACAACCGTTTGGATTTGTCAATAGCAAATTTAAAAAAATTTAAGTTTTTTGACTTGCGGGCAAATCGTGTGCGAACAGTCATACTTCGTTGCGAAGCGCCATATAGTGTAACACAGTAAAAACAGATTGCATGGCTCTGGGAGGAACCAATATGTTTGTCTATTCTTTAAAAGCGTCGACGTTGAAGCTTCTTGGCGTGATCAGCGCATCGGTTGTTGCGCTTGTCATCCTGATTACCATGATCCCCTCGTTTGAACCGACAGCGGCATCCCTTATGTATTCGGAAGCTGCGTCATACAACTACTCCAAAATCAAAACGGCCGAGGATCGTGTCAATTTTCTGAAGCAATTCAGTTGGACGGTTGAGCCAACACCGATTGAAGAGAAAACGGTCACGATCCCCGGCGAGTTTGATAAGGTATTTGTCGGGTATAACGAGTTGCAAAAGCAACAGGGCTTGGATTTAAGCAAGTATAAGCGCAAAGAGGTAACGCGTTATACCTATCAAATTACCAACTATGAGGGATATGACGGCACCGTGTATGCCAATATTCTTGTCTATCGCGGTAAGGTGATCGGCGGGGACATCTGCTCGGCCGATGTAAACGGCTTTGTTGCCACGCTTGACGGAAAAGCCAAGCTGCCTTAAAAGTCCAGTAACTCAGAAAAAGGAACTAAAATCGAGCGGCCAAGAGCAAAGGAGTACAGCAGTACACGGTCAACCTGCCGACAAAACATGCGCTCACAAGCCGCACGATAATAGGATAACTGCTCACGGTGGCGCTCGATCAGAAACTGCTCGGGCGCTCCTTCCGTTTCCATAAGAGCCTTTGGAATACGATCCGTTTTATAATCCAAAATGGTTAAACGTCCCTGGCTGTCGGTAAAGACACAGTCCATAATACCTTGCACAAGGATGGATTCATTCGTCACGGCCAGTCTGGTTCCCTCGTCAGCCGTAAAGGCGGCGGCAGGAAGACGGATGTTGAAACGAAGCTCGCGACGGATAAAGTCAGCCTGACGCAGCTCAGGGAATAGATCGCTTTTCAAAAAGCGCTCGATTGCCGGTCGATGAATCAGCGTGGCAATATGCTTTTCCAAATAGCCGAGGGAAAGCAGGTGGTCAATTTCTCGATCGATCCCGTGCTCATGCAGGCGATCAAAATCGCAGAACTGCATAAACAGATGTGTCGCCGTTCCACGATCGGTAGAGGTGTCGCTTTCGGCGATAAAACGCGGTGAACGCATATTGTTCTTTCGCGTATCCGCGAGCTTGAGCGCATCGTCGTACTCGTCCAAAATGGTAGGATACAGCTCCGAAACCGAGAGCTTTGCCGGGAGCGCTGACGTTGCGGTTTGCGCTTCCGAAATGGCAAAGCGATGTCGAAATAGTACCATGAAGCGGCTGACCTCTTCCTCGTCGATGAAAATCGTATCGTCTAAGGAAATCGGCGCTTCGGTATCCTCCTCCTCCGCCCGGTTGTCAAGAACAGTAACCGTCGGCTGATATCGTCCTTTGGCGGCGATCAGGATCCAATCCCAATAACTGCGATTCTCATAGTACAGATATCCGGTCGGTTTTTCGCTGTAGCGCGAAAGGTGATGGCAGTCGGCGATCTTTTTTTCGGCATCGCTGACACATCCTGTCACAATTAGCCGATGAATGGCACGCGTCAAGGCAACATATAAAACACGGATTTCCTCATCCGCATTTTTGAGCGAAATAGCAAGTCCCTCTGTGCGACGGAACAGCGTATCAATGCTTGCCAGACCGGTACTGTCCGAAAGCTTGAGCGATGCGCCGAAATGCCGATCGATCAAGACCGACTGATAGCTGTCCGTGTCGTTAAAGCGTCCGGTTGTATCTGAAAGGAAGACGATAGGGAATTCCAAACCCTTGGATTGATGTATCGACATAATCCGTACCGTATTCTGCATATCATCCGCAGCTGTCGGCTCAGGAATATCAGCCTCCGCATCCAACATATCCGTGATGTAGTGAATAAAGTGGTAGAGTCCCTTAAAGGTGCTGCTTTCGAAGGATCTTGCGTGCTCATACAGTGCAAGAAGATTTGCCTTTTTCTGCATCGCCTCCTCAGGCGTTACTTCCTTGGCAACAAGTGAAAGAAGATTCGTGTCGTGATACAGATAGAAGAGCAGGGTGTCAACCGGATCGTTGGCTCGTTGGCGATATTCCGCCAGCTTCTGAAGAAAATGTTCTCCTTTTCCAAAGCCATAGGATGCGGTATATTGTCGCAGGGCATCGTATAAGGAGCCGTCGGGACAAGCCTTGCGTATTTGAATCAGTTCACTCAGCGTCACATGATAGAGCGGACTCTTCAAAAGTCCGGCCAAGTAAATATCCCGCGTCGGATTGTCGATGACCTGAAGGAGGTTCATGGCCAGCAGAACCTCGGGATTAACAAAGAGATTGCGCTTAATATCATTATGGCACCGAATTCCCTTAGCTTCCAAAGCCTCGGCAAATTCGGTGGAAGCACGCGAGGTAGAGCGCAACAGAATACAGATATCACCGGGCGAGGCTCCTTCCTTGATGAGCACCGCAATACGGTCAGCCACAAAAGCGGCTTCTGCCATACGTTTTTCGCGAGCGGATCCCTTTTTCTTTTCTAACAGGTGCAGCTCAACTGTGTGCTCCCCTTCGCCCCCCTTGCCGCAAACAAGAGCATCGGTCTCATCATATGGAACTGTATGACCAAATTGGGTAAACAGTTCGCCGCAGATGTCATTAACGAATTGAATGATCGGGCGGTCACAGCGGAAATTATCCGAGAGATAAATCTTTTTTACCGAGGGATCAAGACGATAATCCGCAAACAGGGATGGCTCGCCACCGCGAAAGCCGTAAATACTCTGCTTGATATCGCCAACCATAAAGCGTGAAGCGTGGCGGGAGAGAGCAAGAAAGATCATGTCCTGGATTTTATTGACGTCCTGATACTCATCAATATAAATCTCGTCAAAGTGCGAAGAAACCGAATCCGCCAACGCGGTAGGCTTTCCCTCGGAATCGGTAAGAAGCTCACAGGCATAACGCTCCAGATCGCTGAAATCTAAAAAGCCGCGTATACGCTTTTCGTAGCGATAGCGTCGGTCAAAAGCCAGAAGAAAGCGGTAGAGCTTGCTTAAAAAGGTTGCGCTTTCGGTTGCCGTATGTTGGATTTCGGCATCGGTGTGTGAAAAATAGCTGGTTGTTATTTTTTGAATGAGAGCCTTAAACTGCCCGTGAATCTCCTTATAAAAGAGCGTTTCTTCATTTTGAAGCTCTTTTTTTACCGACGAGAGGTCGCCTGGTGTATAGTTACCAAGAGCCTGACGAATAGCAGAAATATCCCGCGATTCACAGGCACCAAGCAATGTCTTGGCCGTGGCATAGTCGGTTAAGAAGGCAGGGTAGTATTTATCGCGAAAGACGTCGCAGTCAAAGCAGTCACAGGCATCCTTTAAAAGTGCCGCATAGTAGCGGAGCTGATCGGCCAAGGTAAGCAGTAAAAACTCCCCAAAGCGCGTTGCGTAAAAATCCCCCGAGGCGATTTTCTGATATTCGTCGGCCGACTGCTCGAAGAAGGATACCCCTTGCGGATACGATGAGATTTTCTCATACAGTCCGAGCAAAATGTCCGAGAGACGGCTGTCACGAAGTGTGATAAAGTTATCAGCGAACGAAATAAAGTCTTCAATATCGTCATAACCGGGGAGCGAGGAGTAGTAGCTTTCAATCACCGCATCGGCCACCTGTCTGCGAAGCAGATTGGTTTGTGTTGCATCCGATACGCTGACTGCGGGACTGAGGCCGAGGCGTTCAAAATTTTGCCGAACAAGATCTAAGCAAAAACCATGGATTGTGGTGATGTTAGCGCGACCGAGAAGAACATATTGGCGGCGAAGGCGCTTGTTACCCGGGTTTTCGGCCATTGCTGCAGAAACTGCTTTCGAAATACGCTCCTTAAGTTCGCCGGCGGCGGCCTTTGTGTAGGTGACGATCAGCATGCGGGAGATGTCGGCAGGATGGTCGGGATCGGTTAGCTTTTGAATGATACGCTGTGTGAGGACCGCTGTTTTTCCTGAACCGGCGGCGGCAGATACCAAAATATCGTGATCGGTTGCGGTGATGGCCGCAAGCTGTGACGGTGTCCAGTTACGAATTGCCATATCGGATCTCCTTTCAATAGCGTTCGGCGGGGACAAAAGCTTTGGGGTTTCGGCAGATATCGTGATAAGCGCAATATTGACAGCCGTCGTTCTTACCGGATTTTAACGGTTCGCAAGAAGCGACTCCCTGTTTCATCGCCGTGGCCAAGCGTGCAACCGTTGCTGAAATCTCATTCAGTAAAGCGCCGAATTCCGCGAGTGTGGCCAAGGAAGCGGAGGAACGAATCTTGGATTTCGACGTAAGCGTGACAGGTATATATTTGCCGGACAAATTGTGCTCCATCATGCGAAGAACGGCTTCGTCGTTGAGGAGCATCCCCTTGCGTTTAAAGGTGTCGGCAACGAGACCGTATATCTCTGCCTCCGACATCGAAGGCTCAGCCGATACCCCCTCGGTCTTGGCGCTGCAATAGAGAACACCGGCCGGAATAATATCTCCCTCACACCCAACGGCTTTTCGGAAGGTGCCGGTCTTATCCTTCCAAATGGAGAATAGATACAGAAGCATCTGAAGATTCAGGCCGAGCCCGATATCCTCGAGTGAAAAATCCTTGTGTCCGGTTTTATAGTCAACAACACGAACATAGACATCCTTCCCCTGTTTACAAATGTCCACACGGTCGGCTATGCCGTAGATATAGGCATTCGTGCCGTCAGGAAGCGGAATGGCCAACGACGAGACGGTATCTGCTTCGTCGCTGGTATTGATAGGCATTTCAAAAAATCGCGGCACAAAATCGCTTTGTGCGAATTCATGTAGTAAGTTTCGTACCAAGAGACGTACCGTTCGGCGTAAGCGCACAAAAAGCTGCATGGCACGCGGCGTCAGCTGCTTGTCCTTATCCGTTCCGTAAATCGTAGCGAGATAGCTTTCCAGAATTAGATCGATTTTGGGGTCAATCTCTTCCTCGGAAATCGGTGCAAGGCGACCGTTTTCATCTAAGGCTTCCGCAAAGAATTTTTCGAGGATGGCATGAACCAGGGTGCCGGTATCTGAAGCCACAAATTCCGCGCGCTTCGTTTCCTTTAGCTTTAATACATATTCACATTGATAACCAAAGGCGCATTTGACATAGCTGTCGAGTCGGCTTTGCGTCAGAGAAATGTCTTTGCCAAACAGCATACCGGCGGTTTGCGTGTCAATGGTTTCCTCGGTAGTCACTAAGGGCTGTCCCTCCCTATCCAATAGGGCAGCATACGTCTCATCCTCACGATAGAGCCGTCGAAGTGCTTCACCTTCTGCGGTATGGGACAGAGGCGCCAGAAGCTCCAACGCCGTTTCTTTTGTTCGGATTTTAAAATCAGGTGAAAGTGAGGCGGCGCGTATGGTTTGATTTTCCGGATAGAGCACACAGAAACGCTCAAAGCCAATGGAGGGCTTGAGCGGCTTGTGATCCATATCCGCGGCACAACAAAGCACGGTGACCGATTCAGAGGCCCCACAGGCGGCGCTGTAAAAGGAGAAGAGCTCACCCACCGTTGCGTCACTACTGTTCGGTGACAAGGTAACGCCATAGGCCTCGAGGCAGGCCTTTTCTGCGTCGGTAAATAGTGCGTTTTCCTCGCAAACAGCCGGAAAGGAGCCTTCGTTTGCACCAAGAAGGTAAATGTGCTTGATCTGATCGGCGCGGAAGAGTGAGGCTGAGCCAACCGCCACTTCATTCATCGACGAGGGAAGGTTACCGACATCGGTTTGCTTGACAACCAAGCTAAAAAGTGCAGAAAAAAGTCCGGCATCCGCCTTTCTGGTCCCCAGCATATCGACTAAGGTATCCAGAACATCGGAAAAACAGTTATATAAGCGAATATCATCATCCGATCCGAGCGTGCTGATCCGTTGCGAAACACCAAGCTCGCAAACAAAGGTGTAGACGGCCTCGCAAATTTCTTTAACGGTACGTGTGCCGTCGAGTGACTCATGGAGCTTTGTCAGCGGAGGAACAAAAAGACGGCGCGAAGCATTGACACGGCACAAAAGTGCCTTGGATTCCTCTGTCAGCATATCGGTGTAGCCGTCAGGATTCATAAACCAATCATCACTGTCGTACCAGCGGCGCCCGACAATATTCCAGCAGTACGCATAACTCTCCAGCTCGTCGCAGGCCTCGGGTGTCAGCGGCGTGAGTCCGGTTTTCAGAAAAACAATGACATCGTCAATATGCCAGCCATGATTTTTGATCGCAAGTGCCGAAAGAACGAGTTTGAAAAGTGGTTTTTCGGATAGCGAAATCTTGCGCGACATATGGCAGGGAATACGATGGCGTTCAAAAATGGAATCGAGTATTCCGCGATAATCTTCAATGTGACCGGTCACAATAGCGATCTCACGGAATTTTGCACCTTCCTCGATACGTCTGAGAATGTCACAAGCGACAAACTCAGCTTCCTCGTAACGGTTTTCAGCCAAAACTGTTCGGACAGCTTCGGTTCGGCCTTGATAGCGTTTCTCGGAGGACATCGACCAAAGCTCTTGCTCAAGAAAGGTCAGCGCCGGATCGGAAAAGCGATAGCAGGTTGTCATTGGCGTGACCGTAAGGTCGTCGAAGGACAAGAGCGAGCGTAGCTTTCGATATTCTTCTCCTTTGCTTTCAAATGCGATGCTGTCGTCTTCTCGGTAGCAAAACGTAACGGTAACGCTTGCGGCCTGTCGGAACATGACTGAAAGTACGCGGTATTCCTGTGGCGTAAACCCACGGAATCCATCAAGGTAAAGGGCGATATCGCTGAAAAACGCGTGTGTTTTAAGCATCTCTCCCAACCGTGTCAAATCGTCCGAGGGATCGGAATGGGTGCTTCCGAGAAGACGCTGATATTCCGCGTACAGAAGCGAAAGATCGTACAGCTTATCCGAAAGCTTGGCATCCTCTTCGGCGATCTCGGCAGAAGCCTCTTCGAGCTGAGCCGGTGTTATGCCGTAGGCCTTGAACTCTCCGATTGTAGAAAGAAGATGAGGGATAAAGCGTTCGGCATCCTCGATCTCAGTTTTAAAATGCTTAAGATGGGCGGCCATCGCAAAAAGCGCCTCCCATAAGAGAAGCGCCTTAGCACCGTGCGTGACCGAATGGTAGGCAAGGCCGCCATATTCACGAAAGATACGGTTACATAATCTGCGAAAATTCAGGATTTCGAGCTCAGATTGTGGAATGCCGCGTTCTTGCGCCGCTTGCGTGACGGCACCCTCGACCGTAACAGCCGATTGCTCGGGAACGAGCAGAACAACCTTCTTTCCCAGGGAAAGGTCGCTCAGGATTCGCTCGATAACGGCAGTGGTTTTGCCGCTGCCGGCCGGACCGATAATGAGTTCGGTCATAGACATCTCCTTTCGGACGGTAACGATCAGTTGCCGTCTACATCGATATCATCAAGATACAAGTGTCCGTATTTACTGATGAATTCCTTGCGTGCCGGCAGATCATCGCCCAGCAAGGTATCAAAAATGATCGTGGTTTCGGTCGGATCTGCCTCTTCCACACGGATTAAGCGTCTTGTCGCCGGATCCATCGTCGTATACGACATCATGTCCGGGTCATTTTCTCCAAGTCCTTTGGAGCGTTGAATCGTATATTTGGCATCGCCAATCATTTCCAAAATGCGAATCTTATCGGGATCACTATAGGCAAAATAGGTCTGATCCTTACAGGTTATCTCATACAGGGGGGATTCGGCAATATAGATTTTTCCCATACGGATCAGCGAAGGAAGCAGACGATAGAAAATCGTTAAAATCAAGGTTCGGATCTGGAAGCCGTCCTTATCGGCATCGGTACAGATAATGATCTTATCCCATCGTAATGCATCGGGAGAAAAGGGAACAATATCACCCTTGACCTTTCCCTTAATTTCGACACCGCAGCCGATGACCTTCAAGAGGTCGGTAATAATTTCACTTTTGAAAATCTTATCGTAGGGTGCCTTCAGACAGTTGAGTGTCTTTCCTCGCACCGGCATAATGGCCTGGAATTCAGCATCACGGGCAAGCTTACAAGAGGTCATAGCCGAATTACCCTCAACAATGTAAAGCTCGCGAAGAGCAGGGTCCTTGGAACGGCAGTTTACAAATTTGTCCACTCGATTGGCTACATCCATCGTGCCGGACAGCTTCTTCTTGATATCAAGACGTGTTACTTCCGCCTTTTCGCGGCTTCGCATATTCACAAGCACCTGGGCAGCGATCTTATCCGCCTCCTGAGGCTTTTCGGCAAAATAGATTTCGAGTGTCTGCTTCAGAAATGCCGTCATAGACTCGCCGATAAAGGCATTTGTGACAGACTTTTTTGTCTGGTTTTCGTAGGATGCCTGCGTCGAAACGCTGTTCGTAACCAGAATCAGGCAGTCCTGAATATCCATGAAGCTGATCTTGGACTTTTGTTCACTCTTGGTATATTTACCGGTAGCGCGGATATATTTATCGATTTCAGAAACAAAGGCGCTTTTTACCGCCTTTTCGGGGGCTCCGCCGTGCTCGAGAAAGCTGGAGTTGTGATAATATTCAAGCACATTGACGGCATTGGAAAAGCAAAAGGCTACTTCACATTTAAGGCTGTAATCTTCCTTGTCAGAGCGGTCGCGGCCCTTTCCTTCGGTTGAACGAAAGACAGTAGGTGTCAGCGGATTTTCTCCGGCAAGCTCGGTAACATAGTCTACAATGCCATTTTCATAAAGAAACGTGTATTCCTCAAATCCTTCCTCAGTTTCCCATTTGAGTAAAAAGGTAACCCCGGCATTGACAACCGATTGCTTTTTCAGAACCGTAAGATAATAATCCAAGGGAATGGCAATATCGGTAAAGACATCCAGATCGGGACGCCAACGCGTAATCGTACCGGTACGACGCTCGCGCTTGGGCAGATCGGTCACAATCAGCTCACTTGCCGCCTCGCCTTTTTTAAAGTGGATCTCATAGAGCTTGTCCTGCTTATAGGAGCGGACATCCATATATTCGGAGCTATATTGCGTGGCACAGGCACCAAGACCGTTCATGCCGAGCGAATACTTGTAGGAAGCCTCGTCGCTGTTGTTAAAGTATTTGCCGCCGGCATAAAGCTCGCAGTATACCAGCTCCCAGTTATAACGGCCTTCCTTTTCGTTCCAGTCAAGCGGTACGCCGCGTCCGAAGTCCTCGACCTCAATGGAGTGATCGCGATATACGGTAATATGAATACGGTTGCCAAAGCCTTCGCGTGCCTCGTCGACCGAATTGGAGAGGATTTCAAAAGCCGAATGCTCGCATCCTTCAAGACCATCGGAGCCAAAAATGACAGCAGGACGCTTGCGGACACGGTCGGCACCTTTCAGGGAAACAATGCTTTGATCATCATAGGTTTTCTTTTCTTTGTTTGCCATGCCATAACACACCTTTACAAAATTATTGAGAGGGGTTGAAAAAACGCAGAGTTTGTATTATAATGGAAAATATGAAACAGTTATTACAAGAGGCCTTCGGCCGTGAACAGATTGACAGCTTTGGTATTATCCGCTTTACAGAATGCCGTGTCATCCATGAATCTCTCTATCAGAGAACCTTTACTAATTGGCAACCGCAGAGTGCGATTCTCTTTTTAATGCCGTATTATACCGGAGAGCATATCGGACGGAATCTTTCGCTTTACGCCATTCCGCGCGACTATCACTACTTTGTGAAGGGGCTTTTTCAGCTGCTTCTGCCACAGCTATCGGCTTGCAGTCCGGCAAGCCATTTTGTAGGCTTCGCCGATCATTCACCCATCAGCGAAATCAGCGCAGCCGCTCAAGCGGGGTTAGGTGTGATCGGTGATATGGGACAGCTGATTCATCCGCGTTACGGTGCCTACACCTTTATCGGTGAGATTTTAACCGACTATGTATTTGATTCCTATGATACTGTGCCTGCCAAGACCTGCCACCATTGCGGAGCCTGTCGCCGTGCTTGCCCGGTTACCGAAGGATGCTTGTCTGAGATTACCCAGCGGAAGGGCGAGCTTTCCCACGAGGAAATTATTATGATGCAACGTGTTCCGACGGTGTGGGGATGTGATCTTTGCCGTACCTCTTGTCCTCTGAATCGCGAGCCGGCCGAAACACCGATCCCATATTTCCGCGAAGACTTAGAGCCCTATCTGACGGTTGAATCTGTCGAAGGAAAATCCAAGGAAAATTTTGCCGAGCGCGCTTACAGCTGGCGAGGCAAAAAAACGATCTTAAGGAACCTGCACTATCTCAAAGATTAACTACAATATACAATATAATTATAGCATAAAACCATTACTTTGTCAACAGTTGTCGCGATGCGGCGAGAAGCCGAATTGCCAGAATAACGGAGAAGAATCGTGTCATTACAAATCGGAACCACCACCCTTCGCTACGGCTTGATGCTTGCCCCGATGGCAGGTGTCACTGACCGTGCCTTTCGAAAAATCTGCCGCCGTCACGG
>SVSA01000061.1 GCA_015064545.1 Oscillospiraceae bacterium | reverse complement strand
ATCTCCCACACATAACTGACATGATAAATAATTTCAGAAACTTGCGTATATTCACCGTGATTTCCGACATAATATGTGTTTGCCTCGCAATACCCAAGGGCGGCTGTACCACCTATGATAAAACCGAAGAGAAAAAATCCTGCTATAATAACGATTCCTATCGTATTCCAAATGGATAGAATCAAATTGGTTTTATTTTCTTTCACAGCTATACCTCCTATTATTGTTATTATTATATCAAAAAATCGCTTGTTTGTCAAATGATGCATCGCCTGCGGCGATATGATGTTTTTCGCTTCGCTCAAAATGATGTTGCTCCACTTCGTTTCGCAATGATGCGATGTTTGCCCAATGTGCCGTCAGGCACACATCATTCGCGCAGCGAACATCATTAGGCAAAGCTGTCATCATTTGCCGCAGGCAAACATCATTCAAAAAAGCCTAATTTGTCCGGTAGACAAATTAGGCTTTTTTGTTGGCTGGGGATGAAGGATTTGAACCCTCACAAACAGAGTCAGAGTCTGTCGTGCTGCCATTACACAAATCCCCATCGATTCAACGGAAAATATTATAGCAGATTCCGTTGATTTTGTCAATAGGTTTTTTCATTTTTTTAGAAAAAATTTCAACTCTTTTGCGTCCATTCTTCCACAAGAGTACGGCGAAGGTTCATATAGGCATAGGCATTCTCGTAATCGTGCAGACAAGAACAACACACTTCGAGGCAAGAAAGGACATACGCATGGATCGGCGGCGGAAGCTGAAAGCCAAGAGATTCCAAAAACAGTCGCTTCGCACTATCCAGATCGCCGGACACAAGAGCGAGCTTGGCGTCAGCTATCAGACTGTATTTTCGCTCAGCAAATACGAGTACCGAAGAAAGAACCGCTGCACAATCTCTTCCCTTTTCCTTCAAAACCGTCAAAAACACAGACAACATCACCAGATCCGAAGGCGCATCTGCGAAGCGATTCAAACAATGTAGAATCGACTCTTCCTTGCCCGAGGTCGGATCCGAGAGAAACTCGCTCAGCAAAGCACGATAGAGTTTTCCCTCGTTGATTAGATGCGGCGGTAACGATGACGGTCTCTTGAGTAAATCCGAAAAGCCCGTCAAAGCGTCGAACAAGCGCCCGTCATACATCTTCTGTCGAGACAGTTCAAAATGACAGCGAGCAATCATGGCCTCGCGCTCTTCGACCGACGGGTCGAGCGACAGACAGTACTGCAAACAAATATCGTAGTTCTCTTCCTCAAAGGCTTCACGAATCATGGTCATAATCCGCTGATTCCGTGCATGCGAGCCATCGTCATGATCGTCGATAAAATACCCCACCGGACGAGAAAGCCGCTCTGCCAGCGCCAACAAGGTCGGAAGCGAGGGCAATGCCTCGCCGCTTTCAATGCGGCTAAGCATATTACGAGTAACTATTCCCTCCGCTAGCATAGCTTGTGTCAAACCGGCTTCTTTTCGTGCCATTCGCAATTTTTTGCCAAGCTGCGAATATGACGTGTCCAGGTATTTCATGACCATTCCTCAATCTTTATTCGGGTTTTCCGGTTGGCTCGATCAGCTTTCTTTCAATCTCACGGCTTTTCGCGTCAGCTTTGAGAAGCAGCTCGGCTGATCGCTCCTTAATTGTTTCTGTTACCTCACCAAAGCGCACCTTAGCCTCGGACAAAAGCGTCATATAGGAGGCAAGACACTCGTCGGACACGACCTTCAGCTGTGCCTCAAGGGCAACAATCTTCTCCTCCATGCGCTTTTCGGCTTCAATACGGATAGCCTCCGCTTCAACACGTGCGGTATAACGAATCCGTTCTGCCTCGGCATTGGCATCAGCCAGAATCTTTTCCGCATTACTATTGGCAACAATTAAAATATTACCAACCTGCGCACTCATGGAATCATAGAGCTTTGATTTTTCGGTTTCGTCCGAAACTGCGTTCTCTGTCTTCTTTGTCTGTTGCTCCTCTTGAAGCCGACGGTTTTCTGCCTCGAGCGCTTGAAGTTTAGCATTCAGAGCCTCAATCTCCTCGTTACGGCTTGTTTCAGAAGGCACAGCGGCCAACTGTGATTCGAGGTCGGCAATAACAGCACGCAGTTCCCCCTCCTTACGGGAGGCGGCAAGACTCATTTGCTGAATATAAGCATTGACATCATCACGGTGATATCCGCGGAAGGATTCGCGGAATCGGAAAGCTTTTGTATCGTTCACAGTTCGTTCCAATCTTTCATTTATGATTTACGGCCCTTTCGATGCGCAGAAGCTGACTTGCCACGCTGACCTCCGGCGGCCTTTCTCCGGGGATCCTTTTCCGGTTGTGATTTTGATTTGTTCATTTTCCGAGAGGGTGTATTCGACACCGAACCTCGTGTGGACCTGGAATTTGAAAAAGCTGGCGGTTTTGTCTTGCCATATCCTACAAGGCAATGTGCCCCGTTTCCAATCAGCTCCTCACGACCGCACTGAATCAGCGCCTCACGAATCAGGGGCGCATTCTCAGGGCGATTATATTGAAGCAGGGCACGCTGCATCTGTTTTTCGTGATAATCATCAGTACAGTAGACCGATCGTCCGGTAAGCGGATCTATGCCGGTATAATACATAACGGTCGAAACGGTGCCTGGTGTCGGATAGAAATCCTGTACCTGCTCGGGGCGGATTCCGTTTTGCTTCAGATACAATGCCATTTCGACAGCATCGTTCAGCGTGCTTCCCGGATGACTCGACATGAGATACGGCACAATATACTGCTCCTTACCACATTCCTTGGAATAAGCAAAATACGACTGCTTGAAGGATTCATAGACCGAAATCGAGGGCTTACCCATCAAGGTAAGTACCTTATCGCAAATATGCTCCGGTGCGACCTTGAGCTGTCCGCTGACATGATCGCGCACCAATTTACGGAAGAATGCGGGATTTTTGTCAGCAAGCATATAATCGTAACGAATTCCCGAACGAATAAAGACACGCTTAACGCCGGGTACTGCTTGGATCGCTTCGAGAAGACGAATATATTCGCTGTGGTCGGCTACCAGGTTTTTGCACGGTTTAGGTGCTAGGCAGCGACGGGTTAAGCAAACACCCTTGGAAAGCTGCTGTTCGCATGCCGGCTTACGAAAATTGGCCGTAGGGCCCCCAACATCGTGGATATATCCCTTAAAATCCGGCATTTTTGTGATTTGCTCGGCCTCTCTGACGCAGGATTCGATACTACGCGAGCGAACGGTCCGTCCCTGATGGAAGGTGAGCGCGCAAAAATTACAGCCGCCAAAGCAACCGCGGTTATGGGTAATGGAAAAGCGAACCTCTTCAATTCCCGGAACGCCTCCCATCGCTTGATACGAAGGATGATAGGTTCGCAGATACGGTAGCGCATACACGTGATCCAGTTCCTCCCGCTCGAGCGGAGGCATCGGAGGATTTTGCACCAGCAGCTTACCGTCATACAGCTCGGTCACGGCCTTTCCGCTGATGGCGTCCTGATTCAAATACTGCAAGCGATACGCTTCAGCGTAAGCCTTTTTATCGGTTTTCAGAACATCATAGGAGTAGCCGCCAACCGATTCAAAGTGAAGCTTATCGTCGGGAGAAGCCAGATATACCGTTCCGCGAACATCGCGGATCTTCTTGACCGGCACACCGCGGTCTAACAGCTGAGCAATGCGCACCAGGATCTTTTCTCCCATGCCATACGCAAGAAGATCGGCTCTGCTGTCAACAAGAATGCTGCGGCGCACCTTATTATCCCAGTAATCATAATGCGCAAAGCGCCGTAGCGAGGCTTCAAGACCGCCAATCACGATTGGCACATCGCCATAGGCCTCACGGATGCGGTTGCAGTAAACAATAACGGCACGATCGGGGCGCAGGCCCATTTTACCACCGGGAGAGTAGTAATCATAGCTACGCTTTTTCTTGGCAACCGTATAGTGTGCAACCATGGAGTCGATATTACCGCCCGACACCAAAAAACCGAGACGCGGACGCCCGAAGGTCTTGAAGGATTCGGCGCTTTTATAGTCCGGTTGCGGCAAGATCGCCACACGGAAGCCGGCGTCCTCGAGAACGCGCGAGATAATGGCCGTTCCAAAGGAAGGATGGTCTACATAAGCATCTCCGGATACATAGACAAAATCCGGGGTGTCCCAACCGCGCTCTTCCATTTCCTGGCGCGTAATCGGCAGAAACTGTCTTTCCTTCATTCCGGCTTCCTTTCTCAAAATAATAATTTATACCTGCTGTTCAACCATCTCGAAGACTTCGTAAACGTCGCCTTCCTTGATATCGTTAAACTTCTCAAGGCCGACACCGCATTCATAGCCATCAGCCACTTCTTTGACATCGTCCTTGAAGCGACGAAGTGAAGAAATCTTGTCTTCGGCAATCACAATGCTATCGCGGAGAATTCGAATTTGTGCCTTTCTTGTGATCTTACCGTCAAGCACGTAGCAACCGGCAATTGTACCGACATTGGGCACACGAATGGTCTGGCGAACCTCGGCATGACCGAGAATCTCTTCTTTATAAACCGGCGCCAGCATACCCTTCATCGCAGCCGTAATTTCTTCAATACATTCATAGATGATACGATAGGTGCGTACATCGACCTTCTGACGCTCCGAAGCATCCAAGGCGTTACGGTCAGGACGAACATTAAATCCAACGATGATCGCATTGGAGGCAGCAGCCAGCATGACATCGTTTTCGGTGATACCGCCAACAGCCGTATGGATAACGCGAACCTTAACCTCATCGTTTGTGAGCTTTTCAAGCGAGCTCTTAACCGCCTCGGCCGAGCCGACAACGTCAGCCTTAACGATGATGTTAAGCTCCTTGGCACCCTCGGAGATCTGCGCAAAGAGATCGTCGAGGCTGACCTTGGCATTGGCTTTGAATTCATCCTCGCGGATCTTTTCCTTGCGCTTTTCGGCAAGCTCGCGAGCCATTCTTTCATCCTCAACCGCGTTGAACTCGTCACCGGAGGTGGGAACATCGGCAAGGCCGATGATCTCGACAGGAACCGAAGGGCCTGCCACCGTAATATTTTTGCCGTTTTCATCGCGCATTGCACGAATACGTCCGACAGCGGTTCCTGCAATAATCGTATCGCCGGCATGAAGGGTACCGTTCTGAACCAGCACGGTTGCCACAGGACCGCGGCCCTTGTCAAGCTTGGCCTCAATGACGATACCCTTGGCGCGGCGGTTCGGATTCGCCTTCAGATCCTTCATTTCCGCAACGATTAAAACGCTTTCGAGGAGCTGATCGATACCCTTCTTCGTCAAGGCGGATACCGGGACGCAGATCACGTCACCGCCCCATTCTTCGGGAATCAGCTCATAACGAGTCAGCTCTTGCTTAACATGATCGGGATTGGCCGTTTGTTTATCCATCTTGTTAATGGCAACAACGATATCAAGACCCGCAGCCTTGGCATGATTGATCGCCTCGACCGTCTGCGGCATAATACCGTCATCGGCGGCAACAACAAGAATCGCAATATCGGTGGCCTGAGCACCTCTGGCGCGCATCGCCGTGAAGGCTTCGTGACCGGGGGTATCTAAGAAAGTGATAGGCTGGCCATCGATGTTGACACGGTAAGCACCGATGTGCTGCGTGATGCCACCGGCTTCGCCTGCCGTTACATTGGCATGGCGGATGGCGTCCAGAATTGAGGTTTTACCATGGTCAACATGACCCATGACAACCACGACAGGTGCACGGGGCTCAAGCGTATCCTCGGTATCCTCGGCCTCATCGAAGAGCTTATCCTCGATCGTGACAGTAACCTCATGATTAACCTTGGCACCCAGCTCGTCGGCAACCAGATAGGCGGTATCATAATCGACAATCTGATTGACACTGGCCATAACGCCAAGCATCATCAAACGCTTAATAACCTCAGAAGCGGTAACCTTCAAGCGCGTGGCAAGCTCACCAACACTGATTTCATCCGGAATTGAAACCGTAAGCTGCTGTTTTCTGGCTCGTTCCAGTTCCTGCTGCTTCTGACGCTCAAGAGCCGAATTGCGACGGTCGCGCTCACGACCGGTATTCTGTCCACGCTGAGCACCCTTCCCCTTCATCTTCTGTTTTTCGGGCGAGAAGTTATTGCGTCTGCCGTCGGTTGTTACAAACGATTCAAGCTTTTCATCGTACTTGGACAGATCAACGTCGCCACCGCGCGTATCCACAACACGTGTCTTACCGACATGGCTTTCCTTTGTATCTTTGATAACAGCGCCGCTTCCGACGTCCTTACTGCCAAAGACAATGGCCGGCTGTTGCTGGGGCTGCTGGGGCTTTTTCTTATCATCCTTCGGCGCCTTCTTGTCCTTCTGCTGGGCAAAATCGGGGCGCTTTTCAAAGCGAGAAGCATCGCGTGAAGCCTGACGATTATTTTCGGGGCGCTTGTCGGCCAACGCCTTTTCGCGGGCTTTTGCCTCGGCTTCTGCTTTCGCCTTTGCTTCGGCCTCAGCTTTTGCCTTGGCTTCCGCTTCCGCTTTGGCTTTAGCCTCCGCCTCTGCTTTGGCTTTTGCCTCTGCCTCTGCTTTGGCTTTTGCCTCTGCCGCAATACGCTCAGCCTCAGCGCGCGCCGCTTCCTCTGCGGCTCGGATAACCTCAAGCTCTTCCTTGGTCGGAACACGCTCCAACGTTACCTTACCGGCCATGTAATCGTCAAAATTTTCGACCTGACGTTCCATCGTCAGCAGATGGAGAATGAGGTTAAATTCATCATTTTCTACAACCGACGAATGCTTTCTGTCGGTCATGCCAAGCTTGACAAAAAGATCAAGGAGCTCTTTGCTCTTTACGTTCAGATCTTTAGCAAGGGTATTAATTTTGTACTTTTGGTTGTTAATCATACAGTGACCTATCCTTTCTTGGATATTAACTTCTGCCCCTATTGCGACCCGGGATTTGACCTACAGCTTTACGCATACCGTCGGCAAATCCGCGATCGAAGGTAGCACAGGCGGCCGTTGCCGCTTTACCGACACGGTCGGCCAGCTCCTCCGAGGTAATCGTCGTGCGAATGCATTCCACACGATAATAGGTACAAGCGTTTACGATGCGCTTTTTCGTGTTGTCGGAGGCATCGGATGCCAGAAGGACCACGCCCTTGGGGGTAGGAAGATTGGCTTCCCCGTCATCGGGATAGCCATGGCGGCGAATCTCGTCGCAAATGTGATCCACGCCGCAAACAAGCTTTCCCGCCCTCATGGCAAATCCGACCATGGAGAGGAGCTTGTTTTTAGCTACTGCTTTCTCCAGAAGCTGTACTTCATCCTTGTGAGCCATTCTTTTTCAGTTCAGCCTCAAGTGCGTCATAGATATCCTGTGAAATGGAGATATCTAAGCCGCGCTCAAGGCGCTTTGCCTTTCTTGCCTTGTTCAGACATTCTGTGCTGTGGCAAAGATACGCGCCGCGTCCTGATTTCTTACCGACGGTATCCAGCTCCACACGCCCCTCCGGTGTCTTCACCACACGGATCAATTCACGTTTTGGGAATGCGTTTCCACACCCTACGCATTTGCGCTCGGGAATTTTCTTTTTATCCTGCGGCAAACGACATCCCTCACTGACTAACCTTGATATCGATCTTATAACCTGTCAGACGGGCCGCAAGACGGGCATTCTGTCCTTCCTTACCGATGGCAAGCGAAAGCTGATCGGCATCGACAAAGACACGGCAAACGCGCTCATCTTCAATAATTACCTCACTAATGGTAGCAGGAGAGAGAGCAGCGCTGATATAGTCTTCCGGCACATCGCTGTACTTGATAATATCTATCTTTTCTCCGCCAAGCTCGCGGATGATATTCGTAATACGCATACTGCGGGCACCGATACAGGAGCCGACGGGATCGACACTTTCATCACGAGACATGACAGCAACCTTACTGCGTGAGCCAGCTTCGCGTGTAACGCCCTTAATAATGACGGTTCCGTCCTGAATTTCGGGAACCTCAAGCTCGAAGAGGCGCTTTACCAGACCGGGGTGCGTACGGGAAAGGGTTACCAGAGGACCCTTGCTGGTCTCCTTTTTAACCTCCGTCACGAACACCTTGATCTTTTCCCCATCGGCAAAGGCATCACCGGGAATCTGCTCACTCTTAATGAGCGTGGCAATCGAGGTACCGGTATCCACCGTAATATTGCCGGTTGCCTCATCGGTACGAAGAACCGTTGCCGTGATGATTTCCTCATGCTTGTTCTCATATTCCTTGATCATCATACCGCGCTCGGCTTCGCGAATGCCCTGAATGATGACCTGCTTCGCCGTTTGAGCGCTCAGGCGACGGAAATTCTTCATTTCCAGTTTAACCTCAGCCACACCGCCCAGCTTATAACGGCGGCTCACTTTTTTGGCCTCTTCAACCGTCATTTGCGTTTCAGGATCCTCAACGACCTCGACGATATCATACTGTCGGAACATTTGAACATCGCGCTTTTCAGGATCAAGCACGATACGAACATTACCATTCGCTCCCTGATCGCGCTTAAAAGCACTCAGTAACGCCGCCTCAACACGCTCAAGCATATATTCCTTCGGAATACCCTTCTGCTTTTCCAGAAGATCGAGCGCTTCAAAAAACTCGTTATTCATCTTGTTTCTTCATCCTCCGTTAGGTTATGAAATAGTTACTTATTCAAAATCAAAGTGCACATTGGCCTTTGATACTTTTTCAAGTGGTAAAAGGTGTTCATCGACGGTGATGGTCTCCGCTTCGGCATCATAAGCCGTTAAGGTGCCGGTCAACTGCTTCACGCCGTCAACAGCGGTAAACAGCTTGATATCGACGGTAACACCGATCGCCGCCTCGAAATGAAACGGCAGACGCAACTCACGTTCGATTCCGGGCGAGGACACCTCCAGATAATAGGCAACCGGAATCGGATCCGCTTCATCCAGAATCGGATCGATCGCACGGTGGATCGCTTCACAATGATCGATATCCACGCCTTCCTCGCGATCGATGGTAATACGCAGAACCTGTCTTGTTCCTTCCTTGAGGTATTCAACATCCCAGAGGAAGCATTCATGCGCTTCGACCGTTGGCTGAATCAGCTCCCACACGGTTTCGGCAATGTTTTTGTGGTTGGTGGCCATACTACACCTTTCTTTCATCAATTTGTGTCCAAACAAAAGATTAAGAGTAGGTGTCAACCTACTCTTAATACTCCTTATTTTAAACTACACGAGCAGTATACCATACTTTCCGGCAAAATGCAAGTGTTTTTGAAAATTTTTTTAAAAGAAAACGGGATTATATCGAATAATACGGATTCGGACGAATCGTTGAGAGCTTATATTTCGCCAAAATCTCGTCGTACACGGTCACGTGAGCGGCAAACTCAGCAAAAACACGATCATACAGTTCTTGTGTCGCATACGTTGACAAATACGAAAGCTGCTTCAGATCGGCATCCGTAAGATCAGCAAACGGTGTCAACGCACACTTTTTGACAAGGAAAACCGCTGTTTCCTCTTCAACCATAAAGACTTTTCCCACCGACGCATTTTTTGCACCAAGGACAATATCGACACCCCAAACATCCAGTTCGTTTGCCGAAATAAAGAAACCATTCGGATACGATGAAGTATCAAATTCGCTGTATTCCTTGCGCAAAGTCTCAAAATCCGTGCCGGCATCGATCTTTGCTTGACATTCTGCGATTTTAGCTTTTTTCTCGGCAAGCTCCTCGGCTGTCATGTCTTCGGTTACGACATTACCGTTACTGTCATACACGTAGTTGCCGTCATCATCGGTTTTGATCTTTGTGGTATAAAAAACTATATACTGAATGCGTGAATAGGTTTCTTCGTAATACTTAATCAAATCTGCATTTGAGATTTCATTCACACCGCCCTCGCCGAACATCCATTGATAGACGGTGTTATGCTTCTCTTCCCATGTGTAGATTTCCTGAAGCGACTGCACATTCAGCATCAGTGTTGACAACTCGGCGTTGAGCGCACTGCGGCTTCCGTAATATTCAATCTTCTCCTTGATATCATCCTTGATCGCTTGCTTGGTCGAATCGCTCATGGTCAACCGGTTTTTTTTATACAGATCCTGAGAAACCAAGTAATTCACAATACGCGCGTGGATAATTTCGGTAAAATATTCCTCTACCGTCTGTTCCTCGTCGTAGGGCTGCGACCAAAAGGCCTCCGTATCATAGGCATCCGAATAGGAGCTCAGGATGTTCCGCTTAAAGGTAGCCATCCAGTAGTTATACATATCTTCGGTAAGGGTAATGCCGTTATATTCCATGACAACAGCATAGTCGTTTCCGCTGCAGGAGGCCAGACAGAGCGGGAGCAGCAGAACAGCGGCAAGAAGAACCGCTAAGCCTTTCAGAGAGAGTTTCATTTGTTATTTCCTTCCCCCGCTCCGGGTGCACCGTCGCGGATTGCAAGATATTGATTCAGCAGATCGATCGACGCATCGAACGGATCTTCGCCCGGCTTAAGCCGTAAGGTAATATAGGGCTTCAGCTCCAAGGTCATCAAAACACGCCCGCGATGGTCGGCAGCTAAAAGTGACCAGGCGCGGATATCAAGGCGTTCGGGATAAAAGAGGATGGAATTCCCTCGCTTGACGATTTTGGCAATCTCACAGGCAGAGCCGCAAGCGCGGAGAAGCGAGACATCCAGCAAAATGGCCGTGGGCTTCGGCAGCTCGCCATAACGGTCAAGAAGCTCATCGATAATGTCCATGCGGTCTTCCTTCGTTTCGATCAGGGATATCTTTTTATAGACATCAATCCGCTGGACAGCACTGAGAACATAGGATTCGGGAACGTAGGCGCTGACATTCATCTCAACGGTGCATTCGGTTTTCTTTTTGAGCGTTTCGCCCTTTTCCTCCAAAATCGCTTCATTCAACAGGCGCATATACATATCGTATCCGACGGTTTCCATGTGACCGTGCTGCTCGGCACCGAGCAGATTACCTGCACCACGAATCTCAAGATCGCGCAAAGCCACCTTAAAGCCCGAGCCGAATTCGGTATACTCACGAATAGCGCCCAAGCGCTTCGCGGCTATATCGGAGAGAACCTTTCCTTTGGGATAGGTAAAGTACGCATAGGCTCGCCGCGACGATCGGCCGACACGTCCGCGAATCTGATGAAGCTGTGAGAGTCCAAGACGGTCAGCATTCTCGATGATCAGCGTATTGGCGTTGGGAATATCCACACCGGTCTCGATGATGG
>SVSA01000060.1 GCA_015064545.1 Oscillospiraceae bacterium | reverse complement strand
GCTCTATCCGTTGAGTGACCGTTCATACTTTGCTCATCCGGTAAATCGTTGGACAAGAAAATGCGGTATCGACTACCAAATGTTTGATATGCTATTTGGGGATTTATATTGACGAAAAGGCTTGACCAATCGGTCAAGCCTTTTTGTTAAAACAATGTTGTTATCCAATAGATTATTCCATACACCACACTTGCCACCGTGCCGTAGAGGATGACAGGCCCTGCAATGGTGAACATCTTCGCTCCAACGCCAAGCACAAATCCCTCACTCTTACTGTCGATAGAAGGAGAAGCAACGGCATTAGCAAAGCCGGTGATCGGAACCAACGTGCCGGCACCAGCATGTTTTGCAATCGAATCGAAGATCCCAAAACCGGTTAACAGAACCGTGATGGCAATTAGAGTAACCGGAACCAGCGTTTTGACAGTTTCCTCTTCGATTCCTAGCAAACGGAAAATCTCGGTAAAGCCTTGCCCGAGCGTACAAATGCATCCACCAATCAAAAAGGCCAAAATACAGTTACGAAGAATCGGTGTTTTTTTGGCGCGCCGTTCAGCGTATTTTTCATAGGGAGTCTTTTGTTTCATAATTTTTTCTCCGATGCAATTTTTATTAGTTTTTGCGCTCAAAAAAGGTTTATACTGAATTTATATATCAAGATAGCAATTTTTGAAAATCTCTTTACAAAAGCTGTCGAACTGTGATATAATAGGTCAAAAGAAGGCTTGAAAGGGAACATTCCTTTAACAAGCACTATCTTATTGCGAAAGGAAACCGAAAATGGCAAATAAAGAGCTGATGACTTCTTCTGCGGATCGCCAAAAGCCGGCACGGGTAAACCGTAAATCGTCGAAATATCCGAGCTCCGCAACGGCAGAGCGTTACCTGCCGGATCCGGATATGGGCCTGACGGCGGCTCAGGTGGAATCACGTAACGAAAGCGGTCATGTCAACGTCTCTGTCGATAAAACCAGCAAGAGTGTCGCACAGATCATTCTGGGTAATGTCTTTACCTATTTTAATATGATCTTTTTTATCTTGGCGGCCTTGCTGATTGTCGAAAAGTCTTATGAGCACCTGACCTTTCTTGTTGTTGTCTTTTTTAACACGGTCATTGGTATTGTGCAAGAAATTCGTGCCAAGCAAACGCTCGAAAAGCTTTCCTTAGTTTCAGCGCCGCTGGTGAAGGTCATTCGAGACGGCCGGGAAGACTTGATTGGCAGTGACGAGCTTGTCCTCGATGATATCGTTATTTTTGAGGCCGGCAACCAGATCTGTGCCGATGCCATTGTGTGCGACGGTACCATTAGCGCCAATGAAGCGCTTGTTACCGGTGAATCGGATGAAATTAAAAAGGAATCGGGCGACGAATTGCTGTCCGGCAGCTTTGTTGTCTCCGGACGATGCCGTGCACGCCTGAACCGTGTCGGTCACGAATCGTTTGCCTCAAAGCTGACCATTGATGCGAAGAAAATCAAAAAGAAGCAGCAGCCGGGCATGATGAAATCGCTGACGCTGTTGATTAAGATTATTGGTATCATAATTATTCCGCTCTCCATTATTATGTTTATCAATCAGCACCAGATTCTTGGCCATTCGGTCAAGGAAAGTGTTGAGAATACAGCAGCCTCTGTCATTGGTATGATTCCCGAGGGGCTGTATCTCTTGACAACGATTGCACTTGCTGTCAGCGTAATTCGTTTGGCGCAGAAAAAGACACTTGTTCATGATATGAAGTGTATCGAAACGCTGGCCAGAGTCGATGTGATCTGTGTCGATAAAACCGGTACGGTGACCGAGCCGGATATGCACGTGAAAGGTATTGTTCCTCTTGAAAATGAAGAAGGAGATGACTACTATAACATTGAACGGCAGATCCGAGATTTCGTTCTGAATATGAACGCGGATAATATCACCATGACAGCGCTTCGCGAGCATTTCGATGACAAAAAGGGATATCGTAAGGCAACCGAAATCAAAGGGTTTTCTTCAGCCACAAAGTATAGTGCCGCCTCTTTTGGCGCTGGCAAAGGCTATTTGCTCGGTGCGCCCGAGTTTATCCTTCGCCGCGATTTTGCACAATTCCGCGAGGTTATCGATGAGCATTCTTCGCTGGGGGAGCGCGTACTGTTGTTTGCTGAATACCAGTATGATCCCCATTCCTCGGAGGATATATTTAACGGCGGCTCCTTAGATGGCGTTGTCATTCCGGTTGCTTTGGTTACCCTTATCAATCGAATTCGTCCCGAAGCTAAGGAAACCTTTGAGTATTTTGCTTCTCAGGGAGTAACGATTAAGGTAATTTCGGGCGATAATCCCTTGACAGCTTCTAAGGCCGCCGAGCAGGCCGGTATTGTTGGAAGTGAAAAATATGTCGATGCGACATTATTGACCTCCAAGGAGAAGATTGCCAAAGCTGTCGAGGAATACACGGTGTTCGGCCGCGTCACGCCCGAGCAAAAACGTCAGTTTGTCCGTGCACTCAAGAGTGCAGGTCATACCGTAGCGATGACGGGCGACGGCGTCAACGATGTTTTGGCTCTTAAGGATGCCGATTGCAGTATTGCGATGGCTTCCGGAAGCGATGCTGCTGCCAGTGTATCCGACCTTGTTTTGTTGGATTCAAACTTTGCCTGTATGCCTTCTGTCGTTGCCGAGGGAAGACGCGTGATTAATAATATTCAGCGCTCGGCCTCGCTCTATCTCGTAAAGAATGTCTTTTCCTTCATATTGACACTCATTACAATTATTGCCGTCGTTCCGTATCCCCTTAATCCGGCGCAGATTTCGTTGGTATCCTATTTCTTTATCGGTATTCCTTCCTTCTTCCTTGCGCTGGAGCCAAACCACGAAATTGTCAAAGGAAAGTTCTTGCGAAACGTTTTGTTCAAAGCGTTTCCGGCGGCGCTTTCGGCGGTCATTGTTGTCAGCTGGTCGATGCTGTTTGCCTATGCTTTTTCTCCGGTTCTCTCAACAGCTGAAGCTTCTACAATCGCAATCTTCTTGTATTCCTTTGTTGCTTATCTGATGCTTTTCCGTATTTGTCGTCCGCTCACGCTGATTCATAAACTTCTGGTTGGCTCCATGGGTGTTCTGTTCTTGCTTGGCTCGTTCTGCCTGCCCCATATGTTTGGCCTGTCTAAGCTTGACCTTGGCTCTATCCTTGTCCTTATGGTTCTGATGTTAATTGCTTATCCGATCGATAATGCCATTCAGCGCCTGTTCAACAACTTTGGATGGTTCAAGAAAAAAGCTAAGGATATTTTGCTTCACGATATGGAAAAGCAAAAGACGGATTCGTGATATGCTTGCGCCGCATTCTGAATGGATGCGGCGCTTTTTGTGAAAAAGATTTTCTTGTTAGCAAAAAAACTCTTGACAATCTGACAAATGTATGATATAATATCATACGTTCGCGGGAGTGGCGGAACTGGCAGACGCGCACGTTTGAGGGGCGTGTGGTTTACACCGTACGGGTTCAAGTCCCGTTTCCCGCACCAAATAAGGAACAGTAGATTGATACAATCGTATCGACCTACTGTTTTCTTTTTATCGTTAAAAATCAGCCGAAAGTCCTTGATTTACAAGGGCTTTTTTGCTTTGGTGGTGCATTTCGGTATTTGCGGTGCCTATATCTTGTGCCTCGGATGCCCCTAAATGAAGAAAAGCACTACTCCCCGTCAAGGTGTAGTGCCTTCCTATCGTTAAAAGACCGCTATTCGTTAAATTACTGAAATATAGTTTTCGCATACTGGGTTAACACAAACGCATGGTTCATAGGTCCGGATTCCTGTCCGAGATCAAGCATTGCGGCAAGTGCGCCCGATATGTAGTCCTTTGCTCTTTGAATTGAAGTTTCAAGGTCATATCCCTTTGCGAGATTGGAAGCGATAGCGGACGAGAGCGTACAGCCTGTGCCGTGTGTATTGGGATTGTCGATACGCTTGCCGCAGAACCATTTGTATTCTCCGCCCACGTAAAGCAGGTCGTTGGCGTCGTTAATGCTATGGCCGCCTTTGAGAAGCACGGCGCAACCGTAGCTATCACCGATGTGTTTGGCAACCGAGAGCATATCTTCTTTTGTAATAATCGTTTTTCCTGACAGCACCTCGGCTTCGGGAATGTTTGGTGTTACAAGCGTGGCAAGCGGCAGAAGTTCTCTTATGAGTGTGGATACCGCATCTGTTTTTATAAGTTCGGAGCCGCTTGTGGCGACCATTACAGGATCGACCACGATGTTTTTTGCGTCATAGTAATTAAGGCGTTCTGCAATAACCTCAATCAGTTCTGCCGAGGACACCATTCCGATCTTCACGGCGTTGGGACGAATATCCTCAAACACCGCATCGATCTGATCCTTCAAGAATTCGGGCGTGGATTCCATAATGGAACGGACACCGACGGTATTCTGCGCTGTAAGCGCCGTGATAGCACTCATAGCATAAACACCGTTCATAGTCATAGTTTTGATGTCTGCTTGAATGCCTGCGCCTCCGCTTGAGTCACTTCCGGCTATGGCGAGGGCGGTTCTCATAGCTTTATTCCACGCAAAACGCTTGTAATCGGATATGTAGTAGTCCGCCTCGGCTCGCATTTCGTCCTGCTTTGCTTCATGCTTATCATGTACGGCGACAACGGGAAATCCGTCTTTCTTTGCCGTCATCAAGGCGTGAAGCGCATCTTCGAACACAACGGTTTCATCTTTTTTCGTGCCGAGTGTTTCAAGTGCCGCCCTATAAATATGCGGTGTTTCCTTGTTATAGCCGACCTCCGTACAGGTGAATATCTCGGTGAAGAAATCACGAACACCAAGCCGGTTCAACACATCTTCTACGATAGGTCTGTCGGTAACGGTTGCCACGCACATTTTTACGCCTTTGCTTTGCAGATCACAAAGAAATTCAAACACACCACTTTTAAGCGTGACCTTGGTTCTGTATATCTCGGCAACCATTTCGTTTACACCATCAACAATTTCTCTCACGGAAAGAGTAACGCCGTAATGCTCTCTGTAATACTCAGCCGCCCTTTCAAGGGTGAAGGTCTTGAAGGTTTCAGAGAGGTTTTCTCTCGGCTTTTTTCCGAGTGTGCGGAGATAATCCTCGCCAAAGGTATCCCATATGAACATGGAATCGACGAGCGTTCCGTCAAAATCAAATATTGCGCCCTTTATCATATGATTCCAAGTTCCTTTGCTCTCGCCTTGAGCTCTATGGTTGAAACCTTGGGACTTTCGGCTTTCATAATAGCGGAAACAACGCAGATGCCTGCGATGGGAATGCCTGCAAGAACGTCAATGTTGTTTTTGTTCAGACCGCCGATGGCGTTGACGGGGATCGGAACGGCTTTGCAAATATCAGCGAGTGTTTCGGTTGAGGTGAGAACGGTTTTCACCTTGGTCGTAGTCGGATAGATCGCGCCGACACCGAGATAGTCCGCGCCGCCATCGTAGGCTTCCATTGCCCAAGGAACAGTTTTTGCGGTTGCTCCGATGATAAAGTCATCACCGAGGACTCTGCGTGCGGTCGCAATAGGCATATCCTCTTTGCCGAGGTGAACGCCCTCTGCTCCCACGGCGAGGGCAACGTCGATACGGTCATCAATGATCAGCGGAACGTTATATTTTTTTGTCAGCTTGTGAACCTTCTCGGCAAGCTCGATGTACTCCATTGTGGATTTGTTCTTCTCACGGAGCTGAAGGAAGGTCGCGCCGCCCGCAAGTGCTTCTTCAACACGGCGAAGGAACTCTGCTTCTTCAAATCCCGTGGAGTCGGTTATAAAATAAAGTGTTGTATCAAAGTTTTTCATTTTTTCTCCTTATACGTAGAGATAATCGTTCAGCACGGGCTGAAGACCTTCGCTCTCAATGTCTTTATACATCTTGTCAAGGCTGCGGTTATCGTCAATTTCAAACTGCTCGTCGCCCTGAACCTCGTCGCTTTCCTTACCGCTGTATTTGCTTTCGTGGTCGCCGATACCCGTGGAAACGCCTGCGGATACCTTGGTGGCGGCGATCTTTACGATGCCGTTACGAAACTCCGCACTCTCACGAGAGGATACGGTGATTCCAACGAACGGAAGGAAGATGCGGTAAGCGCAAATGATCTGACAAAGCTGCTTTTCGTGAACGTCGAGGGGATTGATCTTATCATTGTTGATGATAGGACGAAGACGAGGGCAAGACAGCGACATTTCTGCGTGAGGGTATTTTCTCTGCAAATAGTAAACGTGCAAAGCACTTGCAAGTGCATCCTTGCGAAAATCAGAAAGCCCAAGAAGTGCCGAGAACGCCACACCTCTCATACCGCCGCGCAAGGCTCTTTCCTGTGCATCAAAGCGGTAAGGCCACACACGCTTGTGACCAAGCAGATGAAGCTGTTCGTATTTGTCGGTATCGTAGGTTTCTTGGAATACGGTCACGTAGTCCGCACCGCATTCGTGAAGGTACTTATACTCATCGGTGTTGACGGGATAGATCTCAAGACCGACCATGCGGAAATACTTTCTCGCCAGCTTGCAAGCTTCACCGATATATTCCACGTTGCTATGTGCACGGCTCTCGCCGGTCAGAATCAGAATTTCTTCCATTCCGCTATCTGCGATGACCTTCATTTCCTTTTCGATCTGCTCCATAGAGAGCTTCATACGGTTGATGTGGTTATAGCAGTTAAAGCCGCAGTACACACAGTAGTTTTCGCAATAGTTGGCGATGTAAAGAGGCGTAAAGAGATAGACGGTGTTGCCGAAATGCTTGCTCGTTTCCAGTCTTGCTCGCTCTGCCATTTGCTCAAGGAACGGCTCTGCTGCAGGCGACAGAAGCGCCTTGAAATCTTCGATAGAGCAGGTCGTGTGTTCAAGAGCTGCACGGACGTCTCTTGCCGTATATTTGCTGTAGTCGTAAGAGTTCATTTGCGCCATTACCTGCGAACAGACGTTCGACTCGATGATTTCCATACCGGGCAGATATTCCATGTGGTTCTTACGGCTCGTGGGATCAGACTCGATGCGGTGCTTTTTCGCAAGTGCTTCGGGCGACAGATGCTCCGAGTCTACAAAAAATTGGTTTTCCATAATATCCACCTCAATCTCTGAGGAATCCTGTCAAGGGATCGGATGCGGATGCACCACGGGTGAGAACTCTGCCAAGTCCCGAAAGGTATGCCTTACGACCTGCTTCGATTGCCTGTTTGAATGCCGCAGCCATCATAGGAAGGTCGCCTGCGGTTGCAAGTGCTGTGTTCGCCATAATTGCCGCCGCTCCCATCTCCATCGCTTCACAAGCCTGAGAAGGTCTGCCGATGCCTGCATCCACAATAATGGGCAGGTCGATCTCGTCAATGAGTATCTGAATAAACTCTTTGGTCGCAAGCCCTTTGTTCGAACCAATGGGAGAAGCAAGAGGCATAACGCTTGCTGCGCCTGCGTTTACGAGGTCGCGTGCGGTGTTCAGATCGGGATACATATACGGCATAACCACAAATCCCTCGTTTGCTAGAATTTCGGTTGCCTTTATGGTTTCCACGTTATCGGGAAGGAGATATTTGGAGTCTCGCATAATTTCGATCTTCACGAAGTTACCGCATCCAAGCTCACGGGCGAGTCTTGCGATACGAACAGCTTCTTCTGCACATCGAGCACCCGATGTGTTGGGAAGGAGCGTAATTCCTTCGGGAATATAGTCAAGGATGTTTTCCTGTTCCTTGGTGTTTGCACGGCGGACTGCAAGAGTGATAATCTCCGCGCCTGCATCCTTCACAGCCGCTTCAATAAGCTTCATAGAGTATTTACCCGATCCGAGAATGAATCGGGAGTTAAATTCGTGACCGCCGATGATAAGTTTGTCGTTGTTCATTTGTTTTTCCTCTTTTCTTTATACTTCAAATTGTTTTGCTAAAATACGAAGCACCGTATGTGCCTCGTGTGCCGCGCATAGTGCGACTCGTGGGGCGACAAGACCGATGCCGTCCGACACGTCGCTTGTTTCGTCCCCACAAAGATAGAACCTGCTCGTAATTCTTCTTGTTTTGATGCTATTGGTCACGCCCATACCTGCCATTCCCGAAGCGGCGACAAGGTATTTGTCGGGCAACTCGGAAAGCACGATATTTGTAAGCATTGCTTTGCATTCTGCGCTATCAAAGGCTTCACAGACGATGTCAGCACCTTGAAGAAGTGTTACAGCGTTATCTTCCGTAATGCGCTCGGTGTGTGCTTCAAGATCGACATACGGATTGATTTCACGAAGGTTCTCATTCAGAGCATCGGTCTTATACATACCGATCTGCGATGCTTTATATTGCTGTCGGTGGAGATTTGTCATATCCACACGGTCAAAGTCGCAGAGGATCAGCTTTCCGATTCCGGCACGAGCAAGGTAAATGGCGATATTTGAGCCAAGACCTCCAAGGCCGCAAACAGCAACCGTAGCCGATGAAAAGGCTTGTTGTAGCTCTGTGCCATGTCGTTCTGTGAGTGCCTTTATCCATTCTTCTTTTGTCGGTATCATCAGCCGCCTCCAACAAAGCTGACAACTTCAAGACTGTCACCATCACAAAGTACGGTTTCACCATACTGTGCCTTGGGAACAATATCTCCGTTGCGCTCGACAGCAATTCGCTTCATATCGTAGTTCGTGGTTGCAAGATACTCCGTAAGCGTTTTGCCGGCAATATCAAGCTCTGTTCCGTTTACCTTTACCATTTTTTGTGTCCTCCGTAAAAATTGCAACAAAAAAGGAAGCTACCTTTTGGATAGCTTCCGTAAATCCTATGTTCCTCCTAATATCCTTGTATCAGGCATCCCTACGTTGGCATTATCCAAATCAGGTTCTCGGTCGAAGGTCACACCTTCCTCTCAGCCTGTATACAAGCTCCCGTTTGTTCAGTTGTGAGTATATTATACACCTTTTTATATGATTTTGCAATAGCTTTGCGAAAATTTGTGCAAAAGTCGGTCGTTACATCATCACCGTCTCTTCGCTACCGTTTGTAAAGGTGAACACAAGCCGTCCGTCGTTGTGGACGGTGATGCGCTCCACGGTGGCGCGGAATCGGCTATCCTTCCATTCGATGTTGAGAAGGTCAAGCTCGCCAAGCTCAAAGAGGAATCCGCTAAGCTCATCCGCCTTGAATTGCTTATCCTCCCTCTGCCGTGTGAGAGTCGTATAACGCTTCTGCAAGGCTTGGTATCTTTCTGTAAGGCTCTCATAGGTTTTGGCGTATTCGTCCTGGTCAAGAGCCGTTATCGCATTGGTGGCGATACTTTTTTCAATCAGCCCTGCCACCACCTCCATCTCCTCGGCAACCGCACGAAGCTCGGCGTCGATTTCGGTGTGATCGGAAAGCGCAGCCTTGACAAGCCGTCCATCCTCAATCAAGGCTTCTCGGTTTTCAATAAGAAAGCTCAATGCCTGCCTCGTATACTCTTTGAGCGCGACCTCGGTCAGGTGGGGCGTGGCACATTTTTCACCGCCCTTGAACTTATGGTTGCATTGCCATATCACACGGCGGTATTGGCTGTTGGAGTGCCATACCTTGGGACCGTACGGCTCACCGCAATCACCGCAGAAAACTCTACCGGAAAACGGACTCTGCGAGGTGGTACGCCGTGAAGATTCCTTTCGTCTGCGAAGCTCGCCCTGAACCATATCCCACGCTTTCGTATCGATGATGGCAGGATGGCTGTTCTCAACGTAATACTGCGGAACCTCGCCCTCGTTGATTTTCATCTTTTTGGTGAGGTAGTCGGTGGTGAAGGTCTTTTGAAGTCTGGCATCGCCCTTGTACTTTTCGTTTGTAAGAATGCTCTCCACGGTGCTGACCTGCCAGGTCTTTTTACCGCTCGGGGACGAAATATTGTTATCCATCAGGTACCTCGCAATATAGCTTTGCGACTTGCCCTCCATAAACATTCGGTATATGAGCCTTACGATTTCAGCTTCCTCGGGGACGATTTCGGGCAGACCGTTTGCGCCTTTGCGGTAACCAAGAAATTGCTTATACGGAAGGCTGACCTTTCCGTCAGCAAACTGCTTACGCTTGCCCCAGGTGATGTTCTCGGAAATTGACCTTGACTCCTCTTGTGCAAGTGATGACATTATCGTAAGAAGAAGCTCACCTTTGGAATCGAATGTCCATATGTTTTCCTTTTCAAAGAAGACCTCAACGCCTTTTTCCTTGAGCTTTCGTATGGTGGTCAAGCTGTCTACCGTATTTCTCGCAAAACGGCTAACCGACTTGGTAATGATAAGGTCTATCTTGCCCGAAATGGCATCTGCGACCATTTGGTTGAAGCCTTCTCGTTTCTTTGTGTTCGTGCCGGAAATGCCCTCATCGGTATAGACCTTTACGAACTCCCATTCGGGGTTGTTCTTGATATACTGTGTGTAGTAATCGACCTGCGCCTCATAGGAGGTGAACTGCTCATCGCTGTCGGTGGATACACGGGCATAGCCTGCCACTCGGCGTCGGTTCTGCGCTTGAGCCGATTTTCGTGTCCGCTGGCTAATGGTGGCGGGTATAATGGTTACATTCTTGGTTGCCATAGCATCCTCCTTTACTTGTTTGCCATCCGTGCGAGAGTCTTTTGTCGGGCGGCTTCTCTCATTTCTTCCGTCCAGCTCTCGGCACGGGAGCGGTCTTTCCATCGTTTAACGGCTTGTGTGCCGTCCCCCCAGCAGAATACCAAGGTGTTACCGTTCTCGGCTCTGATAGCCGTTAAATCACCGAGAGGGATATTTGCGGTCAGCTCGTAAAGAGTGCTCTCGGGTATTGCCTTGGAGGCACAGGCTTTTTTGCCGTGGGTGTTGTAGGTGGTGCAGACCCAAATGACACCGCTTGCCGTGGTCTTGCGCCTATAATGCTTTCCGCAAGTACCGCATACGATGAGTCCCGTAAAGGGGTAGGAGGTAGACTTCTTGGTCGGCGCATAGTATTCGGCTCGTCTTTCGATCTCCTCCTGAACTGCCTCAAAGGTGACAAGGTCTATGATGGCTTCGTGTGCTCCTTCGACGTGATACTGCGGTTGCTCTCCGCAGTTAATCATCTTACGCTTGGTGAGGTGGTTTTCGCTGTAGGTCTTTTGTAAGAGAAGGTTGCCCGTGTAATTGTAGTTCTTCAGAACCTTGAGAACACCGCCAATGCGCCACGGCTTTCCTGTTCTTGTGCGAATGCCGTCATCGTTCAGACCTTTCATAATGGCGGTTGCGCCCAAGCCTTCAAGGTACTCACGATAAATGCGACGAACCACCTCGGCTTCCTCGGGAACTACTACATACTGTCCGTTTTCACAGCGGTAACCAAGAACGAATCCGCTCCAAGGCTTGCCATCCTCAAAGTTCTTCTTGATGCGCCACTTCATATTCTCGCTGACCGAAAGGCTCTCCTCCTGGGCGTAGGAAGCGAGAATGGTGAGCATCAACTCTCCGTCCGCACTTGTGGTATGGATGTTCTGCTCCTCAAAGTACACGTCAACGCCCAGCTCCTTCAGCTCTCGCACCGTTTCAAGAAGTGTGACCGTGTTCCGGGCAAAACGGCTGATTGACTTGGTGATGACCATATCCACGTTGCCGTTTCGGCATTCGGTGAGGAGCTTTTGGAAGCCGTCGCGCTTGTCCTTGGTTCCGGTAATGGCTTCATCGGCATACACGCCTGCATACTCCCAGCCGTTACCAAGGACAA
>SVSA01000059.1 GCA_015064545.1 Oscillospiraceae bacterium | reverse complement strand
AAAAATTTTGTGCCGACGGGTAGTGTGAGAATGTCGTCGAGGATCTGGTCGATCGATTGCTGGCGGATTTCCTTTCCGCAAACAGGACAATGCGGAACACCGATGCGCGCATACATCAATCGGAGATAGTCGTAAATCTCGGTCACGGTGCCCACCGTGGAACGAGGGTTTTTCGAGGTGGTTTTTTGATCGATTGAAATGGCAGGAGAAAGACCCTCAATAAGATCGACATCAGGCTTGTCCATCTGTCCCAAGAACATACGCGCATAGGAGGACAGCGATTCCACAAAGCGGCGGTGTCCCTCCGCATATAGCGTGTCAAAGGCGAGGGAGGACTTGCCCGAGCCGGACAGGCCGGTAAAAACAACCAGCTTATCACGAGGGATTTCCAGATTAATGTTTTTCAGATTATTGGCGCGTGCGCCCTTAATGATGATTTTTGGATATGACATATTCGTAATTCTTTAAAAAGTTCTCCGTGTATCGAAGTAATATAAGGGAAAAGGAGGGTGGTTAATTGGTTTGCAGGGCGCGAATGCGGTCGCGCAAATAGGCGGCACGCTCGAAATCCAATAACCGCGCGGCCTCCTTCATTTGCTTGGTCAGCTCCTCGGCCAGATCCTTCTTTTCGGCTTTCGAGAGCTTTTGGGAGGCACGGTCGGAAAGCGCCTTATCGGCCTTGGCGGCACCGAGCCCGATTTCAATTTTTTCGCGAACCGCCTTTTTGATGGTTTGCGGAGTGATGCCGTTGGCGGCGTTATAGGCCATTTGAATTTTGCGTCGACGCTCGGTTTCGTCCACGGCGGCGCGTATGGAGCGTGTCATAACATCCGCATACAGGATGACCTTGCCCTCGGCATTACGGGCGGCGCGGCCGACCGTCTGAATGAGGGAGGTTTCGGAGCGAAGGAGTCCTTCCTTGTCGGCATCGAGAATAGCAACCAGCGAAACCTCGGGAATATCCAGGCCCTCGCGGAGCAGGTTAATGCCGACGAGAACATCAAAAACACCAAGACGGAGGTCGCGAATGATTTCCATGCGCTCCATCGTTTCGACATTGTGATGAATATACTTGACCTTAATCAAATTGAGCTCAAGATATTCGGTCAGGTCCTCGGCCATTTTGGTCGTGAGCGTGGTGACAAGCACGCGCTCGCCCTTGGCGGCACGTAGGCGGATTTCGCCCATCAGATCATCAACCTGCCCGGCAATGGGGCGGATTTCGATCTCGGGATCGATCAGTCCTGTCGGGCGGATGACCTGCTCGACAATCTGTTCCGAGCGCTCCTTTTCATAGGCCGCCGGGGTGGCGCTGACGTAGATGGACTGATGAATCTTGCTTTCGAATTCATCAAAGAAGAGAGGGCGGTTATCAAAGGCCGACGGTAGGCGGAAGCCATATTCCACCAGATTGCTCTTGCGCGCGCGATCGCCGCCGCTCATGCCGCGAACCTGCGGCAGGGTGACGTGGGACTCATCAACAAAAAGAAGAAAATCCTTGGGAAAATAGTCCATAAGGGTGTACGGTGTGGTCCCCGGCTCGCGACGCGAAAAAATGCGAGAGTAATTTTCCACCCCCGAGCAGTAACCGATTTCACGGATCATCTCCATATCATATCGGGTGCGCTCCTCGATACGCTGCGCCTCGATCAGCTTGCCCTGAGATTGAAAGAAGGCGACGCGCTCCTCTAATTCCTCTTCAATCTCCTTCAGCGCCTCCTCGCGCTTATCGTCGGTGGTGGCGTAGTGGGTGGCAGGAAAGATCGAGGCATAGCGCATTTCGCGGATGAGCTCACCGGTGAGATGATTGATCTCGGAAATGCGGTCAATTTCGTCACCGAAAAACTCGACACGCAAAATCTTGCCGTCGGAGGAGGGCGGGTAGATTTCAACGACATCGCCGCGCACTCGGAAACGGTTTCGTTCAAAGCCGATATCGTTGCGGTCGTAGTTGATTGAAACCAAGCGGTGCAGCAGGGTATCACGCTCCATCGGCATGCCGGGACGGAGCGAAATCATCAGCTCGGTATAGTCTTCGGGATCGCCGAGGCTGTAGATACAGGAGACCGATGAGACAATGATCACATCGCGCCGCTCAAACAACGCCGAGGTGGCGCTGTGCCGCAGCATATCGATCTCATCGTTGACCATCGAATCCTTTTCAATATAAATATCCTTGCCGGGAATATAGGCTTCGGGCTGATAATAGTCGTAGTAGGATACAAAATATTCCACCGCATTTTCGGGGAAAAACTCGCGAAACTCGGAGCAAAGCTGGGCGGCGAGCGTTTTATTGTGAGCCAACACAAGCGTCGGACGGTTCACGCGGGCGATAATGTTTGCCATCGTAAAGGTTTTTCCGGATCCCGTGACGCCGAGTAATGTTTGATCGCGATAACCGGCATTCAGACCGTCAACAAGCTTTTCAATCGCTTCCGGCTGGTCGCCGGTAGGCTGATAATCGCTGTGAAGAATGAACTTATCCATAAGACGCCTCTGTCGAACAAATGTTTTTCTATGATAGTGGTATTGTACCACAGTTTTGCCAAAAAGTAAAGGCCTTTTTACGGTTTTGGAAGAAAAACACCAAGTCCGAACGGTCTTGGTGTTATTCGGTTACGAAAGGACGGCATCGGTCAAGCCGAGATCCCAAAGAAGGCGAGACAGAATATATTTATCGCGAATATCGGCGGTGGCTCGCAGCATGGCGGGGAAGAGCGCCTTGTCCGTTCCCAGCTCGTCCAGTGTTTTCGGCATACCAAGACGGTCGTAAAGCGAAAGAAGCTCCTCCTTACGGGGCAGTTCCTCCTCAAGAATGGCCATCAGTGAGGGCCACTGCGAGAGAATGCGCTCAAGACGGATGGCGTGACGGGACGGATCATATTTATGTTCGATAGCCTCGGCGGCGATGACCGGTTCTGCCGCATCACCAAGCAGGGAACGGAGTGCCTGTGTGTGCTCCTCCCAGTCAAAGCGAGCGACAGCCTCAAGGGCAACCGCCCGATCGGGTGTAAAGGTGCGAAGCTTTTCGTAAAGCTCAACGGCAAGCAGGGTGCCAACCGCACATTGTGTGCCATGACGGTCGGCCGGTGTGCCGAAGACGGCGGCGCGCATATCGATGAGATGGGAGATGTAGTGTTCAACCCCTGAGGCGGGACGCGAAAGTCCGGCATAGCTCATCGCAAGACCGCTGATGACCAAGCCTTCAAACACCGCCTCCACCGCGGCGTCCTCCCGCTGCAGGAGTCCGTCTGCATGGGAAAGACAGCATTGGAGTGCACGGCGCACGAGCTCGGCAACAGCCTCGCAATAGTATTCTCCGCAGATCGCTTCCCCAATCCGCCATTCGGCCAGACTGATATACTTGGCCAGCATATCGCCGAGGCCGGCAAGAAGCATGGGAACCGGTGCAGTTTTCAGAATATCGGTATCACCGATAATGAGAGAGGGCGCACGTGTCGATAGCGAAAGCTTGAGCCGGTCGCGTGTGACCGAGGAGGTGTCGGAGGCATAACCATCCATGGAGGGGGCGGTGGCAACAATACCGAGCGGCTTGTTGGCGGTACGAGCGACGATTTTGGCCAGATCGTTGATAACACCCGAACCGACGCCGAGAACAAAATCGCAGGCGTGGTTAAAATGCATGACGACACTGCCGACCGCCTGCTCGTCGGGATGGACATGACCGTGCGGAAAGACATAATCCGATACCGTGAAGCCGTTCGCTGTCAGAATGTCCTTGACACGGTTTCCGGCGACCGCCATCGTGTTTTGGTCGGCAAGCAGAAAAATGTGCGATGCCGCATAGCGGTGCAAAGCCTCGGGAAGCCGGTTGACGGCGCCTCGGCCGAGGATAACCTCGTCAACCGAGGCCGTATGGGTTTTGCCGCATGAGCAGTTGGTGGGTAACAAGTTGCGGGGAATCATGTGGTTTCGCTCCTTTCGCCGAGAGCCGTACGCAAGACGGTAAGGTTTTGCTGCATGAGAGACAAGTAGGTGACACCGCTTGCGGCTTCATCGGCGGTAATATTATTGCAGGAATGTAAGGAAAGGATAGTGGCGCCGGTGGCTTCAGCGATGCTCTCGGCAATCCGTCCCGAAGAAAGCTCGGTGATCAAAACAACCGGAAGGGACTCACTTCGAACCTTGTCAATTAAGAAAGCAATCGTGGCCGCTGAGACCTCGCTTTCCTCCGAGCATCCCGAAAAGGCGGCATAATAGGTAAGACCGTAGGCATTGACGAAATACAGAAATGGGAAGCGATCGCCGAAAAGAAGCGTTTTTCGTTCCGCACGATCGACGAGTGTGCGCAGCGCGCAGTCGAGCGCCGTCAGCTCGGCAAGATAAGCAACCGAGCGTTCCTCGTAGTGCGATCGGTTGTCGGGATCGATGGCAATCACGGCATCGCGGATCGCCTTGACCATAGCTTGTGCGTTCGTGGGGGAGGTCCAGATGTGTTCATCGTAGGTGACGGTTTCCTCACCGACCTCATGCTCGTGCTCGTCCTCGTGCGATACAAGTGGGGTTACGCAATCGATCAGCGAAAGAACCCGCAGGTGCTTCATGTCATCGCCGCCAATCAATGTTGTTACCCAGCGATCCGATTGACCGCCGATGCAGAGAAACAGATCACAGTTTCGTATGGCAAGAATGTCCTTGGGGGTGGGCTCATAGGAGTGGCTTTCCTCTCCCGGCTTCAGCAGAAGGGTAACCTCAGCCCGATCGCCGACAATCTGTGAGGCAAAATCGTAAAGAGGGAAGCAGGTTGTGACAAGACGTAGCTTGCCGTCATCGGTAGCGGACGGCATCGAGCAGGCGGCTAACGCCGTGCCCAGCAGAAAAAGAGCGGCAAGGAGACAGAGGCCGCGCCGAATGGGTTTCATGTAACGGTTCCTTTCCATTTGGGATATATAACAGTATACTCCGAAACGGCGGCGAAAGTCAAGAGAATTTTGTGAAAACAACCGTTCGGCCGAAAAAACGGAAAAATTCCTTTGGACTCGGCCGGTTTGATCGCGAAAAAATGCACAAAGGAAGTTTACGGATTATTAACCTTTCCTTCCCTTGACATTTGTCGGTAACAGCGCTATAATGTTAGCGCGCTAACAAAAAATGTTCGAACACTAACAAAGTGGTTCGAAAGAAAAGGAGTCTCATGGAAAAAAGAAATCCGATCGGCATCGTGGTCCGCTGTCTGAATAACAAGATCGGACGCCATGTTTCGGCGGCGGCCGCACGAGAATTCGGCGACAGCGCGACGGCGGTTCATGGCTGGGTGGTTCGCTATCTGTACGACAATCGCGACCGCGATGTTTTTCAGCGAGATCTTGAAAACCGTTTTTCGGTGCGTCGCTCAACCATGACCTCGATTCTTCAGCTGATGGAGAAGAAAGGACTGATCGTCAAGGAGCCGGTCTCGACCGACGGCCGTTTGAAGAAACTGATCCTGACACCGCTCGCTGTGGATATTCAAGAACGGATGCGGCAGGAAATCGATGCGCTCGAAAAACAGCTTTGCGAGGGACTGTCGGACGAGGAGATCGCAACCTTTGTGTCTCTTGCCGAGCGTATCGGTGCCAATCTTTCTACGTAACCTTCCCTTAGCAGAAAGGAAATGATGTATGTTCAAAACCATTTTTAAATCGGTTCGGGAGTTCAAGCTCCCGGCGATTTTGACGCTGATCTTTATTATGGGTGAGGCGGTCATTGAGGTCTTTATTCCCGCGATCACCAAGGATCTGATCGATGTCATTCAGAATGGCGGCGCGGCCGTAACGGATATCCTGGCCATCGGTCTGCGCTTGGTTCTTATGGCACTTCTGTCCTTGTGCTGCGGTGGTATTGCCGCTGTTACCTGCGCGAAGGCATCCGCCGGCTTTGCCAGAAATCTTCGCAAGGATATGTTCTATAAGATTCAGGAATATTCCTTTGAGAATATCGATAAGTTCTCCTCGTCTTCGCTTGTGACTCGTATGACAACCGACGTAAACAATGCGCAGATGTCATTTATGATGATTATCCGTACTGCGATTCGCGCACCCATGCTTCTTGTTTTTTCGATTATTATGGCGTTTCGCGAGGGTAAGGAGCTGGCCTTTGCTTTTGTCGTTGTGATTCCGGTTCTGGTGCTCGGCCTTCTGTTTGTGGCACGCAAGGCTATGCCGGCTTTCCGTTCGGTTTTCCGCAAATACGACCATCTGAATGAATCGATTGAAGAAAACGTGCGTGGCATGCGTGTTGTCAAGGGCTTCTCGCGGGAAGAATACGAAAAAGCAAAATTCGGCAAAGCCGCCGATTCCATCTGCCGTGATTTTACGAAGGCGGAGCGTATTGTTGCGCTGAACTCGCCGATCATGCAGATCTGTATGTATTTCAATCTGATCTTCCTTTTGATTGTCGGCTCAAAGCTGATTATTGAGACCGGCGGAGCCAACGGTATCAGCCTCGGCTCAATTTCTATGATGCTTACCTACGGCATGCAGGTGCTGATGCAGCTGATGATGCTGTCGATGATCTATGTCATGCTTACCATGTCTGCCGAATCCTTCAAGCGTATTGCCGAGGTGCTGCGCGAAGAATCGGTGCTGACCGATCCGGAGAATCCGGTTACTGTGGTTCAGGATGGATCGCTGGATTTTGAGAATGTCAGCTTTAAGTATTCGGCGAAGGCAGAGCGTTATGCGCTGGCGGATATCAATCTTCATATCCGTTCCGGTATGACCGTGGGTATTCTTGGCGGTACCGGCTCCAGTAAATCGACATTGGTACAGCTGATTCCCCGCTTGTATGATGTGAGTACCGGCTCGGTTAAGGTCGGCGGTGTGGATGTCCGCGAATATGCGGTGGAATCCCTTCGTAACGAGGTGGCCATGGTTCTGCAAAAGAATCTGCTGTTCTCGGGAACGATCAAGGAAAATCTTCGCTGGGGTAACGAAAATGCCACCGACGAGGAGATTCGGGAGGCGTGCCGCTTAGCTTGCGCCGATGAATTTATCTCGTCCTTCCCCGATGGCTACGATACCAAGATCGAGCAGGGAGGCACCAATGTATCGGGCGGTCAGAAGCAGCGTCTCTGCATTGCGCGTGCGTTGCTCAAGCGCCCCAAAATTCTGATTCTGGATGACTCGACCAGCGCCGTGGATACCCGTACCGATGCGATGATTCGCGCCGGCTTTAAGAAGTTTATTCCCGAAACAACCAAAATCATTATTGCTCAGCGTGTCACCTCGGTTATGGATGCCGACTTGATTTTGATGATGGAAAACGGTAAGATTGCCGCGGCCGGTACGCACAGCGAGCTGCTTGCCAACGATGCCATCTACCGCGAAATCTACGAACAGCAGACGAAAGGAGATGAGGAGAATGAATAAGGGTCCTGCACGTCCCCCCAAGGGTGTTCCCGGTCCCGGCGGACGGAAGATCGACTTTAAGGTTCTCGGACGCGTCTTGAAATTGGTCTTTCAGTCGTATCCCGTTTTGTTTCCCATCACGCTCGTCAGCATTGTCTTTGCGGCGATCGTTTCCTCGGTGCCGGCGGTGTTTCAACAGCGTGTGCTGGCGGTGATTCGTGTGTACTGGGAAGAGAAGAAATTCGGAGCCGAAGCGTGGGCGGAGGCCTCAAAGGAAATTATTCCGCTCGTGCTCATTCTGGTCGGACTGTATCTTTTGTCACTGCTCTGTATTACTGCCTATAACCAAATGATGGCGGTCATTACGCAGGGATATCTGAATAAAATGCGCCGCCGTATGTTCGATGGGATGCAAAATCTTCCGATTCAATATTTCGATACCCATAAGCATGGCGATATCATGTCCTATTATACGAATGATATTGATACCCTTCGCCAGCTGATTTCGCAGTCTATACCTTCGCTCCTGCAGTCGATGATTATTGTGGTTTCGGTGCTTTGCATCATGCTGTGGTACAGCGTTTGGATGACGCTTGTTGTGCTGGTCGGTGTATTCTTCATGATGATGGTTTCCGGCAAGGTCGGCGGCGGCTCGGCAAAGTTCTTTATGCGTCAGCAGAAGTCGGTTGCGCAGAGTGAGGGCTATGTGCAGGAAATGATGAACGGCCAAAAGGTTATCAAGGTCTTTTGTCATGAGGAGGAGGCGAAGGAGGGCTTCGATCAGCTCAATGAGGAGCTGTTTGCCAACAGCTTCCGTGCGCATGCGTATGCCAACTGCCTTGGCCCGATCATTATGAATATCGGTAATATTCTGTATGTGATTTGTGCTGTGGCGGGCGGCGTATTCCTGGTGTCGGGCTTGGTAAATCCGAGTCTGCGCGGCCTGTTTACCGCCGGCAATCTGGTAGCCTTTGGCTTTACGATTGATATTGTGGTTCCGTTTTTGAACATGACCAAGCAGTTTACCGGTAATGTCAACCAGTTTTCCCAACAGATTAACTCGATTGTTATGGGCTTGGCCGGTGCCTCGCGTATCTTTGAGCTGATGGACCAGAAGCCCGAGGAGGATGACGGTTATGTTACCCTCGTTAATGCCGCATACGCTCCGGACGGCAAGCTGGTGGAAGCGGATCATCATACCGGTATGTGGGCGTGGAAGCACCCTCACAGCGACGGTACGCTCACCTATACCTTGCTTCGCGGCGATGTTCGGATGGAGAATGTGGATTTCGCCTATGAAGAAGGAAAGCCGGTTTTGCACGATGTGTCGGTTTACGCCGAGCCGGGACAAAAGGTGGCGTTTGTCGGTGCGACAGGTGCCGGTAAAACGACGATTACCAATCTGATTAACCGATTCTATGATATTGCCGACGGAAAAATCCGCTACGACGGCATCAATGTCAATAAAATCCGTAAGGCTGACCTGCGCCGTTCCCTCGGCATCGTGCTACAGGAGGTCAATCTTTTCACGGGAAGCGTTATGGATAATATTCGATACGGCAACCTGGAGGCAACCGATGAGGAATGCATTGCCGCCGCCAAGCTGGTGGGTGCCGATGATTTCATTTCGCGCTTGCCGAACGGTTACCAGACCGAGCTGACCAATAACGGCGCCAATCTTTCGCAGGGTCAGCGTCAGATGATTTCGATTGCACGCGCGGCTGTTGCCGATCCGCCTGTTATGATCATGGACGAGGCAACCTCCTCCATCGATACCCGTACCGAAGCGATTGTGCAACGCGGTATGGATAAGCTGATGGAAGGACGCACGGTCTTTGTCATTGCCCACCGCCTGTCTACCGTTATGAATTCCGATGTGATTATGGTGCTCGATCACGGCCGCATCATCGAGCGTGGCAATCACGAAAAGCTTATTGCGGAAAAGGGAACGTACTACCAGCTGTATACCGGTGCCTTTGAATTGGAATAATCTGAGAGAAAAGAGACATCTGCCAATCGGCAGATGTCTCTTTTGCTGTGTCTGGCAGCGATTTTAGCACTCGCGCACTCTGATTTACAATTTGTTAACATAAAATCCCGAAAAAGTTCTTGACAAGGGGGAAAAATCGTGGTACATTTATATCGTAGTTTAGCACTTGACATCTTAGAGTGCTAAAACAAGAGAGAGGGAAGGGGTGCAAGAGATGCGTGGCAACGGCGGAGAGCTGAATGATCGTAAAAAAATGATCTTGAAAGCTATTATCGAAGCTCATGTCAAGGAAGGCGAGCCGGTCGGCTCCAAGTACCTGACACAGCATAAGCAGATCGCCCTTTCGTCTGCTACGATCCGTAACGAGATGGCAGAGCTCGAATCGCTCGGTTATCTGGAGCAGCCGCATACCTCGGCAGGGCGTGTTCCGTCGGAATACGGCTATCGTTTCTACGTCAATTCGCTGATGCAGAAATACCGCATGTCTCAGCAAGAGCTGGTAAGGATGAATGCCCTCGCCAAAAGCCGATTGGCCGAAATCGACCGCCTTCTCGAAACGGCAACCCATCTGGCGGCGGCGTTGACCAATTATACCTCGCTTGCCATTAAACCTAAGGTCAGTACCGCCGTGATCGATCGTTTTAAAACCGTTTTGCTTGGGAAAGAGCACTTTATGCTCGTTATGATCGATGGCGCAGGGAATATTAAAACCCGGCAGATTCATACCGAGTTTCCGATCGACCAGGCTATGCTGGATCGTTTGGAGCTTCAGCTGAATACGCGAATTGCCGGCCTGCGTCTCGAAGAGATCACCGTATCTCTTGTCATTGAGATGGAGCGAAGCTTTGGCGAAGGCGAGGGCTTGATTGGTCCTGTGGTTAAGCAGATTTGCGAAACCCTGAGCGAAGCGGATCCCGGTGATCTCCGTATGACCGGTGTGAATCATCTGCTGGAATATCCCGAATATGCCGATGCGCATGCCTTCAAGGAGCTGTTGAGCGTTCTGGAAGAGAAGCGTGATATTCTGAAGCTGGTTTCGGAGGCCCCCTCCGAAGAAAACGGCCCACAGGTTATCATCGGTTCGGAAAACGGCGTGGAGGAAATGAAAAATTCCGCACTCGTTTTCCAGAAAATCAAGGTGGGCGGACGTGTGGTCGGTGTCATTGGTGTGTTGGGCCCGCGCCGTATGGATTATTCCAAGGTCGTTTCGACCGTCGAATATATAGCCGAGAATCTCTCGGATCTTCTCAATACCTCGCCGCGGCTTTCGGATGGAAGCTCAGATGAGGGAAAATCTTAGCGAAAGGACCGTGAACCGTGAACGAAATCAAGAACGAACCGGTTGAGGAAACGGTAACAGAAGCCGAGCCTGTTGCCGAGGACACCAAAAAGCAAAAAAACGACAAAGAAAAAAAGGAAAGCCGCAAGGAGGACAAAAAGCTTCGTGAAGAAAACGAAGCACTGCATGCCTCTCTTGAGGAGCTGAATGACCGTTACACCCGGATGCTTGCCGAATATGATAACTTCCGCAAGCGCGCGCAAAAAGAACGGGAGGGCGTGTATGCCGATGCGGTCGGCGATGTGCTCAGCGAAATTCTGACTATCAAGGATACGCTGGAAATGGCGATGGCCTATGCCGACGACAGCAAGCTGTCGCAGGGTGTGACCATGACGCTGACCAAATTTACCGAGATTTTGCAAAAGCTCGGTGTCGAGGAATTCGGCGCTGTCGGCGACGAATTTGATCCCAATCTGCATAACGCGATTTTCCATGTCGAGGATGAATCCTTGGGGGAAAACGTGATCGCCGAAGTCCTGCTCAAAGGATATAAAAAAGGCGATAAAATCATAAGATACGCCATGGTAAAAGTGGCAAACTGAATTTGAAAATGAATACTCATTGATATGGAGGAAATGAATTATGGAAAAGATTATCGGTATTGACCTTGGTACGACCAACTCTTGTGTGGCTGTCTTCGAGGGCGGCGAGCCTGTGGTAATTCCCAATCCCGAGGGAGCTAGAACGACCTCTTCGGTTGTGGCCTTCACCAAGACCGGCGAGCGTATTGTCGGTCAGGTTGCCAAGCGTCAGGCAATTACGAACCCCGACAAGACCGTTATGTCGATCAAGCGTCACATGGGCTCGGATTATAAAGTAGCCATTGATGGCAAGAACTACACCCCTCAGGAAATTTCAGCCATGATCCTGCAGAAGCTGAAGAGCGATGCCGAGGCCTATCTCGGTACCAAGGTAACCAAGGCGGTTATCACCGTTCCCGCCTATTTCTCGGATGCTCAGCGTCAGGCAACCAAGGACGCCGGTAAGATTGCCGGTCTTGAGGTTATGCGTATTATCAACGAGCCGACCGCTGCCGCTCTGGCTTACGGTATGGATAAGGAAAACAATCAGCGCATCATGATCTTTGACCTCGGTAGCGGTACCTTCGATGTTTCGATTCTGGAAATCTCGGATGGCG
>SVSA01000058.1 GCA_015064545.1 Oscillospiraceae bacterium | reverse complement strand
CGCGCAGCGTATAGCGTATCGAGCCCTTTGTCCGTCACGGCTTCACAGTCGTGGAATGGGGCGGTGAGGAGCGAACATAAGCTGCCAAATACCAACCGTACATAAGATCCCTCTGCATTTCTGTGGAGGGATTTATCTTTTTTTGCCAATAAATCGATAATACTGTTGCATTATTTAGCCACATGTGATATAATTAATGTTATCCTTTGTAAACTGAGAGGAAAAACATGAAGATCATTATCGCAGGCTGCGGCAAAATCGGAACGACCATTCTCGAGAATCTGGTCAAGGAAGGACACGACATTGTCGCCATTGATCCTAATCCTGCCGTAATCGCCGAGCTAACAAATATTTATGATGTCATGGCCGTTTGCGGCAATGGCGTTGACAGCGATGTTCTGATGGAGGCCGATGTCGGCAAAGCAGAGCTTTTTTTGGCCGTCACAGGCTCTGACGAGCTGAATATGCTTGCCTGCTTTTTGGCACGGCGTCTCGGCGCCAAAAATACGGTGGCCCGTATTCGCAATCCCGAGTATAACGATAACAGTCTTAACTTCATGCGCAAACAGCTTGAGCTTTCCATGGCCATCAATCCCGAGCTTTTAGCGGCCTCCGAGCTCTACCACATTCTGAAATTCCCTTCGGCGATCAAAATCGAGACCTTCTCACGCCGCCACATGGAAATGATTGAGCTGCGTCTGAAGCCCGACTCGGTTCTCCACGGTCTTAAGCTGAGCGAGCTGCGCGAAAAATATAAGGCTACGGTTCTGATCTGCTGTGTGCGCCGCGGCGATGAGGTCATCATTCCCGACGGTAATTTTGTCCTGCAGGGCGAGGATCGGATTGGTATTACGGCAGCTCCGACCGAAATTCACAAGTTCCTACGTTCCCTCGGCATGATTCAGAAGCAGGCCAAAAATGTGATGATTCTCGGCGGCAGCCGCACCGCACGGTATTTAGCCGATATGCTGATTGGCATCGGCTGCCACGTCAAGATTATTGAACGCGACGAAAAGGTTGCCGCAGAGCTCTGCGAGGCGCTCCCCAAAGCCGTCATTATTCACGGCGACGGCGCCCGTCAGGAGCTCCTGTTGGAGGAAGGCTTACGTTCCCTTGATGCCTTTGTGGCGCTGACCGGCAACGACGAACAGAACATTCTGATCTCAATTTTTGCCGCCTCGCAAAAGGTGCCGAAAATTATTGCCAAGGTCAATCGCGACGAGCTTGCCGCTATGGCGGAAAAGCTGGGGCTCGATACCATCGTATCTCCCAAAAAAACCGTTGCGGACATTCTCGTTCGTCATGCCCGCGCACTGCAAAACTCGCTTGGTAGCTGTGTGGAAACCCTCTATAAGCTAATGGACGGTGATGCCGAGGCGCTGGAGTTTAATGTCAAGGACGATCCGCGTCTGGTCGGTATCCCTCTCAAGGAGCTCTCGCTGCGCCCTCATATCCTGATTGCCGGCATCATCCGTGATCGGAAAACCATTATTCCCGGCGGTAATGACTGCATCCTCGCCGGCGATCACGTGATCCTTGTTGCTGCCAATCAGCGTCTTTCCGACCTATCCGATATTCTTCGTTGAGGAGGACATCATGAATCGGAAAATGGTACTATACATGGTGGGACGCATCCTCTGGATTGAAGCACTTCTTTTGCTTCTTCCCGCCATTGTCAGCATAATTTACGCCGAATGGACGGTTTTGCTGTCTTTTCTTGGCACCGCAGCGGTCGCCTTTACCCTCGGTCTTGTTCTTTTACTGACCGGCAAAACCTCCGATCGCTCGATCTTTGCACGCGAAGGCTTTGCCATTGTGGCGCTGGCCTGGATTCTTTTGTCGGCGGTCGGAGCACTTCCTTTTTTCATCAGCCGCGAAATACCATCGTATATCGATGCATTCTTTGAAACGGTCAGCGGCTTTACCACCACCGGTGCCTCGATTCTCACCAACGTCGAGGCAATGAGTCACGGCCTGCTCTTTTGGCGGAGCTTTACCCACTGGGTAGGGGGTATGGGTGTGCTGGTCTTTGTCATGGCTATCTTCCCCTCCGAATCGGGACGCTCCATTCATATCATGCGCGCCGAGGTTCCCGGCCCGGTTGTCGGTAAGCTGGTACCGAAAATCCGCGAAACTGCTAAGATCCTATATCTCATTTACATCGGCATGACCACCCTCCTGATTCTCTTCCTTTTATGCGGCAAGATGCCACTCTTTGACAGTGTTCTCCATGCCTTCGGCGCCGCCGGTACGGGTGGCTTCGGCATTAAGGCAGACAGTTTGGCCGGATACTCGCCTTATCTGCAATCGGTGATCACAATCTTCATGTTCTTGTTCGGCATTAACTTTAATTTGTATTACCTGATTCTGCTCGGACGGCTTCGCTCAGTCTTGAAAAGCGGCGAGCTTTGGTTCTATATCTCCATCGTCTTCGTTGCCATCATCAGCGTTACCATCAATATTATCCCCCTCTATGCAACGCTGTCCGAAGCGATTCGTCACTCCTCCTTCCAGGTTGTCTCAATCGCTACGACTTCCGGCTTCGCCACCACCGACTTTAATCTCTGGCCCGGCTTTTCCAAGATGATCCTTGTGGTGCTGATGTTTATCGGCGGCTGTGCCGGCTCCACGGCCGGCGGTATCAAGGTTTCGCGTGTCCTGCTGACCATCAAAATGATCCGTCGGGATCTTAAGCGTATGCTTCATCCCCGCTCGGTCGGCGTGGTCAAGATGGAGGGCAAAAAGGTTGATGACGCCACGCTAAGCGGTGTCAACGGCTATCTTCTCACCTATTTCTTGCTCTTCTTTGTTCTGCTTCTTTTGCTGTCGCTCGAGCCCTTCTCCTTTGAGACAATCTTTACCGCCGCGGCCGCCTGCTTCAACAATGTCGGACCCGGTCTGGGGGCTGTCGGTCCAATGGCAAACTATACCGGCTTCTCAGATCCGGCGACGCTGCTCCTTTCCTTCGCCATGCTGTTCGGTCGACTGGAAATTTTCCCGCTCTTGTTGGCACTCTCTCCGTCCACTTGGCTGAAAAAGTAAAATCAAAAAGCGGTGCTTCGGTTCGTTACCGGCGCACCGCTTTTCGCTTGTGTTACGTGCATCAGGCGGCAAGGAAGTCCTCCTGAGAAAATCCGGTGTCGCTCTTGCTTTTCTTCCCGTTTTCTGGTATACTGTTCTTATCCTGAAACGCTACATTTATAAGGAGGCCCTTTATGTCCCAAAAACGAAGTCTTGCTCTGCTGTGTGACTACGGTCTTGACGACATGGTTGCCACGCTCTATCTGCTCGATCATGCCGCGCTGTTTAATACCATCGATATTTTGCCGATTGCCGGTAATTTTACCGAGGAAACCTCGGCACGCAATGCGCGTCGCATTCTGACGCATTGCCCCAACCGTCCCGAAAATGTTCGTTTGGTGGATACCGCCGCCGTCCCCCAGCATGGTGAGCCGATTCCCAATATTCACGGAAACGACGGCATTGGTGACTTTCTGCCGCTTGTTCCCGATACCGTTCCCGAGGGTGTTCCCTTTTTGTCCTACAGTGAATGGCTGAAGGATGTCGACGAGCACTATACCATCGTCAGTCTCGGCCCTTGTACGGTCACACAGGATATTTTGAAGAAAAAAGGAGCACTTCCCCTGGTCATGATGGCCGGTAATGTGGCCGAACCGCCCAATTTCAACGGACGCGAGTTTAACCACGCGCTGGATGTTGACGCCTTTGCCGCCTGCGTTGCTTTCCCGCACGTAACGGCAACCCTCGACAGTTGTCATCACCCCTTGACCGATTTTTATCACATCACACCCGACGGAAACGACCTGTTGTGCCGTGCCGTGGCGGCGGCCGTTTCGCTTGCGCGCCATCGAGGCGAAAGCACCTGCCGTATTTACGATCTTCTTACCGCGGTCTATCTGGTTCACCCCGACCGCTTTGCGGTGCGCGAGGATATTGACCCGGATGGAAACCGTCTGTCCTATCTTGCCTATCTGGATTCGCGTCCGCTGATTGGCAGATAACATTTCAGCGACGATGCCCACGCACCGTCGCTTTTGTCATGGTCCTATCCTCGGTTTGAGGCATTATTCTGTTCAACCTCATTCCTCATCGGACCGTCATGACCGTAATCGCCTGTATTTTTATCCGCCAGACAAAAAAACGGTATGTTTTTACCAGCATATAACCCCATAATCCATTGGCAAGAGAAAACAAATTTGTTATACTGAGTTTGTATAAGCTCAGCAGGAACCAAAACCTGCTTAAAAACAAAAAAGTGAAGGTATTTCCTATGATTCTGAAAGTTAAGGCGCCGCTTGATCCCGATTTTATGCCCCTATCGATCGTATACCGCGAGTTTCAGGAGGCTGTGAAAGCCTTCGGTGGTGAGCCGCTCACTATCGCCCTGGAGCGTAACAATGGCTTGACCTCCGTATTTACGGTTGATATTTTCCCGGAAAACACCGGACATGACGAGGAAAACCGTGACTTTGTCGAACGCCTTGTAAAAACGCTCCTTTGGACACGTGGCGGACACAAGATTACGGTTGCCGGCTCCGAACGGATTGCCGAACAGATCAAGGCACAGTATGCCATCGGCGGTTCCCGTGAGTTCGACCGTAACTTTATGGCCGATGTTTACGAAGCACCGTTTGAGGTCGTACATGTTCCCTTCGAGGAAGCCCCGGCCGCAGCGGAATCCGCCACACCGGTCGGACGCCATCTTGACGGCTGCCGCATCGGTTTTGATGCCGGAGGAAGCGACCGCAAGGTCAGTGCCGTTGTAAACGGCGAAGCCGTCTATTCCGAAGAGGTTGTCTGGTTCCCGAAGCTGCAAAGTGACCCCCAGTACCATTACGATGGCATTATGGATGCGATGAAGACCGCCGCCTCGAAAATGCCAAAGCTTGACGCCATCGGTGTTTCGACAGCCGGTGTTGTCATCGGCAACCGCATCATGACCTCCTCGCTCTTCCTTAAGGTCAAAAACGAAAACCCCGAAGCCTTTGAAAAAACGGTCAAGACCATGTATACCGACATTGCCAAGGTGCTCGGTAATGTGCCGATCGAGGTTGCCAACGATGGCGATGTTACGGCATTGGCCGGCGCAATGGATCTGAACGACAACAACGTTTTGGGCGTTGCGATGGGCACCAGCGAAGCCGGTGGCTATGTCGATCCGAACGGTAACATTACGGGTTGGCTCAATGAGCTTGCCTTTGTCCCGGTTGACTATAACAAAGAGGCAATGGTTGACGAATGGTCGGGAGACTACGGATGCGGCGTCAAGTATTTCTCGCAGGATGCCGTCATCAAGCTGGCACCTGCCGCCGGCATTCCGCTTGACGAGAATGCTTCGCCTGCCGAAAAGCTGAAGGCTGTCCAAAAGCTCATGGTCGAAGGCGACGAGCGCGCCGCCAAAATCTTTGACACCATCGGTGTGTATTTTGGCTACGCCATTGCTTACTATGCCTTGTTCTATGATATCCGTCATGTCCTGCTTCTCGGCCGCGTCTCCTCGGGTGAGGGCGGCAATCGCATTCACAAGCTGGCAGAAACTGTTCTTCAAGCCGAATTCCCTGCTCTGGCGGACCAAATTACCATTCATCTTCCTGACGAAAGCAGCCGCCGTGTCGGACAGTCGATTGCCGCAGCAAGCCTGCCGAACCTTGGCTGATTGCTTAAATCCCGTTTTCAGCATCTGTCTTACAGTAAGAAGCTATAATGCCCTCTCGGTAATAAGAAAACCGATATCGAGAAAAAAAGCCTCCGACATAGCAATTGCTATGTCGGAGGCTTTTATCCTTCTGTCAGGAATATTAAGCTATCTGCGTGATCGTTAGATGCGCAGACACAGGGCGGGTTCCGCCCGCGAGGGGCGTGATGGTAAGTGCCGCAGCGTTACTTGTGGGATTGCGGACAGTGAGAACCGAGTTCACCTCCGTTGTTGTTACCACAGCCATTCCCGTAATCTGCGACGCTCCTGTTGCGCGACCGGCTACCGTGTAATCAAGGTCCTGACCGTTCAATGTCAGAATCAGCTGACCGGCCTCAGTAACGCTGACTTGAAACAATATCTGATACGTGCCGATAGGACCGAGATGGAAGGTCGACGGACCGAGACGACCGATATTCGTGTTAGCGATCGGACCATTTTGCGGAAAGCTGACATCGGCGCCGATTGCTACCGTTGCCGCGTTATCGGGCGGCATCAGTGCATAGAAATCGGCATAACTCAATACACCTCCGGGAAGTCCCTGCGGGCCTTGCGCACCGGTATCACCAACAGGTCCTTGGGGACCAACCGGACCTTGTGGCCCTTGAGGTCCTGTGGCACCCATCGGCCCTTGAGGGCCAATCGGACCGGCATCCCCTTGAGGACCCTGTGGTCCTTCCGGGCCCTGGGGACCGACAGGACCGGTTGCACCGACCGGACCTTGAGGACCGACGGGACCGGTATCACCGGCGGGTCCCTGTGGGCCGATGGGACCTTGGGGACCTGCGGGCCCCCTTTCTCCTGCCGGTCCTTGTGGGCCAACAGGACCTGCATCACCGGCAGGACCTTGCGGTCCTTGCGGTCCTTGAGGACCGATCGGACCGTTTTCTCCGGTGGGACCCTGAGGACCAATCGGACCGGCATCCCCTTGTGGACCCTGGGCGCCAACTGGTCCTTGCGGCCCCGTCGGACCAACAGGACCTTGAAGCCCCATAGGGCCTCTCGGTCCTTCGGGACCCTGCGGGCCTATAGGACCCCTCGGCCCTTCGGGCCCCCGCGGACCTTCCGGGCCGGGCGGACAGACTACACATGGATTCTTGTCTTTTTCATCATCGCAGCATGATTGCTGATCATTGCCGAAATTTTGTCCACCGTTTTGACAGTTGTTGCAACAGCGGTCACCTGTGCCTCGCATGAACGGATTTTGTCTGCTCATAGAATTACCTCCTTGATTGGTTTTGGTGAAACACCATTACATGATATGTCGTTGGTAGCCGAACGGATACTGCCCCGGGGGTAACTGCTGCTCCGTATACCCCAAACGACAACCGCGTACTATTGCTCTGTAATCGGAAGCATCTACTTACTTTAATACATCTCTGCCTGCCATTGTTTTTTCTCCTTTGTATCCTGTAAAAGCATTTTGTTTTGCAGCTGCAGTTACAGTATAAAAAACAACCCTGACAGCCTGTGTCAGGGTTAAAATAGTTATTGCAAACATCCGCGATCTATGGTATAATATAAATATAACCTTGAAAGAAAGGACTCTACGCTATGTCAATCAAACGCTTTTTCGCCACCCTGCTCTCCCTGTTTCTCCTGCTCTCCCTTGTTGCCTGTCAGACAGGTGACGAAGCATACAAAACGACGGGAAGTGAAAACAGCACCGCTTCCTCCGAGACCGATGCCGAAAGCACCGTGCTAAAAGAGAGTCCGGTGGAAAATTTTAAGTATAGTGTCATTCAAAATCAAGTGGTATTCATCATTAAATACCTTGGCAAGGATACTCATGTCGTGATTCCTGAACGGATTGAAGGATTGCCTGTTGTTTGTCTTGCAGTCTCTTCTTTTGCAAACAACAATACCCTTGTTTCGGTTGTCCTGCCCGACACGGTTACCTCTATTTTTGGAGAGGCGTTTGCAAATTGTTCTTCATTGGAAACTGTTGTCTTGTCAAAGAATCTAACCCAAATCTGCAATAGTGCATTTTTAAATTGCACAAAGCTCTCTTCAATCACGCTACCGGATACCCTTACGGGAATTGGCAATTACGCTTTTGAAAACTGTGCTTCCTTAAAGCACATTAATATCCCTGCAAGTTTGACGGATTGGGGATTACATATTTTTAGTGAGTCCGGTATCGAAACCATCGACTTTGAAGAAGGCGTTACCTATATCGGTCATGGGGCATTTTCCGATACAAAAGTAAAAGAAATTGTGTTTCCGAACAGCTTACTCGCAATTGATTACGGTGCTTTTAATCTCTGCAAAAATTTGAAATCTGTAACATTAAATCAAGGACTACAGGTAATCCGTGGGGTCGCCTTCGGACATTTACCGAACCTCACGGAAATCACTCTTCCTGAATCTATTAAACATTTGGATGCTTCTTTTATCGGAAGCAACAACTTAAAAAAAGCCATGTTTGAAGGCGATGCGCCCACTATCACTCGTGTGCCGTTTGTTGATTCCTGCGTTGTCTACTACCACGAGGGAGCCGAGGGCTTTTCTTCCGAAGACTGGCGCAATTATACAATTGCTCCTTGGTGACTCTGTCTATATAAAATTGCAATGATAAAACTATCGCATCTTGCGACAGTTTAGACCTAAAGATGGTCGATCTAGTCTCGACATTCTACATTTTATTATTACTATATTGGCAAAATGTCAGTGTTTTGCCAGAAAGACCTGCGTCAAGGGATGGCTCGTATTAACGAGCCATCCCCATTTGTTATTATTCGACAGAACAATATTCGATTATATCTTTCATTGAATATTTCAAATTAACATCCTCGAAAACTACTCTATAGCTATCTTGGTTTTCTACCTTTTCGTATATTTTAATATCATTGTGGTGTGGAATAACAAAACTATCAAGTGCCATTTGGACGAGATCCTTTACCACATTACTCACCCACATGAGTGGCGTAAGCGACGTTCTGTCAATAACACTATCAATTGTTTCATTAACATAATGCATCTGTGGACTCAAATGGTAATGTTGAATGGACATACTCTTTTTCTCCCTTAAAAAAGGGGTTGGATTTCAGCAACAATTTGGCTGGAAATCTGACTTGGAATGAAATATTGGAAGATTTACAAAGCGAGTTGAATAAAACCTCACAAAAGAATTATCGGATTCTATCTTCTAAAAACCCTTCTTGCGGAGCCTTCAAGATGGAAATTCGTGTGTGGGATAGAGATGCCGAATCTATACAGGATATTACCGAACTCTATTCTATGAAACGCTCTGCATACAAAAGTACGTTGAGAGCGTACAAAGGTTTAAGTGTATATAGAGATGGTGTTCTTGTATTGCCAAAATCTGAAGCCTCTCGAGATTGGATTGGCTTGGATTTGCGTAGAGTTGGTCGTGTGGGTGACAGAATCAGCACTAACCAAATCATCGGTATTATCGAAATATCATCTTCGTATAATCCTCAAATAAAAGATGCCACAGACAGAGAAAAGTTAGTAGACACAATTGAATACTTAGAGTTTACAACCATCATTAAGGCTGCCGTTAAATTGCTTGAAGGTCTTAGGAAAAGCGATAGAATAGAGACCGATAATCATAGTGTCGAGGGAAGTCGTACTTTAACGGATCTTCTTTCCAGTGTGGATTCTCAAGAATTGTTGAGCGAAGTTGAAGAAAAAGTAAAATCAGGCGCCACGGTAGAAGATTTGGTTCAAATTGTTAAGGACTACAGCTCCGACACTCAAGAAAAAATCGAGGACTTAAAGGACAGGCTTGTGTATTATGGCCAGGTTGCATCTGTGGGTTCTATTTCTGGTTTTATTATTCATGAAATAAGAGGCAGAATGACTTCTGTTAAGAGGTATTTGGATTATACAGAAAAAGAGTATTCTCCGTTCAATCAGAGAATACAAAAAAGTTATGATTATGCGGTGTTAGCACATCAAAGAATGATAGATGTTTCTAACACGTTTGCTCCTATTTTTGATGCAGGACTGCGCCAGCGTAAGAACTATTGCAATTTGCTTCAAGAAATCCAAAACAGCATTGAACTTTTGGACAAGAAAGTGATCGATAACAATGTTAAGATTACAATCGACTGCAGAGAAGATCTTATTGTAAGCATGCATCGAGGCGAATTGCAAACGGTTTTGATCAATATTATTGATAACGCAATCTATTGGACAAGCCAAAAAAACAAAAAAGAAGATCGCAATATTGAGATTGTTGTTAGATCAGAGGATGCGAAACATATCATGATTGAAATAAGCGACAATGGTCCCGGTATAGACGAGAATGATGTTGGCAGAATATTCTCACCAGGAGTTACAAAAAAGAAGTTCGGAGTAGGCATGGGGCTTGTTATTGTAACAGAATTGTTGAGCAAATATGATGCGGATATCTCAGTTGTTATGCCTGGAAGAATAGACGGTGGTGCTACATTTAAATTACTGTTGCCAGGAAAGAGGAATTAACATGAAAATTTTGTTTTTTGAAGATAGAGAAGAAGACATACAGGGAATAGTAGATTATTGCGATGATCAGGAGTATGATTATTGCCATGATAAGTTTGTGGATGGATCTTCAAAGATAGAAGAATATGACCCAGATATCATAATAGTTGATTTGAAAAATGCCCAAGATAATTTTGAAGGATGCAATATTCTCGAAAAAATTTGGGAGCATCGTTTCCGTCCAACTTGTGTTTTTTCTGGTCAAATCAATGAATCAACGATTGAAAAGGAACAATACCCTTCGCCTTTGATAGAATTCATTACAAAGGGAGACGAAAAACCAGTTATTGATTTCATTGAAAAAATGGCTCCATATGTACAATGTATTAGAGAAGTGCAAGAAGAAACATACAAGGCAATGCGTAGATCGTTCGATTTTTTCAATTTGGCGATGAAAGATGGAATAACCGATTCCAGCAAATTGGCTGCATTGTGCGGAAATCGAATCAAAGCTTATTTTGATAATGAAAATTCAAACAATGATTTGCCAATTTGGTCTCAATACATATATCCGACCATCAATGAAGAGTTTTCTACAGCGGATATTATTCGACTAAAAAATCCTTTGTCTGATGTAGATTACGAAAACAATTTTTTTGTTGTTCTCACCCAATCTTGTGATATGGCGCACGGCAAGGTTAAATTTGTATTATTAGCTAAATGTTTCCCGATAGAGAGAATATTAAAGGTTAATAAAGGCAATGGAGCTGTTTACGAGAGAACAAAGGAAGAATTACAAACCGTTTTCAACACTGGCTTTTTGAATCAATGGGTGCCTCTTCCTGGTATTGAGGGTGTTATGCCTGATATAGCTGTAAACTTGAAAAACTTGATTTTGATTAAACTTCGCGATCTTCCCAATAATTATCAGAAAGTTGTATCGTTGAGTAGTCCTTATAAGGAAAGACTTATATGGGCATATATGCAAACTGCATGTAGACCAGGTGTTCCCGATCTTGCAGTGGAGGGATGGATAGATTCATTGTGCCCTCAATCGGAAATAGTAGAAGAGGCAGAAAAAATAATCAGCGAAGCGAGGGAGCTGGAACCATGTGGTGTATAGATTTTTTTTGTGGTGGCGGTGGAATGACTCGCGGATTGCTTGATGCTGGTATTCAAGTGATAGCTGGAGTAGATTCAAATCCCGATTGTTGCAAAACATATGAGAACAACAATCAGAGCAAATATTTGTGTTGCGATGTTTGCGAATTAACGCCAAAAGATTTGGTAGGTCAGTTCCCGCAGCTGAAAGACAATGACAATGTGATGCTTGTTGGTTGTGCTCCTTGTCAGCCTTTTAGTTTGCTTAGACGAGAAGCGTTTGATGAGAACGGTAATCCGATTCCTCATAAGTCGGTTAATTTGCTAATTGAGTTTGGCAGATTTGTGAAAGATATAAAGCCAGCTCATGTATTGGTTGAGAACGTTCCTGGATTAAAAGGTAAAGGTGCAGAAGTCTTAGATGGGTTTAAACAAATGCTAAAAGATTTGGGCTATGAGTGGGATGAAAAAGTGCTTTATGCAAAGGATTATGGAGTCCCACAGAATAGAAGAAGGTATATTCTCATTGCTTCAAGGTTATTTAAGCCAGTTGTCCCCAAAGCAACGCACGGAACTAA
>SVSA01000057.1 GCA_015064545.1 Oscillospiraceae bacterium | reverse complement strand
AATTCTGCCCCACATCAAGCAGACGCAGAGCACCGCCGATCAGATAGAGAATGGCTAACCAAAGGGCGCTGTATCCGCCGTTTACCAAAAACAGATCGCGCATAAAAATCGTAGGCAGCAACGAGAAAACCAAAACCAACAGCCCGATCATGCGCTTGAGCTGTACCTTCGACAGGCTGAGAAGCAGCTTGTCGAGAAAGGGCAAAAAGAAGAACAGACAGAAGTAGGCCGAGAAATACCAGTAGTGCTTGAAGGCGAAGGGGAAGAAGGCCTTGACAATATCCATCGTCGCCACCGTTTCGGGGCGGAAAAGCTTGAACAGCAGGGTAATGAGAACGGTATAGAAGGTGGTTTGCAGCGTCAGCGAGATCAGGCCGGACAATTTGTGCTTGGCCTTGATGCCAACGTAGCCCGAGATGAGGGCATAGCAGTTGACGGCGCCGTAGGCGGCGATCTCCAAAAGCCAGACAATCTCGTATTTGAGAAACGAGCCGTCCTTGCCATAGGAGGACAAAATACCGCCTTGGCCGAGTACGTGGAGCAGGGCCACCATAAACATGGCCAGCATACGGAGAAGATCGATGCCGTAGTTGCGTTCGGGCTTAGTGGTTGGGGTGTTCATACAGAAATCTCCTTGCAGTCTCAGAATAGCGGGATGAGCCGGGTCGGGGCGTTTTCGGCAAGCGAGGCATAATAGTAGATGCCGCTGTCGCTGAGGAAGAAGCAGGGGAAGTGTCCCTCTCCCTCTTGCAGAGTGCCGCTGGCAAAGCGGTCCAGCACGGTGTAATCAAAACCGTCGGTCACCTGCGGCAGGTACCAGACATTGTTTTCCAGAGGGAAGTGCCGGGATTGATTCGGGTATGGAGGCTCGGTGGTTGTGTAGAAGGCCTTGCGGGTGGAAAAGGCGGCCAGGCGATAGCGGAAGACGGTCATGGCGTGTGCGTTACGGTATTCCGTATCGGCGGTGTTCAGAACGACCGCTTCAAACATCGGAAGAAGCGGATTGTTATAGCGGTAGGCGATGGTGGGCGACGGCAGATAGAGGCGCTTCAGACCGGAACAGACAAGACGATACGAGCTCGTAAACAGCAGGTTTACCTCCTCCACCGAGCAGGCACGCACGGCGGAGCGGCTGTGGGTTTCCAAAAAATCGGTCCAATAGCGATCAAGGTCTGCCTCGGTGAAGGCTTCGCCGGCCATACCGCCGTTCTGCCAACAGCGCGAACCAAGTCCAAAGGCGGCGGCGGGATCGTCGGGCTCTAACAGCGTACTATAATACGCGGGCGTTTCGAGCTTGCTGTGAAAGTCAAAGAGCTTTTTGGCAAGATCTGCGCTGTAAGCGGTATAAACCAAGTTGTTTACCGAGAGGGAGCCGGCGGCATCGATGAAAAGCACGGTGGTTTCGCCATGATGAGGAATGCGAATTTCAAGCCAGGAATCACCTTGCGGCATAAAGTGCGTGGCCTTCTGCTGATCGATAAAGCGCTGTTGCTTCAGAAGGGCGATGAGCTCGATGGCCTCCTCGGGGTCGGTTACCTTTTTCTCAGGAAGTATGGAAGAGAGACTGGCGAGATGCAGGCGTATGGTGATTGTATCGCTCAAGGCAACATTGGGGGTATCAGGCAGCTCCTCGATCGCGCCGGCCGCAAATGTCCAGTTGGGGGTGGGATCGGTCGGTGTGATGATGACCGGCGGATCGGTGGTAAGGTCGGCGGGCAGATCGGTGGTAAGCGGGGCTTGCGTGTTCGCTGTAAAGCGATGCGGCGCCGAAAGCCATGATGGCAAGAAAGCCAGAGCCAACGCAAGGATCGCTGCCGAGGCGATCATAACGCCAAGGAACGGAAGTGTCTTTAATTTCATAGCATTGCCTTTCAGGAGCCGGATACGCGGAGGAAGGCCTTATAAAGGGACGGATAGTACTCAATCCTGTCATTGAGCAGACGGTAGCAGGGGAAGCTGCCCTCCTCCTCGGTCAATGTGTCGAGCAGGGCGCGTGCGATGGCGTTGGGGTCGCAATCGCCGGCTTCGGCCGGCAGATACCAGACCTCATTTCCGTATAGCTGGCCCTGCACCATTTTGTAGTGAAGCTCGCCTTCGAGCTCGAACGGAGCGGCAACCCAAAAGGAGTCGCTGGTGGAGAAGGCGGCGAGCATTTCGCGAAAGATATTGTTGGCGTTGATCGGATCGCGCAGACTATCGCTGTCGTAGTAGATGCCGTCGCGGGGGATGACATTGAGGGAGGGATATTTTCCGGCAAGAAAGCCGGAGTCAAACCAGGGCAACACGATGACGTCGGATTCCTTGACGATGCGCTGTGCCATTTCTTCCAGGTAGCGGATGCTCTCAATCGAAAGCGCGCGGCGCTTGACGGCGGCGGTATCCTCGCCGTTGTCAATGAGCCAATAGTTGTGAAGGTCCGAGAGTGTGTAGGGCTCTACGATGCGACAGTTGTCTGTTCCCCACACCCGCCCGAAGGAAAAGGGCGGAAGGTGGCCGATCATGGTATCGGTATAGAACTCGGTCAGCGGTCCGGCATCAAACAGGGAGGAAGTAGCGCTTGCGTAGATTTCCCGAATCAGCGCCGGGCTGCTGTCCTGCCAGCCGAGAATACGATAGACCGCATCCCCGTACAGAAGATAGCCGTTATCGCTGACGGTAATATGGTGAGTCGTCTCGTTGTCATAATCATAAAAGACGAAGGTGTAGAGATCGCCGAAAAGCGCCACCGGCTCGGTGGTTTTCCGGTAGGAGAAATCGTTAAAGAACCGTAACAGCTCAAGATTATGAATGGGGTTATAAACATGGCGCTGGGAGGCTTCCTCCGGTGATACGGAGGAAAGACGAATCACCGTGCCCTCGCCGACACCGCCGAAGGGAAGAATCGGCAAAAACCAGGCCGAGAGAATGGGCATTTCAACAGGCCCTGTCGTTTCCTCGGGCGCTTTGGTTTCCTCAGATGTGGTTGTTTCGGGAGGAATCGGATACGGACGCTCGAGCGTCGGCGGCGTGAAGGCTTCGGTGTCGGAGGACAGCGGAGCAATGGGGTGCGGCACCGCCACGGCAAGCGGAAGAAACGAAGTTCCCAGAATCACCAGGGCTAAGGAGCCGAGGAGAAGAAACAGGTGGATGGCAGGTCGCTTCATACAGGATTCCTTTCGTAATCAGGAGAATAACTCGGCGGCAAGATCGCTTGTGAGCGTTTCGTAATAATGCAGCTCATGATCGTGATAAAAGAAGAAGGAGAAGTTGCCTTCGTTTTCCTTCATGGTACCGTTTGCGGCGCGAAGAAAGACCGTGTGATCGAAAGCCTCATCGAGATCGGGCAGATAGAAGAAGGCTTCGCTTGTCACATCGCCGAAGACCGGCATAAGCTCGCTACCTTCCGTGACATCGTCGCCCGGCAAAAACGAAACAATGGCCTCGGGACTGGAAAAAGCGCTGAGCACCAAAAGGAAGAGATGTGTAAGAAAGCCCTCATCGTAGTTTAAGGCGCCGTCTTGACGCATACGAAAATAGGTGCCGGGGAAGGACGGCCTGCCTTCTTGGGCTATCATGGGCAGATAGATGCCATCGACATGATGATAGAGATAAACACACAGATTCTCATAGAGATAGCTCACCAGAGGTGCCGGAAGACTCACGGGCGAAAGCGTGTGCTTTTCCCAATAGGCGCAATATTCCGAGACGGTAAAGAGCTCGGCCACGGTCTTGTCATCCATCTCCCAAAGCTTGCCGATGTGAAAGGGCGGGAGCGTTGGAGCATCGTCGGTCAGCCCGCCGAGAAGCGAGAAGCCGGCACAGCCGGTTTGATAGGCTTCCCTGATCGCCTGTAAAAATTCTTGGCTCTGGTTGACATTGACAATGCGTGCATAGCGCGAGGATTCGGGCAGATGGAGCCTGCCGTCCTCGAAAAGCAAGGGTTCGGGCAGACGGAGCCTGCCGTCCTCGGAAAGCACGACAATCTGATGCCCGTTGTCGGTCGGAAAGGCAATCGTATACTGCTCTGTGAGAGGCGCGTTCGCGTGCTCCTCCTCGGGAATTTCGATGAGCACCAGCGATTGCAGCAGAGCGTAGAGTTCATAAATCACAGAGGGTTCGTATTGATAACGCAGTTCAGACGGCGACATATCGTTTGTGCTCCTGCTGATGAGAACCGTGCCCTCCTGAAGCCCGGGAAACATCGGAAACGACAGCGTGAGCGAAAAAGCAGATGGCGAAGGGGGAGGCTCGGTATCGGACATGGTTGCGGTTTGTGTTCTGCTGTCGGGCAGCGAAAGCAAATGCGGAGAGGTAAAATGAGGCAGGGCAGACAGCGAAACAAACAAAACGAGCAGCGAGAGCCCGATGACAGCAAGCGAGAAAAGCAGGGGGGTCTGTTTCATGGCCGCTCCTTTCTACGAAAGGGGAATCGCGATCGATGCGGTCGGGGAGGTGTAGTAATAGAGCGAATTGCCGCGCAAGAGAAAGCAGGGAAAGAGAAGGGCACCTTGTTGGGCTTCGGCGTCTCGCGGCAAATACCAGATTTCTTCGATCAAATGATAGTCGTTGGCGGTGCGGATTTGTGAGGGGCCGGAGCCCTCCGCGTATACAACTTCAAAAAAGCAGGGCCTTGTCGAATAGGCGGCCAACAGTTCGCGAAAAATCAGCATCGCAGGAGTAATGTCCCAGCTTAGGCCGTAAGCGTCGCTCGCGACACCCTCCGATACCGAAAACAGGATGCCGTCGCTGTCAAGCCAGGCACCGTCGCGCCCATAAAGCGAGGAAGAATGGCGCGCGGGGATCAAAATACGGTCATGGCGGACGGGAACGGAGGCGGCAAACGCGGCCAGCGCCTTAACCTCCTCGACGCTCAACGCACCCGGTGCTTCGGTGGGCGTTTGCCGGTCAATCCAATAGGAAAGAAGCTCCCCGGGAGTGGCCAGCTCGGCGATGGTTTCGTTTCCGAGCGAAAAACTGCGTCCGAACGCACGGTTTTCCCCGGACAGCTTGAGTGTGCCGAGCGAGGGACTGAGCGGCTTGGGCTGCTGCGGAAGAGCGCGATGCCAGAGCTGCCGAAGCTCGTGGTAGACGTTGTTTTGCAGAGGAAAGAGATAGTTACAGCCCGAAAGAAGGACATAGCCCGATTGATACAAGACAACGGAAAAGGTTTTGTCGCGAAGCGGTATGGTGAAGCGCAGATGCTCCTCAACCAACGGTGCATTTTCGATCGGCAAGGGCTTGCCCTCATAGGTGAAGCTCTCGATGGTGGTCAGAAGAAAGCGAATGTCGGAGGGGTCCATCAAATAATGCGGCAGCAACAAGGAGCTCGACAGCATCGAAGTGATGTCAACCTCGATAACACCGCCAAGGTAGGCTGAGGTATCCAGCGTAGGAATCTCAATCACAGGGGGCAAAACGATACCGGACGGGTCGGTTGTTGTCTCGTCACGTGTGAGCGATAGGGGGGACAGGTGAAGCGACTGTGAGCCCATCCAAAATGGCAGGCAGGAAAGTACGCCAAGGAGCAGAAGCGGTGCCAGCAGCAATGCCGTAAGACGGACAACGGTGGGCGAGGTCATAGCGTGGCCTCGGTGTCGTGGGCTGTGATAAAGCGGAGTGTGAAGGTGCTGCTGTCGCTTGTCATCGTAACACCGGCGGCCTCACACTTGGGACGGTGGATCAGCGCCGCATTGGCGGGAAGGCTTCCGTTGGTGGTGATCGTCAGCATGAGCGTGTCGCGGCGGAAGACCGAGAGGGTGAGGGTACCGTTTTCGGGCGTGGACGCGATTGCGGTGCGGAGCAGAGTTTCCAAAAGGCGGGAAAGAAGCTGCTCGTTGTGGGCGACAAACGAGTGAGGCAGCGCGCTGCCGCCGAGCGCGATACCGCGCGCCTCGGCCTCCTCGGCCATATCACTTAAGAGAGAAGCGGCCAGCCGTCCGAGATCGGTACGGGGCTCGGGCTCTGCGACAGGGATGTCTTCAGGGGACGTGAGTGTGGGCTCCTCCATGACCGGAGCGGTCTGCCACAGCGTGCTTCGCTTGGTAATCAGAGCAAAACCCAGGATCAAAAGGGCGGTGGAAGCAAACGAAACCAGGACCGTTACGAGGTTTTGTGCCTCCTGATCGTGATCAAAGCCCGAAAGATCGCGGATCAGACAAAATACGAGCCGATCCTCCGTCTCGGAGATGTCCATCACAGCGACCAGATACGGGAGCCCGTTTTGCCCGTTTTTGCGTACGACGGTATTATTCTCGATGGCGGGAATTCCTCCGAATCCAACCGGATCCGCAGCAATCTCGCCGTTGAATGAAAACAGAAGCGAATAGTCCTCGCCCATGGCGACCAGATCCTCCGGGACATAGTGTTGAAGCAAGGCCTGAAAGCGCCCTTCGAATTCCTCAACCGCGGCATTGTACTGGCGGCGGTATTCCACCGCACGCTGCGCAAGCAGGCCTGCGTTCAGACAGAGGCAGAAGAGTAAGAGCAACAGCAAATATAGGGTATTCCCTGTCAGTGGGGCGGATTTTTTCCTGGTTTTCATCGAGAAAGCTCCTTTCGGGATGTGGAAGCGGAGGTTTTTTCTTATTATAAAATGAAAGTATGAACTTGACATGAATAACGGTAATATCTTTGCTTCTTCGTTGTTTTTTGCGATATCCTCATAGTTTTTCGGTTTTGGGAAAAGACTATGGTTATCTTGTGGGAAGGAAGCGATACGATGGAATTTACGGTGTTGGTCGAGGAATTGGAGAAGTCCCTTGCTGTCGGGAAAAGCTTTGACATCGGATGCCGACGCTTTCGGGCGATTGGAGGGCGGTGCCGGGCGCGGTTTTACGGCATTGCGGGGTTTATCCATACCGAAATGGCCGAAAAGCTGTTGAGCTTTGCGGTATCGGCATCGACGCCCGCGATGCTGCGAGAGACCTTGCCGTATCCCGAGGTGTCCTTCAGCGAGACGGTGAGCGAGCTGACCGATGCCGTGATGACCGGCCGTGGTGTCTTGGTGGTGGAAGGGCTGTCGGAGGCGCTGATTCTCGATATCAAAAATTACCCGATGCGCGGTATTGAGGAGCCGGAGAACGACCGCGTGTTGCGCGGACCGCGTGACGGCTTTGGCGAGGTTCTGGTACGGAACACCTCGCTGATCCGCCGCCACCTGCGGGATCCCAAGCTGATTTTCGAACGTATAACGGTGGGAGATCCTGCCAAAACCGATGTTGTGCTCGGCTATGTGGACGGCAAGGCCGATCCTGCCTTTGTGGCAGCCATGCGTGAGAAGCTGACGGCCATTCAAACGCCGTCGCTCAATATGAGTCAGGAAAGCCTGGCCGAATGCCTGGTGCCGCGCGGTTGGTACAATCCTTTTCCGAAGGTGCGGTATACCGAGCGTCCCGATGCCGCCGCGGCGATGCTGGAGGAGGGCAGTGTGGTTGTTCTCTGCGACAATACGCCGCAGGTTATGATCCTGCCAACCTCGATCTTCGATTTTTTGCAGGAAACCGACGATTTTTACCTGCCGCCGTTGATTGGCACCTATCTGAGACTCACGAGAATGCTGATTTTCGGGCTGTCGCTGATTGTGACGCCGCTGTGGTATCTCTTGGTGAAGAATGCTGCGGTGCTGCCGGCATGGCTGCGCTTTGTTGAGATCAAGGAGCCGGCCGCTGTGCCGCTTCTCTTGCAGCTTCTCTTGGCGGAATTTATGATCGATGGACTGAAGCTGGCCTCGCTCAACACACCGAATACGCTGAGTAACACGCTGTCGGTTGTGGGCGGATTGATTCTCGGTGACTATGCGGTGCAGGCCGGCTGGTTTTCCTCGCAGACCATCCTCTATATGGCGATTGTTTCGATTGCCGCCTTTACCCAGCAAAGCTATGAGCTCGGTTATGCCTTTAAGTTCTTTCGGATTCTTTTCCTTCTTCTCGTGGCATGGCTGAACGGCTGGGGGCTTTTCCTTGGTCTGCTGATTTTCTTGATTATTGTAGCCTCCAATCGTTCTGTTCGCGGCAGTCGGTCGTATCTGTATCCCTTGATTCCCTTTCAGCGCGATGCCTTTCTTCGCCTTCTGGTGCGCAGAAAGAAAAAGCCGTAAGGGATTGGGGGGTCACACTTCATCGGAAGGCGGGGCTTTCTCCTCAAAACCGGACAGAGAAGTCTCGCTTTCTGCAAAGACCCCCCTCGACAAACGTTACGGTTGCCTTCCCTATCCCCCAAACGATGACGCAGCGGCAGGATACAACAAAGAAAAAGGAGAGATGTCATGATCATCATGGATAGTGTGGTTTCGTTTTTGGCGGCGACGCTGGCGGGAATGGGCGTTGGCGGAGGCGGCTTACTGGTCATCTATTTGACGCTTGTGTCGAGGCTCCCACAGCCGCAGGCGCAGGGGATCAATCTCCTGTTTTTTCTCTGTGCGGCAGGAGCTTCCTTATGGATAAACCGCAAGAAACGTCACTTTGACCGCAAAAAAATTGCCCTGACCTTGGCGGGCGGTGTGGGAATGGCAGGGGTCGGAGCCTGGGTGGCTATGGCTGTGGATGTGAATTTGTTACAAAAAGGCTTCGGAATATTGCTCATTATCGCAGGAATAACGGCACTTTTTCGAAAAACCATGTGAAAAATGTGAGATTGTTGTTATATTAATGAACAATTAACATATTAATGTTATTTATTTCAAAAACAGAAAAATAATGTTGCAAAATCACAAAAAGTGTGATATAATATGTAACACAAATCCACCGAATGAGGAAGGTTACTCATGAATGCAATCATTTCTTGGTTGAAGGATACCAATGCACAGGGACTGGATACGTACGGAAATGCTATCGCTGTGGCGATTTTGGTTTCTGCTGTGCTGGCTCTTCTGTATGTGGTGCTTACGGCGAAAAAGGTACTCGGATTTCCCGAGGGGAATGAGACGATGATTGGCATTTCGCGCTCGATTCGTACGGGGGCGAATGCCTTTTTGAAACGGCAGTATAAAATTGTCGGGCTGTTTTTTGCCGGGATGTTTGTGCTGCTGGAGATTTTTGCGATTTTGGGTTACATAAGTCCGTTTGTTCCGTTCGCTTTTGTAACGGGCGGCTTCTTCTCGGGACTTTCGGGTTTTATCGGCATGAAAATTGCGACAGCGGCCAATGCCCGTACTGCTAACGCCTGTCAAAGCGGTCTGAACCGCGGCTTGCGTGTTGCCTTTTCGGCCGGCTCGGTCATGGGCTTAACCGTGGTGGGACTTGGCCTTCTGGATATTACGATTTGGTATATTCTGTTGAAAATGGTCTTTGGCCTGCCGACTGAGGAAATCACCGGTGCCATGATCAATTTCGGTATGGGCGCTTCTTCAATGGCGCTGTTTGCCCGCGTGGGCGGCGGTATTTTTACCAAGGCCGCCGATGTCGGTGCCGATCTTGTCGGTAAGGTTGAAGCCGGTATTCCCGAGGACGATCCCCGCAATCCGGCGTGTATAGCCGATAACGTCGGTGATAATGTAGGCGACGTTGCCGGCATGGGTGCCGATCTTTACGAATCGTATGTCAGCTCGATTATTTCGGCCTCGGCGCTCGGTGTTGCCGCCTTTAACGAGGTGGCGGCGGTCGATCGGACACGCGCCTTGCTCGTGCCGCTGCTGCTGGCGGCGTTCGGCGTATTGGCGTCGATTCTCGGCACCTTCTTTGTTAAGACAAAGGAAAATGCCTCGCAAAAGAATTTGCTCGGAGCGCTTCGCCGCGGCACCAATTTTTCGGCCATTCTGATTGCGGTTGCGGCGTATCCGATTGTGCGCCTTTCGCTCGGTGCTTCCTTTTGGGGCTTGTATATTGCGATTCTGCTTGGCTTGTTAGCCGGTGTTTTCATCGGGCTTTGCACCGAGTATTTTACCTCCGATTCCTATAAGCCGACGAGATTTTTGGCAAAAACCGCCACGACAGGCTCGGCTACCGCAATTATCGATGGTCTCGGCCTCGGTATGCTGTCTACGGTGCTTCCGGTTGTCATTGTATCGGTTTGCTTGATTGGCTCCTTCTTCCTTTCCGGTATGTCGGTAACGGTTGGCGGTGAGGTGATTCCGTTCAGCAATACGCGCGGACTCTACGGTATTGCCTTGGCGGCTGTCGGTATGCTTTCAACCCTCGGCATCACGCTTGCCACCGATGCTTACGGCCCGGTAGCCGATAATGCCGGCGGTATTGCGCAGATGTCCGGCTTGCCGGAGGAGGTTCGTGCCAGAACCGATGCGCTCGATTCGCTGGGTAACACCACAGCGGCGACCGGGAAAGGCTTTGCGATCGGCTCGGCGGCCCTGACGGCCATGGCGCTGATTGCCTCCTATGTGGATAAAATCAAGAGCATCGATCCGGATTTTGTTTTCCAGATGGACATCATGAATCCTCCCGTTTTGGTCGGCCTTCTGCTTGGCGCTTGCTTACCCTTTGTCTTTGCCGCGCTGACCATGAAAGCAGTCGGACGTGCCGCACAAAGCGTGGTTATTGAGGTGCGCCGTCAGTTTGAAGAAATCGACGGCCTGCTCGATGGCAAGGGAGAGCCGGATTATGCCTCCTGCGTCGACCTTTGCACGAAGGCTTCGCTGAAGGAAATGGTGCTTCCTTCGTTAATCGCTGTTGTCGTACCGGTAGTTGCCGGACTTTTGCTCGGTGTCAATGGTGTTGTCGGTCTTCTTGCCGGTGCTACGATTACCGGCTTCCTGCTCGCCATCTTTATGTCGAATGCGGGCGGTGCCTGGGATAATGCGAAAAAATATGTGGAAAGCGGTAATTACGGCGGAAAAGGCAGTCGAGCTCACAAGGCAGCGGTTGTCGGTGATACCGTCGGTGATCCCTTTAAGGATACCGCCGGTCCGGCCATCAATATCCTGATCAAGCTGTTATCGATGGTTTCGATTGTTTTCGCTTCGGTGGTTGTGGCCTTCAGCCTTCTGTAAAACCAACAAAAAACCTCCTACATCGTAGGAGGTTTTTTAAAGGATGAAGGGGAGCGTCAGCGCTGAACTCTGCCGCTGCCGTCGCCGCCGGCGAGCTTTTCGACTTCCTTGACGCCGACGCGGTTGAAGTCGCCCTCGATAGAGTGCTTCAGCGCCGAGGCCGCTACGGCAAATTCGATGGCGTCCTTGGAGGACTTGCCGGTCAGGAGCGAGTAGATCAGTCCCGCACCGAAGGAGTCGCCGCCGCCTACGCGGTCAACGATGTGGAGACGGTAGGACTTGGAGAAGTAGCATTCCTCGCCATCATAGAGCATGCCCGCCCAGTCGTTGTCGCTGGCCGAGATCGAGGAACGGAGGGTGATGGCCACCTTCTCAAAGCCGAACTTGTCGGCGAGCTGCTTAGCGACACTCTTATAGCCCTCGTGGTTCAGCTTACCGCCGTAGATGTCGGTATTCTCTGCCTCAATGCCGAAGACGTCCTTGGCATCCTCTTCGTTGGAGATGCAAACGTCTACGTATTGGCAAAGCTCGGTCATAGCGGCTCTGGCCTGCTCTCTCGTCCAGAGCTTACCACGGTAATTTAAGTCGCAGGAGATCTTGACACCGCGCTTCTTGGCGGCCTCGCAGGCTTCCTTGCAGATCTGTACAAGGTTGGCACCAAGGGCGGGCGTGATGCCGGTGAAGTGGAACCAATCGGCCCCCTCAAAGATAGTGTCCCAATCGAAATCGGCAGGCTCTGCCATCTGGATGGCGGAATATTTACGGTCATAGATACAGACCGAGCCGCGCTGGGAAGCACCCTTTTCAAGATAGTAGATACCGACTCTCTCGCCGCCGCGGACGATCTTGTCGGTATTGACACCGAAGTAACGAAGCGAATCCACCGCCGCCTGTCCGATGGCATGGGCGGGAAGCTTGGTTACATAGGTGCTGTCCAGGCCGAAGTTGGCCAGC
>SVSA01000056.1 GCA_015064545.1 Oscillospiraceae bacterium | reverse complement strand
CGTAGAGCTTCTTCTTTTTGATTCTAAAACTTTTTCTTCGAAGAAGAAGAAAAAGTTTTAGCGTGGTTTCTTTGCTACTTTCTTTTCACGGGAAAAGAAAGTAGAGAAAAAACACCTACGTAATTCTAATTTGTTTGTGTTGGAAGAGAAGAAGTAAAAATTTTAATGGGATGGCTAAGATCAAAATACATCGGATTTCAAAGTCACTTTAAAAAGAATGAATTAGCTTAGTTTTCTTTTTCCGTACTTTCTTTTCGCACGAAAAGAAAGTACCAAAGAAAGCGTGCTAAAACTTTTTCTTCTTCTTCGAAGAAAAAGTTTTAGAATCAAAAAGAAGAAGCTTTACGCCTCGCCTACGGCTCGTCGGTTTTGGTAAAGAAGTGATTACTTCTTCTGCCAAGGTGTGGCACGGCAAGTATCGCATGGCGCTCGGTCGGTGCGCCGGTTTTGGCAAAGAAGTGCTGACTTCTTCTGCCGAGGTGCGGCGCGGCGAGCGCCGCATAGCGTTTGCTTCCTGCGTGATAAGGGTAGTTTGAAACAGCGCTCAAATTTCGTAATACAAAAAGCCGAAAACTGCGTTTTCGGCAGGGATTTCTTAAGATTTCTCTGCAAAAAACGCAGTTTTTTGCTATCTTCAAAAGTTTTTGAAGATTCTTAAGGGACTTTTTTCAAAAAGTCCCTTAAGCGGGTGCAGGGCAGAGCCCTGCGATTGAAGGCGTCTCCCCCTACACCAAAAACAGAGGTCTGCGTTGTTCGCCTCGGATCGCGGCTTTAAGGCAATCGGGGATAAGGGAAAACTCAGCGACGAGAGAATGTGGCTTTTGCGCGGGATCATCCTGCTTCATAGGCACGAAATAGACTGCCTTTTTTTCAAGAAGCGCGGCGACATTTTTGAGATTGGCGGCCATGGCATCATTGGAGGCAGGTGCCAAAAGCAACGGCCTTGACTGCCGCAGATGCGCCTTTGCCGCCATCGTGACAGCCGTATCGGTCACACCGAGCGCGAGCTTGGCGAGAGTGTTTCCGGTACAGGGCGCAATCACGAGCGCCTCCAGGGGCAGCTTCGGTCCGAGGGGCTCGGCCTCGGCCACCGTCAGAATCGGGCGGCGGCCGCAGAGCTCAGACACGGTTTCAAGAAACGAGGCGGCGGTGCCGAAACGGGTATCCAGCGTAGCGGCATGATGGCTGAAGATGGGCTGTATCTCGTAGCCCTCGTCGAGAAGCGTTTTCATCACGGCAATCGAACGGGCAAGCGTGCAAAACGAGCCGCAAAAGGCATATCCGATCATTCCTCTGCCTCCTTCAGCTTCTCGCAGACACATCGGGCCACAATCCGTCCGGCCGTAATCGGCGCCACCTTGCCCGGCAGGGACAGGGCGTGAATCACGCACACGCCGTGGCGAAGGGCGGCATCGGCATCGACACCGTAGGGAAACGAGGCCAGATCGATCACGATGCATTTTTTGGGCAGCTGAGACAAAATCGGCTCGGTCAGCACGGGCGAAGGAACCGTATTGAAGATCACATCAAGCCGAGAGGCCGCGGCGGGCACCTCTCGATAGCTGAGCGCCCGATAGCCGCAGAGCTCGGCCTCGGTACGATCCCTCTCCTGACGGGCAACCGCCGTCACCTTGGCACCGAGCGCATGAAGCGATCGGCAGAGAACCTTACCGATTCGGCCAAAGCCAAGCACAGCCGCCTCGGCACCGTAAAGCGTAATATCCAGATGCCGCATCGCCTCGGCCAGCGCGCCCTCGGCGGTCGGCACCGCATTCAGCAGGTTAAAGCGTTCCTCGGCGCAAAGATCGGTCACACGCAGTCCGAGCGCACGCAGTCCCTCGGTCAGAGCCGCCGGGATCACACCGCCGAACACCTGCGTCAAATGCGGCGGCCGGTTCGCCGTCAGCCATGTAAGAAGCGCCGATACCGTCAGCCGCTCGTCCGAGAAGGGAAGGTTGATCCTGTCGTGACGGATCGTCGGCAGGGGAAGAAGCAGTACCTCGGCCTCGGCCAATGCCTCGGCTAACGGCAGATTTTCGGTGCCGGCCTCAGCATCAAAGCCGCTCAGCGTCACACGGTATCCGGCCGCCCGCAGGGCGTCTGCCGCCGCCAGCTGCCGCAGATCGCCGCCAAGGAGGGCAATGGTATGGGTCAATTTCATTTCGTCAGTCATATTGATGTTCCTTTCGGATAAACTTTTCCCCCGAGGGGGACAGTACAGTATATGTGCCGTCCCGCGGTTTCGTTTCGAAGGCCGTCGACAAATCGCTCTTGATTTTCGATAACGGCTGTGGTATAATAAGCTTAGCCGCTCGGATGGCGGTGAGTTTTTCAGAAAGGAGGAAGTAACGTGTTCGGATTCTTTAAGAAGAAAAAAACAGGAAAACCGAAGGCCATCGCCTTTGTGGATTATGAGCATTGGTTCATTTCGCTCGACAAACTGCATCACACCCGTCCCGATATCAAAGCCTGGCGCAACGAATTAGCCGCCGAGTACGAGCTGCAGGAGATCATTTTCTTTGCGGATTTTTCCAATCCGACCATCCGTCTTGAGATTCCTCGGATCCGCGAGGTCTCCTCGTATATCATCGAAACGCAAAATACCGCTACGAACCATAAAAAAGATTTCACCGATTTCATCATGCTCGATCACATTTATCAAAAGGCGATCACCCTGCCCGAAATCGAAACCTTCATACTGTTTTCGGGCGACGGCCATTTCAGCTCGGTCACCAACTATCTTGTTTCCCGTCTCGGCAAGCGCGTCGGTGTTTATGCGGTGCGCGGCGGCCTCAGCACGCAGCTGAAAAATACGGCAAGCTGGTCGCGTCTTTTGCCCAAAAACGAGGATCCGCAGTGCGAAATTCACCGCCTGATCCTCGCCTCCCTGCGTACTCTGCTCGACAATAAGCAAAAAAAGAGCTATCCCACCTTCTGGGGCACCGTCGAGGCCGTGGCCAGAGCCAATCATCTCAAGCGTCCCGAGGTTGCCGATGCCCTTCGGGTGCTGATGACCAAGGGCTGTATTTCGCAGGGCGAGGTCAAGATGAACGACGGCAAGCGGATCAAAATTCTTCAGGTCGACTGGAAAACCTGTAAAATCTGCGGCGTGTGGGAATAACCTTGTCAGAAAAATCAAAAAAGAGAACTTTTGGAAAACAAAAGTTCTCTTTTTTTCGCGAAAGAACGACGAATCGTAGTATCAAAGAGGGGAAAAACGGCCAAACGGTTGAGTCTCGTTTTTCTTTCAAACTTTTAACAAGATTTATGATAAAAGGTGTCTAAACAAGGGTAAAAACGAACAAAAGGTGTCTAATAATGGAAATAAGAACTATTTATTTTTGTTCTTTATCTGTTTGACAATGACAACACCAAACAAGATCACCGATATTAAGAGAAGAGGGCCTGTACAAACATAGAGTGCAAATGGAATCTTGATCAATAAATTCAACAAATTTATAATACTGCCAATCAACAAGCAGATGGAGGCTATGAGTTGTAAAATATTTACTTTCTTCATTTTATATTCTCCTTCAAGGTTTTACAGCTTGCAATCAGCATTCTTCTAATGCGACCGCATAGATTTCTGTAATTCTTATATGTTTCTTCATCAATACTACTTGTGTTGAATAACAACTGTAACCAACCTTCAGTTTCGCTACATTCTTTGAGCGCGATTTCAAATTTTGAAAGCATATCTGCCTTGCTCTGTCCATAATTCGCCTCACGGATATTGGCATAAACACTGCTTGAACTTTTGCGAATTTGGAAAAGAGTGTTGGATGGAGCGGTTATGTTTTGACAAAGTAATTCTATATCAGTTGCGAGTTGCTCCGAATAAATCAACAAATAGTTTTTTACCATACAATCACTCCTTTCAAGAATATTATATCATATTTAGCAAAGCAATTCAAGAACTTTCCGCAATCCCGCGTCCCAATCACGCCGAAGGCGTGTATATCATCAATGCGTAGCATTGTATATCATCAACACGGAGTGTTGTATATCATCAAGCCGCAGGGAAAATGCACGCTGGCGCGTGATGAGATACAAGGGCGGCGAGCCGCCCTTGATGATATACGCCGCACTTCGTGCGTCAATGATATACCAAGCCTGCGGCTTGGATAAACAAAAACAGAACATTTGTCTACCGACAAATGTTCTGTTTTTGTTGCGAAAGAGCAGTAAAAAGGTTTATAAATGCAGGTAAGAACAGTAAAAAGTACACCAGAAAGCCACTCGATAAATTGGAATTTATTTAATTATCTTTGGAAATCCATTTCTTTGTCCAATCAAATATTGTGTTGGACATCAAATCGAAATCTATCATTCCGCCATTTTTAAAATTCACAAAGGCTTCCACAATTGCTTGCTCATCAGAAGAGATAACCCCAAGAAAATCCTTTTGTCGCTTTATATATTTTCCCGATTGCTTAAAAGCAATCGCCTGAACTACAATGGATGCGGATTTATTCAATGTCGATAGGTTGCTCCTTACGGGCGCTTGAATTCCAGCCACCAGCCGGCAAACTTAGTGTAGACCATCACCGTATTTTGGCCGTCCATAGTGCCATACCAGAGGTATCCATCATAGCTTTCCTCGTAGTCGTCGTACTCACCGTATTTCTCTTTCAACAGACGGAATTTATTTTCATTGCCATACAGATTGATCTTCACAAATTCCAGCTTGCCGTCCTTATCAAACCTGAAAGTATAGTAGCGGTCGTTGACACTGGTGAAAGTGTCAAATTCGTCTACCTCAATCTCCGTTTTGACGCCGATCTGCCGGGCATCGATATAGGCATAGGCATCCTCCACAGTCATATCCCAGTGAAAATCCTCGCCCAATTCATCAAACTGACGTTTGCTGTAGTCCTTGCCGCAGGCAGTGATGCTCACCGCCATCAGAATGATCAAAATTAATGTAATTACTCGTCTCATAGAATGCCATCCTTTTTTGGTTATTTTATCATAAAATTGTCAGTATGTCAAATAATGCATCGCCTTGAGGCGATATGATGCATTTGCTTCGCAAATATGATGTTGCTCCACTTCGTTTCGCAATGATGCGATGTTTACCATAAAATGTGGCGAAGCCACGCATCATTAGGCGAAGCCGTCATCATTGAAAAACCAACATCATTTGCCGAAGGCAAACATCATTCAAAAAACGCACCTTTGTCGGTAGACAAAAGTGCGTTTTTTGTTGGCGCGCCCTAGAGGATTCGAACCTCTGACCTACCGGTTCGTAGCCGGGCACTCTATCCGCTGAGCTAAGGGCGCTTTTGTTACTGTCTCTCGACAGCTTACCTATTGTAGCACAATGAGCGGCGTTTGTCAAGAGGTATCCCAAAAAAATTTATTTTTTTTACCGATCGTCCTCGTTCTTGCGATCACGCAGCATATAGCCGCGTTCGCGTACCGTCACCAGATACCGTGTATCAAAGCGTTCATCGATTTTTCGCCGCAGATAGCGGATATACACATCGACAAGATTGGCATTCCCCCGATAGCCGAAGCCCCACACCTCGCGAAGCGCCTCCTCGCGCGAAACCGGTGTGCCGCGCTTGCGGTCAAGATAGTCAAGAAGCGCATATTCCCGTTCGGTCAATGACACCGTCTCGCCGCACACCGTCACCGTACGCGACACGCGGTCGACAAGCAAGCCCTCCTCCGGCAGCAGCACGGGCGGCGGCTGGTCGCCGCGATCGGCGGCAATCAGGCTAAGACTGTCGCAGAACCGACGCACGGAAAACGGCCGTTCCACATAGACCGCGCCGCTCGGCAGCGGCACCTCGGCCTCGCGTGCCGTCACAATCACCGTTCCTGCCGGCCGTTCTGCCATCGCACTCACGGCGGCGGCCTCCTCGCTGCCATACACCGCGAACAGGCAAACCGTCGCGGCGGCCTCCGCAACGGGGATACCGTAGGCGGTCGGGATACCGCGCTCGGTCAACTCCAGCTCGAGCATTCGCAGGGCCTCGCGCTCGCCGTCCCCGCCTTGCGAAAAAAGATAGACTGTTTTCATACGGTATTCTCAGACAGCCGCGATCGGCGCCAGCAGCAAGCGGCCCTCGGTTCCGATCCGACCGTCCTCAAGCAGGATACGGAAGAGGTAGGCGCCATCCTCGTCTCGTTGGCCCGTAATGGAAAACAACTTACCCAAACGCGCTTCATTCATATAGTTCAGCGAAAGCCCCGTTACCCGACGGCCGCGCATATCGTCGAGGGCGCTGCAAAAGATGCCGGGATAGCGGGTATTATTGATATGGCAATTTTCATCGCAATCGGTGTACACCACAAAACGCTCGTCGAGAAGCGGCATTTCCTTCGGCAAGCGAAAACGCATCGGTGCTTGAACCGTCAGCGCTTCGTTTTCGGTATCAAAGCCGAGTGCAATCTCCTCCACGCGGATCGGGTGGCGGCTTTCGATATCCATCACGCCCCAGAAGGCATGCATGGACGCGATGGTTTCGCTGCCGCGGGTCAGGACGGTATTACGGGTATAGCCGTAGCCCTTGGCTTCACACAGCCAGCTTGTGACCTCGATGACATCCTGCGGATACAGGATCCCGGGAATATCCAGGCACACACGGCTGAGGATAAAGGCCTTTCCCGCCTGACGGAGCTCCTCCATGGTAGGGCCGTAGCGGACGTGCTGAAGATTGGCGGTTTCCTGCATATAGCGCATGATGGCGCCGGCGGATGCGATTCCGTTCAGGTCGGTATCGTGGGAATCGACACGAAATTTGGCTTTCATTTTCATAATGGGGTTTCCTTTGGAGGGGGTGATTTATGTTTGGGAAGGGAACGGAGGGTTTGCTTCTTCTGGCAAGGCGCAGCGAGCACTGCTTGGCGTGAGAGCAGCGTTTTTGGGGAGGCAGCGTTGTCTTATGCGCTAAGATCTTGGCAAGCTGACACCGTATGGCGCTCGGGCGGCGCGGCAGCAGACCGCAAGAAAGCAAAGCCTTTCCTGTCTGGCGTTGGTTAGAATATGAAAATTTGTCCCGCTTCTTTGCTTCTTTCTTTCAAAGAAAGAAGCGGGGTTCCAAGGGGCGGCGCCCCTTGGTAGAGATGTGGCTTTAACATGCAGGGGCGGAGCCCCTTGGCAAGAGGACAGGTCAAGATACAGGAAAAAGGGGAGGAACCCCTTCCCTCTGTTGGTTCCGGAAGGAACAGCCCGGTTTCTTATCTTTCAAAAAGACGAGCCGCCAACAGGCGGCTCGTGTTCATGTCAAAAAATCAAAGCTTATTGTCAGAGCCGAGAACGTTCTGGATCTTATGAGCGACCATCTTACGAACCTCCTCACGGCCGACCTTGAGGTACTCTCTGGGGTCGAAAGCAGAGGGATTATTCGCGAAGACGCGGCGGATACCGGCGGTCATAGCGAGGCGGATATCCGAGTCGATATTGATCTTACAAACGGCCATCTTAGCGGCGCGGCGGAGCTGCTCCTCCGGGATACCGACAGCATCGGGCATTTTACCGCCGAGCGCATTGATCTCAGCCACGCAATCGGGAGCGACCGAGGAAGCGCCGTGCAGGACGATCGGGAAACCGGGGAGGCGCTTTTCAACCTCCTCGAGGATATCGAAGCGAAGGGGCGGCGGAACGAGGACGCCTCTTTCGTTTCTGGTGCACTGGGCAGGGGTAAACTTATAAGCACCGTGGCTGGTACCGATCGAGATCGCGAGAGAATCGACACCGGTACGGGTCACGAACTCTTCAACCTCCTCGGGACGGGTATAAGACGAATGCTCGGCGACGACCTCGTCCTCGATGCCGGCCAGAACGCCAAGCTCACCCTCAACAACCACGCCGTGGGCATGGGCATATTCCACAACCTTTTTGGTCACAGCGATATTATCCTCAAAGGAATGATGCGAGCCATCGATCATCACCGAGGTAAAGCCGCCGTCGATGCAGGACTTACAGATCTCAAAATCGGCGCCGTGGTCGAGGTGAAGAGCGACCTCGATACCGGTATCCTCAACGGCTGCGCGGGCGAGGGCCATCAGGTAGGCATGACGGGCATATTTTCTTGCACCGGCCGAAACCTGGAAGATAACCGGGGATTTCAGCTCACTGGCTGCCTCGGCGATTGCCTGGATGATCTCCATATTGTTGATGTTGAAGGCGCCGACAGCGTAACCGCCTTCATAGGCCTTACGGAACATTTCTTTTGTCGTAACAAGTGCCATGTGTTGATATCCTTTCTTACGCGGCATAAACCGCACTTATAAATTTCTTATAACACTATTGTAAAACATTCGAAGGAAAAAATCAAGCCCTGTGAGAAACTATTCGGCAAAAAACTCACTTTTCGTCGTTTTTATGGTCTGCGGAATCGGGATTCTCCTCCAACTTGTCCGTTTCGCTTAACTCGGTCAGAATCAGCTCACAGACGAGACGGCTGACATAGCCGGTAATGGCAAGCCGCAGGGCCACGGCGGAGCGCTCGCTTGCCTCTTGGGGCAGCATATCGCCAAGCGAACGTGCCGTTTCGGCGACCAACGTCTGAAAGCGATCAAAATACGAGGCAATATCCGCCCCCTCGGTTTCGGCTTTCAGAAGGATACCGGTATCCTTGACCGAGAGCGTTTGCTTCAAGCGGGCGATCATAAAGAGATAGGCCAGATGCTCGCGGGAATATTTTTTATCGGTCGCACGCGGAAGCAGGCCGTCTTTGATATAGTTATTGATCATGGCTGACGAGATTTTATCGTTCTCACGCGAGGACAGGGCATGGCGCGAGAGATATTCGATCACCTGATCCATATAGAGGTCGATATCGGGCAAACGATCGTAGGTCAGGTCGGTTTGCGTGATCAGACGGTTGAGGAGATCGCGGATTTGTTCCATGATGGACTCCTTTGGGTTTGTTTCTTTGGATTGATTCTATTATATCACAGATTTATGGGTTTGTAAAGTTTTATTTGTTGTGGCGTATGGATAGGAAAAAGGTCTTTTGGCTAAGGGTTTGGGGGTTTCGTATCGTTTGGAAAGGGCTTTTGCGCTAAGATTTTGGTTTTATTATATCGTTTGGAAAGGGCTTATGCGCTAAGATTTTGGATTCATCGTATCGTTTGATAAAAAGAATGAATACGTAGGTGTTTTTTCTTACTTTCTTTTTCTTCAAAAAGAAAGTAACAAAGAAAAGGAACCAATAGGGGGGCGGCATTTTCCCGTGAGGGGAAAATGCTCGCATCCCCCTTTTGGATTTACCCCCTATTAGGGCGGCCCCGTACACGGCGTGCGGCTGGGTGTGGATGTTGGAGCAAAGCATCGGTGGGCGGAGTTGTTTTTTTAGTTTTAGCACTAAGGTTTTGGCTTTATCGTATCGTTAGGTAAAAGATAGAATGCGTAGGTGCTTTTTTCTTACTTTCTTTTTCTTCAAAAAGAAAGTAACAAAGAAAAGGAACCAACAGGGGGGCGGCATTTTCCCGCAGGGGGAAAATGCTCGCATCCCCCTTTTGGATTTACCCCCTATTGGGGTGGCCCCGTACACGGCGTGCGACTGGGTGTGGATGTTGGAGCGAAGCATCGGTTCTACAAGGGGGAAGGGGACGGTTTTATAAAAAGGGGATAGGAGGAATCCGCGTCAGGAAAGACGATGAAAAACTGCTTTTATGTTATCGTTTGTTAATCGGTAAAGTCACGAGAAACTTGAAAATGAACGAAAATTTCCACTTGTTGTGGATAACTACAAAACCGCCATTTGACCAAGAAATCCATATAATTTTCAAAAACAACGCTACAGCAAGCGGTTATCTCTTTGTCTGCCTGCTGTTACTTTTCAAACAGATTAATAACAATTTATAAACCAAACCCTTTTCGTATAAAGCAAAACTAAAACCCTTGCCCACCGATGCTTTGCTCCAGTATCTCCCCCCAGTCGCACATCGTGAACGAGGCAGCCAAAACAGGGGGTAAATCCAAAAGGGGGATGCGAGCATTTTCCCTCCCGGGAAAATGCCGCCCCCCTGTTGGTTCCTTTTCTTTGTTACTTTCTTTTTGAAGAAAAAGAAAGTAAGAAAAAAACACCTACGTATTCTTTCTTTTTACCTAACGATACGATGAATCCAAAATCTAAGCACATAAGCCCTTTCCAAACGATATAATAAAACTAAAATCTCAGCACGAAAACCAAAACTCAAATCTTGCCCACCGATGCTTCGCTCCAGTATCTCTCCCCAGTCGCACATCGTGAACGGGGCAGCCCTAATAGGGGGTAAATCCAAAAGGGGGATGCGAGCATTTTCCCTCCCGGGAAAATGCCGCCCCCCTGTTGGTTCCTTTTCTTTGTTACTTTCTTTTTGAAGAAAAAGAAAGTAAGAGAAAAACACCTACGTATTCTATCTTTTACCAAACGATATGATGAAGCCAAAATCTAAGCACATAAGCCCTTTCTAATCGATACGAAGAAGCCAAAATCTTACCGCAAAAACCCCTTTCCAATCAATACGAAGAAGCCAAACCCTTAGCGCAAAAACCTCAAACTCACACTTCCTCAGAAGATTCTTCCAAAGATTCTTCTAAAGAATCTTCCTCCTTCTCCACTACCGTAAAGTTGGAAATCTTCGCCTCACCCGAGGTTCTCATCACAATAACACCCGATGCCGTGCGGCTGTACACCGGAATCTCCGCCACGCGTGTGCGAATAATCGTTCCGGTATCGGTAATCAAAAGAATGTCATCCTCCTCCGAAACCGCAGCAATCGCGGCAAGACGTCCGGTCTTGTCGGTTACGTTCTGACAACGCATACCCTTACCGCCGCGGTTGTGAGCGGCAAAATCATCAAAGTCACAGCGCTTGCCAAAGCCCTTTTCGGTAATGGTCAAGAGCATCTTGTCAGCTTCAACCACCGCCACACCGGCCACATAGTCACCGGCGCCCGGACGAATACCGATCACGCCGCGTGCATTACGGCCGGTCGGCGTTACCGAGGCGGCACGGAAGCGAACGGCATTACCGTTGGCCGTTGCCAGCAGAATCTCATCGTCAATCTCGGTCAGACGGACATAAATCAGCTCGTCATCCTCATCCAGCGTGATCGCACGCTTGCCGCCCTTGCGCTGATAGGCAAATTCGGACAGCATGGTATTCTTGATGATACCCTTCTTGGTCACAAAGGTTAAGCAACGCTCGCCCTCGAAATCGTCGGTCGAAAGAAGTGCTGTAATCTTTTCTCTGTCCTCCAGCTCGACAATATTCTGTGCGGCCGTACCCTTGGCCGTGCGCGAGCTTTCGGGAATATAGTACGCCTTGCGGACGTGAATCTTGCCTTTAGAGGTAAACATGAGTAAGTGCGAATGCGAATTCACCGCGACAACCTGATCGACCACGTCCTCCTCCTTGGTTGTCATACCGATGATACCCTTACCGCCGCGGCGCTGGGCGGCATAGGTATCCGAGGCCAGACGCTTGATGTAGCCGTCCTTGGTGAGGGTGATGACGCAGGTGTGGCGCTCGATCAGATCCTCGTAGACAATCTCCTGCTCGGCCGGTACAATATCGGTCTTACGGGCATCGCCGTATTTTTCCTTGATTTCGAGCAGATCGCTCTTAATGATCTCGCGGATGCGCGATTCGTTGGCCAGAATGTCCTCCAGATCGGCAATCAACGCGTACAGCTTTGCCAGCTCATCCTCCACCTTCTGACGCTCAAGTCCTGTCAGCTTACCAAGCGTCATCTCCACGATGGCCTGCGCCTGCTCTTCATCGAGGCCGAAGCGTTCGCCGAGCGTCTCCTTGGCGGCGGGAATCGAGGCCGCTGTCTTCATGATCTCCACGATCTCATCAATGTTATCGATGGCAATCTTATAGCCCTCCAGAATATGAGCGCGCGCCTTGGCCTTGGCCAGATCGTAGATGGTAC
>SVSA01000055.1 GCA_015064545.1 Oscillospiraceae bacterium | reverse complement strand
CGAAAGGCGATGCGGCGCATGGCGGGCATAGGCCGTCATGCCGACAGTTTCTAAGGCTTCGTCAACGCGTCGGCGGATTTCCGAGGGCTCAACGCCAAGGTTCTCGGGACCGAAGGCGACATCCTCCTCCACCACCGTTGCCACCAGTTGATTATCGGGATTCTGAAAAACCATTCCGATTTTGCGGCGCACCTCAAACATATCGTCCTCGGTCATCGCCGGATCGGTGATCTCTTTGCCGTCTATGACGATTCTGCCCGCATCGGGAATCAGAATCATATTCAGCAGCTTGGCAAGCGTCGACTTGCCCGATCCATTGTGACCGAGTAAGCAAACAAACGAGCCCTTTTCGATTGCCAGACTGAAATTTTTCAAAACATAATGTTTACGGTCGGTATCATCGTCATCGTAAGAAAACGAGAGATTGTCTACCTCAATAAACGCATTTGCCATTGTCTTTTACTTTACACCTTTCGGGATCATTCGGCCGTCCATCGAGAGGAGGAACCGCAAGGAAGTATGCCGCCGGTTGCCTCCACCGGCAACCCAATCTCATCCGAGACGACGGTACCGCCATGGACAGGCAGAATGGTTTTTCTTAAAATATAGCCCATGGTTGAGGGAGAGAGGCCTGTCGTATAGGAATTCACCAGGAAAAAGAGCGGGCGATCGGACAGCAGCTTGGCGGCCAGCGTAATAAAGGCGTCAATTTGCTCCTCAAGCATCCACTTTTCTCCGCCGGGGCCACGTCCGTAGGAGGGAGGATCCATGATAATCCCCTCATACCGGTTACCGCGGCGAAGCTCTCTCTCACAGAATTTTTCGCAATCGTCCACAATATAGCGAATCGGGGCTTGCTGCAAACCGGAGAGTGCGGCATTCTCCTTGGCGCGCGCGACCATGCCCTTGGAGGCATCCACATGACATACCGACGCGCCTGCCTTTGCCGCCGCCACCGTTGCACCGCCGGTATAGGCGAATAGATTCAACACCTTGATCGGGCGCCCCGCTGCATGGATCAGCGAAGAAAACCAATCCCAGTTAACCGCCTGCTCGGGAAATAAACCGGTATGCTTAAAGCCCATCGGCTTAATCGAAAAGGTCAGATCACGATAGGTAACCGTCCATTCCTCGGGCAATCGGTTTTCGTTCCAACTACCGCCTCCGCTTTTCGAACGTGTGTAAATTCCGTCAGCACGCTTCCAGGAAGGGTGCTTCTTCATGTTTTTCCAAATGACCTGCGGATCGGGACGAATCAGCGTATAGTCTTTCCAACGCTCCAAGCGCAAACCGTCAGAGCAATCCAAAAGGCAAAAATCCTGCCAATGCTCTGCCGCCCACATTATAACATCTCCTCAATCAAAGCCTTGAGCTCGTTCGCGTAAGCTTCCAGCTGTTCGGTTTGATCGCCTTCCAACATAATACGGATCAACGCTTCGGTCCCGGAGGGACGAAGCAAAATACGTCCGTTCTCGCCAAGCGCCTCTTCAATCTCAGCCTTTTTGGCCAACACGGCAGGTGATGACATAATCGTCTTTTTGGCGGTATTCGGAACCGTAACATTCACCGAGACCTGCGGCAAGCGCTTCATTTTTCCAAAAATGGCCGAGGCGGTCAACTGAGGATAATGAGCCAAGAGCTTTAATCCCATCGCCGCGGTAATTTGCCCGTCACCGGTGGAGGCATGATCCAGCAGGATGACATGACCGGACTGCTCACCACCCAAAACCGATCCGCTTCGGAGCATTTCCTCTAAGACGTAACGATCTCCGACATCGGTTACCTGCACCGCAATACCCTCGCGCTTCATCAGCTGGTGAAAGCCGAGGTTCGTAAGCTTTGTTACCACCGCGGTATTCTCTTTCAGCTGACCGGCCACCTTCATTTCCATCGCAAAGGCAGCCAGAATCTGATCGCCGTCAATAATCTTGCCGTTCTCGTCGCACATCAGACAACGGTCGGCGTCCCCGTCAAACGCAATCCCGATATCGTAGCCGCCATCGACCACATAACGGCAGAGAGCATTCATCTCGGTTGAGCCGCAATTCCGGTTGATGTTGACGCCATCCGGATCGTAGGCAATAAAATCACAGTTGAAGTTCTCAAAAAACTCAGGCTTGAAAATATATTTGGCGGTCGTGCTGGCCGAGCCGTTTGACAGGTCAAACAAAACACGGCGCGGACAAGGGTTCTTCGTCTGACCGTAAACCGACACGACATGACGCTCATAGGTGTCAATCATGCCCTTTCCGGACAACACCCGTCCGATTCCCGCTTCTCCCGGCACAAACTCGCTGTGTCCAAGAATCAACTCTTCAATTTGATTTTCCAGCTCGTCAGACAGCTTATAGCCTTCCGATCCGAAGACCTTGATACCGTTATATTCACTCGGATTGTGCGATGCCGAAATCATCACACCGGCATCCGCACCGATATCGCGCACAAGATAAGCGACCGCCGGTGTCGGCACAACGCCGACAAGATACACATCACTGCCCATAGCGCAAAGACCGGCTGTGATAGCTGCTTCAAACATATCGCCCGAATGTCGGGTATCCTTACCGATAATCACCCGTGTTTTTTTATGCTCTGCCTCGGTTAATACCTTAGCAACCGAAAGACCAAGGCGAAAAGCCAGTTCGGCCGTGAGCTCTTCGCCGGCAATACCCCGAATACCATCGGTTCCAAATAGCTTACCCATACTGTGTTCTCCTTACTGCTCTCCATCCTGTCCGGTAGAGAAAATATCAATCTGCTGACCAACGGCGGTCGTGTCGGTAAAGGGGATTCCCAAGTGCTCATACGCCAGGCGTGTTGCACAACGTCCGCGCGGTGTACGGCTTAAGAAGCCGATCTGCATCAGATACGGCTCATAGACATCCTCAATCGTAATGGCCTCCTCACCGACCGTTGCCGCCAACGTCTCGAGGCCAACCGGGCCGCCTCCGTAAAACTTGATAATAACCTCTAACATCCGACGGTCGACGGCATCGAGGCCGAGTGCATCGATTTCGAGACGATTCAAGGCATAATCGGCAATCGCCCGATCGATTGTTCCGTTCCCCTTAACCTGTGCAAAATCGCGAACGCGCTTCAAGAGGCGGTTGGCAATACGGGGAGTTCCGCGGGAACGCGCGGCGATTTCTCTGGCACCGTAAGCATCAATCGGGATATTGAGAATACCGGCACTTCGTGTCACGATCGTAGCCAGCTCCTCCACGGTATAAAGCTCCAGCTTCAAAACAACGCCAAAGCGATCGCGAAGCGGCGTCGATATCTGTCCGGCGCGCGTTGTCGCACCGATCAGCGTGAATTTGGAAAGGCTGAGCGGAATACTTCTGGCGGCAGGACCTTTTCCGATAATCAGGTCGACGACATAGTCCTCCATGGCGGGATAAAGAATTTCCTCCACGGCCTTGGGCAGACGATGGATTTCGTCAATAAACAGAATATCGTTTTCTCCGAGATTGGTGAGAAGCGCCACAAGATCTCCGCCCTTTTCAATAGCCGGTCCGGAGGTGACACGGATATTCACACCCATTTCGTTGGCAATAATCGCCGACAGCGTGGTTTTACCGAGTCCGGGCGGGCCGTACAAAAGGACATGGTCGAGCACCTCGCCGCGATTGCGGGCGGCATTAATGTAGATTTTCAGGTTTTCCTTGGCCTTTTCCTGTCCAATGTATTCATCCAGCGTTCGCGGCCGCAAGGTCGGCTCATTTTCGCTATCCTCCGATTCGCTGAAGGTAGAGGAAACGATGCGCGACTCAAAATCATATTCAAAATCGTTTTCGTATTCCGCACTCATAGTCTTTTTTCGATTCTCCTGTCGTTACTCATTTCATCAGCTTAGCCAGCGCGCTCTTAATCAGCACCTCAAGATCTGCCTTGGGATCGGCTCCCTTGAGAGCATAGGCGGCCTCTGCACGAGTATAGCCAAGCACCATCAAGGCATTCGCCGCTTCGTTCAGATTATTGCTCTGCGTCGGCATGGCGTTATCCGCTACCATCTCACCCATACTATCCGACGTGATTTCCTTGCCAATTTTGTCCTTCAGCTCGAGAATGACACGGGCGGCCGTTTTACCGCCGATTCCCTGTGCCTTGGCAATAGCCTTGGCATCACCGCTCATCACAGCCGCCGCAAACCGTTCGGGAGACATCAATGACAGGATGGAAACCGCCGATTTCGCGCCAACACCGGACACCGAGATCAGCATCCGAAAGGCAGACAGCTCCTCTTGGGTTGCGAAGCCGAACAGCTCCATCGCATCCTCGCGCACGGCAAGATGTGTATACAGTTTAACCTTGTCTCCGCTCTTTCCGGCAAGCTTTCCGAGGGTATTTCCGCTGATCGTCATCTGATAACCGACGCCGCCGGCGTCAATGACTGCTATATTCGGTTCGGCAAGAACCAGGTCTCCGCTGATGTAATAATACACGGTAATCGCTCCTTATCGGATGTTATAAAATTGACGAATGCGTGAACCGCCGGTATGTGCATGACAAATAGCAATGGCAAGAGCATCAGCGGTATCGTCGAGCTTTGGCATTTTTTCGAGCTTCAGAATGGTTTTTACCATCATCTGCACCTGTTTTTTTTCGGCGCCGCCATATCCGACGACTGCCTGCTTCACCTGCATGGGGGTATACTCAAAAATGGAGACATTTTTCTTTTTCGCCGCCAAAAGCGCGACACCGCGCGCCTCGGCTACCGAAATACCCGTTGTGATATTCTTTGTAAAAAACAGCTCCTCAATCGCCATCTCAGCGGGGTGATACATGGTGATCAGATCGCTCATCCCGTCGTAAATAGCGGCCAACCGCTCCTCCACGGGTGTATGAGCCGGTGTCGTAATGGCTCCGTAAGCCAGTGTACGGAAGCCGTGGGCTTGGTATTCCACAATCCCGTATCCGACAATGGCAAGGCCGGGATCAATCCCCAAAATGATCATAGTATGCTGTCCTCGCTTGCGATGGAAATAAGAATGGCAGTATAATTCATTCTATTATATCACAAAGCAAGAAAATAGTCAAAAGATAATTGTAAATTTTTGAAAGAAATTTATCTTTTCCCTTATGACAAATCTGAAAACGAAAAAACAGGGGAACAATTGGCTTTTTTTCACGTCAAAAGTTTACAATCATTGGGATTTTCTTCCCAAAAACAGTTTACATCTTCGTTAAACTGTGATATAATAAATATAATTTTAGTTCCAACATGGGAAAGCGAGGCGAACCGCTATGGCTATCAAATCCTTCGCTGTCGGCGATATTTTGGTTTTGCGTAAGCCTCACCCCTGCGGCAGCAGCCATTTCGCTGTTCTTCGCGGCGGCACCGACGTCAAGATCCGCTGTCTCGCTTGCGCACACGACGTCACAGTCCCGCGACTTAAGCTCGAAAAAAGCATCAAAAATGTAATCGGTAAGGAACAGGAAACACCATGAACAACGGCAAATTCAAATTCAAAGAGCGCTTGGCGGAATTCCGCAGTCAATACGGCTTCTTACTCGGTGCCTTCGTCATTCCGATGCTGATCATGTGGATGATCTACATCGCGATGGAGGTTTGGCCCTTCGGTAACAGCTCGGTTCTCGTTCTGGACCTCAATGGCCAGTATGTCTACTTCTTTGAGGATCTGCGCAAAAAGGTTTTGGAGGGCGGAAGCTTTCTCTATACCTGGACACGCTCGATGGGTGGCGAATTTATGGGCATTTATGCCTACTATCTGGCCAGCCCCTTCTCTTTCCTGATTGCTCTGTTCTCGAACGAGCACATCACCGAGGGCTTGCTTCTCATCATCCTTCTCAAGGTTGGCTCGATGGGCGCCACAATGGCATATTATCTCAAAAAATCCCATCCCTCCAAGAACCTGAACATTTTGATTTTCTCCACCTGCTATGCGCTGTCCGGTTACGCCGTCGTCATGGCGCACAACACCATGTGGATTGATAACCTGATTCTTCTTCCTCTGGTAACGCTCGGCATTGAACGATTGATCACCAAGCGCGAGTTCAAGCTCTTTGTCTTCAGCTTGGCCATGGCGCTGCTGACATCCTTCTACATCGGCTATATGATGTGTCTGTATGTCGCGATCTACTTCTTCTATTATTACCTCGCGCATGACAATCATTTTGAAAACAACTTCTGGATGGAAGATAACCACTTTTGGCGCTCCTTCGGACGGATTGTTCTCTACTCCGGCATTGCGATCTGCATCGCTATGGTCATTGTCTACCCGGCCTACACTTCTCTGCAGTTCGGCAAGAGCACCTTCAGTACGACAACCTATACCTTCTCCCAGCGCTTCGACCTTTTGGATTTCTTTGTCAAGCTCTTCCCCGGCTCCTACGACACCGTCCGCCCCGAAGGCTTGCCCTTTGTTTACGCCGGTACGATGGCTCTCATTCTGGTTCCGATTTATTTTATTACCTCGCGCATTCGTTGGCAGGAGCGTATGATGAGCGGCGTACTGCTCTGCACCTTCATGCTCTGTTTCAATGTCAACGCCATCGACATCATTTGGCACGGCTTCCAAAAGCCGAACTGGCTGAACTACCGTTACAGCTTCATGTTTATTTTCCTTATCCTTGTCATGGCATACAAGGCCTTTGACAAGCTGCGGTTCGCCAATTACAAGCATGTCGTTTTCTCTGCCGGCGCCTTTGTCGTCATGCTTATGATGATTCAGAAGCAGGACTACGAGTGGGTTGGCAATTATCGGACAATCTGGCTCTCGGTGCTGTGCATTGCTGTTTTTACGGTTGCGCTTTGGTTTGTGTATTCCGGGAAATTCAAGGCCGGTGCGACGGCGGTGGTTGCCATTCTCGTCTGCGTCGAGCTCTTTACAGCCGGTCTCTTGAACACCATTGATTTGGACAAGGATGTCGTCATCAGCTCACGCGATTCCTACAACAACTATATGAACAAGGTGCGCCCCTTGGTCGAGCACGTTCAAAATCTTGACAATTCGCCCTTTTACCGTATGGAAAAGGATTTCCACCGCAAGACAAACGATCCGATGACGCTGGGCTTCTACGGCATTTCCAATTCGACCTCCACGCTCAATAAGCCCGTCATCAATATGCTCCACCGTTATGGCTATGCCTCAAAATCTCACTGGACCGAATATCGCGGTACTTCTCCCGTTTCCGATTCTCTGATTGGCATAAAATATGTCATTGCCGACAATAAGCTACTTGATGACGTATGGACAGAGCTGCTGTATGACAGCAAGAATGACTACTATGTCTATCAAAATCCCTACGCGCTCTCGCTTGCGTTTGCCTCGCATGCCAATGTCACCGATTTTGAAATTACCGACTATGAATCGCCCTTCGAGCTGGCCAACGCCTTGACAACCGCCTTGACCGGCAGCTCCGAAACGCTTCCGATCTATAACAAGCTCAAGCTTGTCTCCACCGATTTTGAAAATATCAAGACCGGCTTCACCTCTGAGCACCGCAAATACAGTAAAAAGGACGAAACCGCCTCTGCTCGCATTGAGTACACGGTCGCCGTCAAGGCCGGTGTTCCGGTTTACATGTATGTCCCCACTGACTATCCCAAGGAATGTACACTCCGTGTCGATGGTGTGATCAAGGGCAACTACATGGGTAATAAAACCGACCACGTTCAGTATCTCGGCATCTTTGATGAAGATAAAGATATTATCGTTTCCTTAGAGCTTAAGGAGGATCCCATCTATATCCGTACCAACGAGGATTACTTCTTCTGGCTCGACACCGATCTCTTCAAAGAAACCTTTAACACGCTCGGCTACGGAAACCTCGATATTACGACCTTTGAAGAGGACTATATTGAGGGCACGGTTTCGGTTCCCGAGAATATGGGCATTCTCTATACCACCATCGTTTTTGACGAAGGCTGGATCGTAACGGTGGATGGCGAAGAAAAAGAGCTTATCCGCACCAACGATGCGTTGCTTGCCGTTGCGATCGAGCCGGGCGAACACGAGGTTACCTTCCGCTATCGCCCCAAGTGTTATACGGTCGGTTCAACCATTTCGCTGCTCGGTTTGGCCGCTTTTGGCGGAGCCATTGTTTATGATGAGCTCCGTAAGCGCCGTGAGCTCAAGCTTTGGGCGAAAGCCAACCATATTTTCTGATTTTTCGTAATTCTGATTGATCATCGGCATTTGCGGGAAACCTAATAAAAAAAGGTGCCATCGTCATATGACGACCGCCCTTCGACGGAGGTTTCCCCATGCCGATTTTCATCGCCCACCGCGCCTCACGCAAGCCGGTGCTTCCTGTGATTCGTGAGCATCTTTTGATGTATGCCATCGGCTCGGTTGCCTATACGGGACTCGAGCTTCTCTATCGCGGCTATACCCACGTTTCCATGGTTGTGACCGGTGGGATCTGTCTGCTTATCATTCACCTTGTCTGTCAGCGGCTTTCCCGGCATTCCCTGCTATTCCGTGCCTGTCTTGGCGCATTTATCATTACCTGTACTGAATTCTTGGTTGGCTGTTTGGTCAACCTTGTGCTTGACTGGCAGGTTTGGGATTATTCGAGCTATGCCATGAATCTTTGGGGACAAATCTGTCCGCTCTACTGCTTTTATTGGTTTCTTCTCAGCTTTCCTGCTGTTATGATCAGCGATATTGTTGCCATTTCCATGCGCCCTTGCCTTGCCGGAGAACTTTTCTTCGGTCAACGCATACCGACTGTCAAGGAGGTTCCTTCCGATGCCAAAAAAGAAAAGAAAAGCCTCAAAACAATCCCATCGAGGTCATCATAAGGGTGGAGCGCTCTTTCTCTCCACGCTGGTTTTACTGATCGTTCTGTTCTTACGCTATGGACCGGAGATTGTCGATGTTCTCGGGGATTTTAACTCTCCCTTTCATCCGGAAACGCCAACCGACGGTACGGTTTCGGTTCATTATATCGATGTCGGTCAGGGTGATTCGATTCTCATTCTGACGCCCGAAGGAAATGCCATGCTGATTGATGCCGGCACGGCCGCCACCGATACCTATCTTGTCGAGTATCTTCGCAATCTGAAAATTGAAACGCTGGATTATTTCGTCCTCACCCATCCTCATGCCGATCATATCGGCGGTGCTGCTGCCATCTTCGATGCCTTTGTGATTGAAGAGGTGATGATGCCGGATGCGATTTCAGATTCCAAGACCTTCCAGAATGTTTTGGAAAAAATCGACGCGGAGGGCTGTCCACTTACCGTGCCGAAGCCCAATGACACCCATTCTCTCGGAAATACCGTTTTGACGGTGCTTGGCCCTGTTCAAGAATACGAGGAGCTCAACGATACCAGTCTGGTGCTCCGTATGGACTATGGCACGACCTCGTTTCTCTTTACCGGCGATGCCGAAGCTCCTGCTGAAGCTGATATGCTGGCATATCACTCCTCTGCTCTCTTTGACGTGGATGTTCTGAAATTAGGGCATCACGGCTCTTCGACCTCAAGCTCTTCCGCCTGGCTCGACGCCGTCTCGCCCACCTACGCGATTGCCTCCTGCGGCAAGGATAACTCCTACGGGCATCCTCACGCCGAGATTATCGCGCAAATGAGCGAGCGCAGCATCGTCCTCTATCGCACCGACGAATGCGGCACAGTCATCCTTACCACCGACGGTAAGGTGCTGACACCATCCTGCCAAAAGCCGTCCTTAGGAAAGGCCGCTTAACACATCAGTTACTTTCAAGAAGCTCCGAAACCGTGACAAATACATACCCCCTGCGCAGGAGTTCGGGAATAAAAATCCGGAGAGCGTCGGGGGTTTTGCTTTTCCCGGACACATAGTCATGACACAGGATAATAACACCGGGCTCGGTGTGGGAAAGGACCGTCTCGGCAATCGTTTTGGCAGGCGGCAGACGCCAATCCTCGGTATCCACGGTCCATAAGATGGGAATATACCCAAATGCCGCTACCGTTTTGGAAACGGTTTCGGAATATACTCCCTCCGGTGGGCGAAACAGCCGCGTGCGATACGCACCGAGCTCGAACAAAACGCTCTCGGTCTTTTCCACTTCCCTTGTCAGCTTTTCCTCTTTAATCTTTGTCAGATGCGGGTGTGAATAGGTGTGATTTCCAATCTCATGTCCGTCACGAATCGCACGCCGCAGTACCTCGGGATGAGCCTCGCAATTGCTTCCGATGACAAAGAAGGTGGCCTTGATGCCGTATTCCTCCAGAATATCCAGAATCTCAGCCGTATACGTGGGGTGAGGCCCATCATCAAAGGTCAAGGCGATCTTCCGCTCCGAGTTCTCATGACGGCGGCAAGGTGCCTGCTCTGCCGCCGTCGTCACAGGCAGAGACATCCCGAGAACCATCGCAAGAACGATAGCCAGGCCTTTAACCGTTTTCGGTAAGCTCGTAGAGCGTGCCAAAGCGATACCCCTCCGATTCCCATGCAGTTAATAATTCGTCCAGAATGGCGGCGTTCGTGCTGGATGTGGGATGCAACAGCAGAACCTCACCGTTATGGGTATGAGCCAACACCTTCGCCAGCGCCTTGTCAGGACTCATTTGCCTGTCATTATCCCAATCGGCATAAGCAAAGCTCCAAAAGATTGTCTTATAGCCGCATTTCTTGGCAAATGCCAAATTATCCTTAGTAAATCGTCCCTCCGGAGGTCGGTAGAACGGTGCCGGTTCCACACCGCAGCACTCCTTCAGCGTGCTTGCCAAAGCGTTCAGCTCATCGCGAAAGGCGTTCTCGTCCTTCACCCGACTCATATCATGGTGATGCTCGGTATGATTACAAACCAGATGACCTTCATCAAGCATGCGCCTGACAAGATCGGTGTTACGTCGCACCAAATTGCCGAGGACAAAAAACGCTCCGGTGGCCTCGTGTTCCTTCAAAACATCTAAAATTCGTTCGATATTTCCGTTTTCATAGCCGGCATCGAAGGTCAGATAAATCACACGGTTGTCTTCGTTTGCCTTGTTGTCGAGATAATAGCCGTCGTATTCACTGATAAAGGAAAATTCGGACGGCAGTGCAGGCGGATCATGACTGTCATTCTTTTTACAGTACCAGCTCAATGCATCGGTTCCCTTTGATACCGCGATTCGATTCGCCTCGTAGGCTTGACCGGCTACTGATACGGTGAGTGCAGTCAGGATCGTCGCAATCATGGATACAACTTTCATGAATTTTCCTCCCAACCCGTTGTTTGCGGTTTTTCACCGCAACGATATTGTGCGCCAAAGTGTGCGTATCATGTGTCGCAGTTTCTGGTGTTTTGCCATGTTTTTGGTTTATGGATGCACCGATATGTTTTTATCATTTCGAAAGATAAGAAAGGTAATGTTTTATGAAAAGCAAAAAAAACGATGTTAATCACCGGTTTTGAGCCTTTTGGCGGCGAAACGGTAAATCCGTCCTGGGAGGCCGTTGTCCGTCTTCCGGACACGGTTGGCTCCTACCGACTCTGCAAGCAATGTATCCCCACGGTCTTTGGCCGCGCCGCCGAAGCCGTCCTTACGGCCGCCGAATCACTGACACCCGACGTGATTCTTTGCATCGGTCAAGCCGGTGGACGTGCTGCCATCACGCCCGAGGTTGTTGCCATTAATCGTCAGGATGCGACAATACCCGATAATGCCGGTAATATGCCCCAGGATACCGCCGTAATCGCCAAGGAGCGTGAAGCGTATTTTTCAACGATTCCGGCGCGGCGTATCACCGAGGCCATTCAATCAAAAGGAATTCCCTCGCAGCTTTCCTACTCGGCAGGCGTTTTTGTTTGTAACGACCTTCTTTATCGGCTTTTACATTACTATCACGGCACCGAAACCCAAGTGGGTTTTCTTCATGTACCCTATTTGCCCGAGCAAGCCGGTACCTCGATACCAAATCTTCCGATAGACACAATCGTAAAAGCATTGACAGTAGCCATTGAGGCGCTATAACCGTAAGAAAATATAAAACAAGGAAAGCCGCTCGCAAGGGGTGTCTTCCATAAAGCAAGTTTTGACCTGCCGCAAAACCAAAAGGAGTACGGACGATTTTGTTCGTACTCCTTTTCACACGTCCTTGCCCTGCAAGGTATAGTGTGTTACACCTTATAGTTTTACTGTCGGGAGGAAAAGAGCCTCGGCAGATTATAATAATAAGTGCAACACCCGAAAAAAGTATAGACAATATTCTCACCAAGGTGT
>SVSA01000054.1 GCA_015064545.1 Oscillospiraceae bacterium | reverse complement strand
GAGAAGGGTCTGACGGAAGGAAGCCATTGCTCGGTCTGCAATGTGGTTCTTGTCAAGCAAAACGAGGTAGCGGCCAAGGGTCACACCAAGGTGACCGATGCCGCGGTGGCACCTACCTGTACCGAGAAGGGGCTGACGGAAGGAAGCCATTGCTCGGTTTGTGATACTGCTCTTGTTAAGCAAAACGAGGTAGCCGCTATCGGCCATCAGTACGGAGATTTCTCGGTAACGAAGGAACCGACCTGTACCGAAAAGGGCGAGAAGGAAAAGACTTGCTCGTCCTGCGGCGATACGGTTAAGGAAGAGCTTGCAACCCTTGGTCATCAATATGGTAATTGGGTCGTAACCAAGGAAGCAACTGAAGCCGAGCCCGGCGAGAAGGTTCGTACCTGCGAGCATTGCGGCAAAAAGGAAACGAAGGCTATTCCGGCCCTGTCGTCCGATTCCGAGGAAACCACCGAGGATCCAGAGGATACGACTCCCAAGCCTGAAGACACCACAACAGAGCCTGAAAATACCACAACAGAGCCAGACGATACGACCAACCCCGATGACACCACGACGGAGCCCGATGATCTGACAACCGATTCGGTGGATACGATCGTTCCTCCTGTGGGAACCGACGATGAAACGACGGACAATGGAACCGTGATCACCGATAACGGCGGCGCCGGAACCGATGTCGGCGGAAAGGGTGGAAAAATCTGCTGGATCTGCTGGTTGATCATCCTGCTTATTATTTTGTTGATTTTGGCTACGGTCTACTACATCCGCAAAAAAATGAAGGAAAAGAAGCAGTAAGCTCCTTTTTCATACATATATGAAAAATGCCTCCTGTGGCAAGATTACCATGGGGGGTATTTTTTATAATCAAACAATGTGATTTTTTGTAATCTTTCCTCCGCAAGACTTGACTATTTTATATGTATGGAGTATAATATTGTGGGGTATTGTATCCAATACATCGGTAATGCCCCGTAATTCGGTTCGGAGGTGTTGAGTGAAGATCCGTACGTTGAAACGCAAATTGGGCGCTGTGGTCTATTATTCGCTTGCCAAGCATTTGCCGACATCCTATTCCGGTATTCGGATCGGACAGACCGCCTTGCGAAGGTTCTGCGGTAAGTGGATGCTTCGATCCTGCGGGAAGAAGGTCAATATCGAAAAGGGTGCGTATTTTTCCTCCGAAGTTTCTTTGGGCGATTTTTCGGGCTTGGGTGTTAATGCCAAGATCCATGGCACCTGTTTTATCGGCAACTGCGTTATGATGGGAGAGGATTGTACCATTATTACCCGCAATCATGCCTTTGACCGTATCGATATTCCCATGATGAACCAAGGGTTTGAGAATGAACGTCCCGTGTATATCGGGAACGATGTTTGGATCGGTGATCGTGTTACCATCTTACCGGGCGTGCACATCGGTGACGGTTCTGTCATCGGCGCGGGGGCTGTGGTGACGCGGGATATTCCCCCTTATTCCGTTGCTGTCGGAGTTCCTGCACATGTTTTGCGCTCACGCTGTACCAATACGGAATCGGAAAGAGTATAGCGATGAAGTTCTCAATTATTGTGCCTCTCTACAATGCCGCTCGTTACCTGGATACGTGCATAAGCTCCGTTTTGAAGCAAACGGTCAAGGATTGGGAACTGATCCTTGTGGATGACGGATCAACGGATGGAAGTGGTGAGTTTGCCGATCGGTATGCAAGATCGGATAGACGAATTCGGGTCATCCATAAACGCAACCAAGGACAATTTCGAGCAAGGCGCGATGGCTTGCGGCAGGCGAGCGGAGAATATATCTTGTTTTTGGACAGTGATGACTATTGGAGTCTCGATTGTCTAAAGACCCTCTGTGACGCCATTGAAGAGCACTATCCCGATGTGGTAATCTTTGGGGGAGAACGTTTCGGCGACGATTCAAGAAAGAACGGTGTGATCGGCCTGTTCTCGGCAGAGGCTCGATGGTGCGAGAAACCGTGGTTACTACGTAACGTGATTTCGGGAAACGATTGTAATTCCCTGTGCTTGAAGGCCATTAAACGAACCCTTTTTGATGAAGATGTCACGGATTACAGCCAATTTGATGGGTTTTCCATTGGTGAGGATAAGGTTCAACTTCTTTATCCCCTATCCCGTGCCGAAAAAATATGGCTTCTTCCGCACATTCTTTACTATTATCGATATAACAAAACCAGCACTGTGCACCGCATGGATCTGAATCGTATTCCATGCTTGATGGCAGCACCCATGTTTCGATTCATCTATGCCTACGCCAAGGAGTGGGGGATGGACGATGCCGACGGCAGAGAAGCTATGGCGGTTTACTATTTGCGACAGTTTCTTCAGACCTATTATGGTGTTAAACGATCCTGCCATACCCGTTTGGAACGCATCGCATTCCGAACGTATCGGTGGAGGGATCTCCTCGATATCCGAGCACTACCATATTCTTCCTCCAAAAAACTGTCACTGAAAGAGAAGATCAAATTGAGATGCGCCCTGCGAGGTGTGTATCGGTAGGATCAAACGATTTTGAGATGTTAAATAAACGAGTTCAAAAAGCAAAGATCAATATTATTACTACCTTCCTGTGTCAAATCGTTGTGGTGGCGTGCGGTCTTGTGGTTCCTCATATTATGATTGCGACCTTTGGGTCGGAGGTAAACGGTGCTACGGCATCCATCGCGCAATTTCTTTCCTACATCGCACTTCTTGAAGGCGGTATTGGTGCTGTTGCCAGAGCCGAGCTGTATGAACCCCTTTCCAATCGGAATCTTGAGGGAGTCAGCAATATTTATTACGGTGCCAAACGCCTTTTGCGGTATGTTGGCATTGCTTTTGTGGTCTACACACTGTTTATTGCATGTTTTTATCATGATATCGCGGGAGATATTTCGTTTGATCGCTTCTTTACCTTTTGTCTCGTCTGTGTCATCAGTATCTCATCCATCGCGCAATATTTTAGTGGTCTTGCCGACCAGATTCTGCTGAATGCCGATCAAAAGCGTTATATTTGTAACTTGGCAGTCATCTTGACGACCATTTTGAATACTATCATGGTGGTCGTGCTGACGCGTTCCGGTTCCGGCGTGATCACGGTAAAGTTGGTCAGTAGTTGTATCTTTGTCCTACGTCCTATCCTGTTTTCGGTGTATGTAAAAAAGCATTACGCGTTGCCGCATCCAAAAACAAAGGCAACGGTACTGAGGCAAAGATGGACAGGATTGGGACAGCATTTGGCCTATTTTTTTCATACCAATACCGATATCGTTATGCTTACGCTGTTGGCTGATCTTAAAACGGTATCGGTCTATTCGGTATACAATTTGATCACGGGCAGTATGCGCAATCTCGTGATTTCTTTTCTTGGCGGTATGGAAGCCGTTTTCGGTGATATGATCGCCAAAAACGAACGTGATTCCTTGCGCGGTGCCTTCCGAAAGTATCAGTTTTTGCTTTCCACGGTGTCGATCGTTCTGTTTGGTACTACGGCTTGTATGATACTGCCCTTTGTTCGCTTGTATACGGCAAATATTTCGGATGCCCATTATATGCAGCCGCTCTTTGCATACCTGCTGGTGTTGGCAGAGGTTATGAATTGTATGATGCAGCCCTGCAGCAGTCTTCCTGTCGCGGCGAACCAATTAAAGGAAACGCGTTGGGGCGCCTATGGCGAGGTGTCGATCAACGTCTTCTTGTCTCTCTTGCTCATTCGATGGAATCCCCTTGCCGGTGTTGCTATCGGAACCCTTGTGGCAACGGTGTTCAAGGGCGTGTATTACATGGTGTATGCCTGTAAGAGCTTACTGCAGATACCCTGTCGTGAGCTTTTGAAATACTTCCTGTTTACGTTGCTTTCTGTGGGGCTTTGTATCCTTGCCGGGGTAACGGTTATGTCTAAGATCGCAATCGACAGCTTCTTACTGTGGACGCTGTGTGCGGCCCTGGTGTTTGGAGTCGTCCTGTTGATTACGGTTCTGCTGGGGAAACTCTTTTTCCCGCTTGAACTTGCCTCGGTGGTTAAGACTGTTACGTTAAAAAACAACCACTAACCTGCATTATGGAGCAGACCATGAAAAAACTCCTTATCGTCAACAACAATATGCACATCGGCGGGGTACAGCGTTCTCTTGTAAGTCTGCTTTGGAATATCCGAGGGCAATATGACGTGACGCTTCTTCTGTTTTCGCCAAGCGGTGACTGTCTAAGCGAGCTTCCGCCCGAAACAAAGCTTCTTACGATCGGCTCTGCATACCGATATCTTGGCATGACAAAATACGATGTCAAGACGATTTCCGACAAGCTCGGACGAGCTTTTTGGGCCGGCCTTTTCCGCCTGTTGGGAAGGAAACGGGTCATGCCGCTGATGTCGCTGACGCAAAAGAAGCTGACCGGCTATGATATTGCTATTTCGTATCTGCACGATGCTGCCGAAACCTTGTTCTACGGTGGCTGCAATCATTTCGTTCTGAATCAAACGGATGCTTCCCGAAAGATTGCCTTCCTGCACTGCGATTACGTGGCATGCGGCGCCAATACGCCGCAAAATGCCGTCTTGTATGCCAAGTTTGATGGGATCGCCGCCTGCTCACAGGGATGCGCCGATCGCTTTCTCTCGGTCAATTCGCAGTTGCTTCATAAGGTTCGCGTTGTGACGAATTTCCATCGCTTTGATAAAATCCGTACCGAGGCCGATGCCTCGCCGATTACCTTTCCCGACGGAAAGATCCATATTGTCACCGTTGCAAGGCTGGGGAAGGAAAAAAGCGTAGACCGTGCGGTGAAGGCGATTGCACAGCTCGGTGATCTTGCGAAACAGATGCATTATTACATTGTGGGAGACGGCATCGAACGAGATAACATTCTGCGTGATATCGAGAGGTACGGACTTGCCGAAACGGTGTCGCTCTGCGGTGAGCTCTCTAATCCCTACGGTTACTTGCGTGCCGCGGATCTGCTTCTCATCCCGTCGTATAGTGAGGCGGCCCCCTTGGTCATTGACGAGGCGGTCAGTCTCGGGACTCCCGTGCTTTCCACCGAGACATCGTCTGCTCGCGAGATGATTACCGATCGCGGCTTGGGATGGGTTTGCGAAAATTCGGTGAACGGGATTGCCGAAGGGCTCAGATGTCTCCTTACGAATCCGGACGAAATCAGCAAATGGCGTGAAGCCGTTTTGGCCTATCCATCGGATAACACGAAGGCCATGGCGCAATTCCGAAGTTTGATTGACGAATCATCCATGCACGTCTTATCTCTCTAAGTTGGAGAACCTTATGGTTATAAAAATTAAACGAAGTCGGAATCCCTTGTTGATCGGTTCCGTTATTCTGGCTGCGCTTCTGTGTGTTTCGCAGGTCCTAAATCAACGCCTGCTGATTCTTCTGTGTCTTGTCGGATTTCTTGCGATCTCGGCGGTAGCGGCATGGCAGGGAAGGGCTGTGCCTGTTCTTCTGTTCTTTCTGCCGTGGTCGCCCTTGTTAAAGCCGGATCCCGACTCGCTGTCCTATTTTACCTTTGCCCTCATCGTGGTCGGTACCGTATCCTTTTTCAAAAAGCGGTTTTCGATCAATCCTTACTGTCTGTCCATCGCGGTGATGCTCTTCTTGTTGACGCTGATTTCATTGCGAATCGAAGAGAATTCCCCGACCGCCTCCTATCTTCTATTCTTTTTCCTGCTTGCCCTATTCCCTACGATAATCGGTGAGCTTCGCCAAGGCGTCGACTTTAAGATGCTGACGCTGTATTTTTCGTTTGGAATCATTATGGCAGCGCTTTCTGCCAAGTGGCTTGTGGGCTTTTCCGCGATTGCACGGTATATTGACGTGTATTCCTGGAGTGTGGTGACCCGCTATTCGGGCTTCTACGGTGACGCAAACTTTTATTCCGCGCATATCTCGGCAGCTCTTGCCGGAACCCTTCTGTTGTTCCTTCACGAAGAAAAGGGGAGAAGTCGAAATGTCTATCTGATCCTGTCGATCCTTCTTCTGTATTGCGGATTCCTATCGGCTTCCAAGGCCTTTTTCGTTACCATCGCGCTTTTGGCGGTATTTTGGATATGGAAATTCGTTGTGATGAAAGGAAAGGCTGTGCAAAAAATGCTGTTGTTCGGCGGCATTTTGATACTGATTGCGGTTGTAGCAGGCTCAGGGATCTTTGCCGAGCAGTGGAAGGTCATTATCTTCCGTTTCCAGCAGTCGAGTACGCTTTCGGGAATCACCACAGGCCGAACCGATATTTGGGCCGATTATTTCGAGACCATGATCCGAGAGCCCAAGCTTCTATTGATCGGTAAGGGATATATTAACGAATTGATCCTCGGGAAGGCATCGCATAATACGGTCATCCAGATCGTCTATCAGCTGGGAATAATCGGCGCCGCCTTCCTACTGCTGTGGGAGTACTTTTTCATACGTGCGACATGGCGTTTCCACGGTAAAAAGGTAGATCTTCTCGATGCGGCCGTGCTGTTTGTTGGTGCTTTCTTCCCATGGATGGCACTCGACCTACTCTTCTTTGATGAATTTTTCCTCGTGCAGATCTACGTCGTTGCCGGCTTGATCGCAACAGGAAAGACTATACGGGCTCAAAAACTTTCCTGAAAGTAATGAGCATCACGATTACCGACAATGCCGCAGCGGGCGGTGGAATGGAGAATAACTATGAACGAAAATAATACGATTCGAAACGACGAGATCAGCATTGACGTAAAGCGCATCTTTCATGCCGCGTGGTCGAGAAAATGGCTCATTCTGACGGTTTCCGTGCTGTGTGCCATGATAGTGTGGATGGTAACCTTCTTCTTTGTTACACCGAAGTACGAAGCCTCTGCCATGTTTTACGTCAACAATATGAATCAAACCAACTCCTCCCAGAATGGGCTTTCTTCGTCGGATATTGCTGCGTCCAAAAATCTGGTGGAGTCCTATATCATTATCCTGCGTACCAAGGAATCGTTGACGAGTGTAATCGAGTATGCGGGGATCGATCTTCATTATGAGACGCTGTCCGATATGATCACCGCCGAAGCCGTGGATGAGACCGAGATCCTGAATGTTATTGTAACCAGTGATGATCCTGAGGAGGCTGCCAAGCTTGCCAATGCTATCATAGCCGTTTTGCCCGGACGGATCACCAGCATTATTGAAGGAACCTCGGCTAAATCCATCGATAATATGGTCGGTGTGCCAAAGGAGCCCAGTTCGCCCAGCTATCTGATGAACACGATCATTGGCTTTATAGCCGGCTTTGTGCTGGTCGTTGCAATCGTTGCATTGCGCGAGGTTTTTGACGTGACGATCCGTACCGAGGAGGATATCGCACAGTTTTGCCGGTATCCCGTTCTCTCTTCCGTGCCGGATATGTATGCTGTCGGCAAGGGCGATCACGGCAGAAAGAGAAAAACGGCCTTTGCCGGTGCGATCGAAACGAAGGTGTTTGGAAGCGATATCAGTTTTGCCGCATCGGAAGCCTACAAGCTTCTGCGGACGAAGCTGCAGTTTTCCTTTGCCGGTGAAAACAACTGCCGCGTGATCTGTGTTTCCAGCTCGTTGAGCGGAGAGGGAAAGAGTCTTTCCTCTATCAATCTTGCCTATACGCTGGCACAGATGAATAAGAAGGTCATGCTGATCGACTGCGATATGCGCCGTCCCACCATCGCCGAAAAGCTGAAGATTCAAAGAAAGCCGGGCCTCTCCGATTATCTCAGCGGTCAAAGCGCCTTAACCGGACTCATTCAGCACTACAGCATTAAGGGTAGCGAGAATGTCTTCAGCGTGATTACGGCCGGACAGAATCCTCCTAACCCTATCGAGCTTCTCGGCTCCGAAAGAATGGCCAATATGCTTCAAAAAATGCGTCAGGTCTACGATTACGTGATTCTTGACCTGCCCCCGGTTGGTGAGGTCAGTGATGCCATGGCAGTGGCCAAGGAGACAGACGGCGTCCTGCTTGTGGTGCGAAACAATTATTGTAGCCGTATGGCTTTGAACGATACGGTACAGCAGTTCGAGTTCATTGGTGCCAAGATCCTCGGTATTGTCTGTAACTGCGCTACCGAATCCGTCGGCCAATACGGTAAATACGGCAAGTATGGCAAGTACGGCAAGGGCTATTATAACCGCTACTACGGTAGAGAGCGCAGTGCTGAAACATGAACGTGATCGATTTTCACAGTCATGTCCTGCCACAGGTCGACGACGGAAGCGCGTCGGTGGAGGAATCGGTTGCGATGCTACGGGCGGAAGCGGCGCAGGGTATTCAAGCCGTAGTGGCAACCCCCCATTTTTATGCGCACAACGATTCTCCCGAGCGCTTCTTTGCGCGGCGCGATGCCGCCTTTCGCTCCCTGATGGCCACCGTAGCTACGGAGAGTAATCTGCCTGCGGTGAGGCTTGGAGCCGAGGTCTACTACTTTTCGGGGATCAGCCATTCGGAGATCCTGTCGGATTTGACGGTTGACGGCTCACACTTTATCCTCGTTGAAATGCCGATGTCACCGTGGACCGAGGCGATGTACCGCGAGCTGTATGATATCCGTTCGAAGCAGGGACTCACGCCGATTCTGGCGCATATCGATCGCTATCTCACCCCCTTCAACCGACACCGCATTTTCAAACGCTTGAGCGAGCTTCCTGTCCTGATTCAGGCCAATGCGTCGTTCTTTCTGCAACGCTCGACCCGCCGCACGGCATTGCAGTTGCTGGAACGGGACTACATCCATCTTCTTGGATCCGATGCTCACGATATGCAGTCGCGCATGCCCAATTTGGGGGAGGTCGGTCGGTTGATTACCGAACACCTCGGAGAAGATGCGCTTAGCCGCATCGGTAATTACCAAGACGCGGTTTTGAGAGGGTAATTGCCCTGGGATTGCCTTGGGGCAAGGCGCAAGTTTTTCCCAAAACCATGTGTGAGTTGTCAAAAACGAGCAGAAAACTATCATTACAAAGAGAACCCGTCTGTCTTTAGGTTTTTAATCCGGAGTCAATGGGATGTTTCGAAACAATTATGAAGAAATATACGCCGAGGAAAATTTCCTCGGCGTTTTTCTGATAAGGGTGCGTTATCCTCACATAGCGCAAATAATCTATTGAGAAGAGCAACTGTCACCGAAGAAGTCTCAAAATCCGAGAAAGCGGAAGTCCATAATGGGGACGGTAAAAAGGAGACATGATTATCGACGGATAACGGTACTCTTACGGTTTGCCCCCGGATCATTCTTGAAAAATGGTGGCATGGACGATCAAAAGATCGTGTACACATTTTGAAATAATACGTACCAAAGCGCTGGAATGTTTGTTGTATAATGTGTATGGAATAGTAGATCATTTTATGGTATTTGGACGGTTATCGAATATTTTGAGGACACGAATGAAAATTCGTAATCGATTCGTTTGGTAATTTGCTAAAAAACATGTGCCTTGCGAATGAAACACGCTTCAAGGCGCATGGTCGCTTCTTTTGAATGGCACACATAAGGGGATTCAAAAACACACACGCCCCATCGAGACGGGGCGTGTGTGTTTGTATCTGTCTATCAAAACGCAACCGCAAGACGCCCCAATCATGATGAAGCAATGCTTGCCAAGTTGTGAAAAAACAGGATCAGAATAGGGGTGTAGGGTCGTTTTCTATAATAGCATCAAGGCAATACTTGCTGTTCACAAACGGCTCACGGTTCTGCCACTTGCCGTTGGTGAAATCGGGGAATTCAACGGTGACGCTTCCTCCTTGTATGGATTGCGCCGACAAAACACCGATGGCCAACCAGGTTGCCGTATCGTAGGCATCAATAGGGGTATTGGTTCCGTTTTTGACCGCTTCGATAAAGGCTCGGCAGACTAACCAATCCATACCGCCGTGCCCCTCCTTTACTCCCTGTGCCGCGTATTCTCTGTGCAGAGGATGATCGTACCGTTCAAACATCTCGGTCTCGTTGTTTTCGATCTCCTCCTGCATGCCTTCACAATATACGACGCGGCGTTCTTCGGAGGACATTCCCTTCGTGCCGCGCACCGAGAAATTACGGCTATAATAAGCGCGGGGCAGGGTGGTGTCCAGCGTAATCATAACCGTTTCGCCATTGGCACATCGAAGATGCGTATTCACAATATCGCTTTGCTGATAATCGATCTTGGCATACTTACTGTCCTCACCGAAATGACGCTTTGCAAAATCTTGAATTCCGATATGCTTGGAGCCAAAGGAGGTCAGGCTGACAAAGCGATTACCGCGATTGATGCTCAGCACCTTGGAAATGGGTCCCAGTTCGTGAGTGGGATAGTTGTCGCAATTCTTGTCACGGTATTCGGCAAGGCGGTAGTGGGGAATTTCATCCTTGTCAATATTCAAAAACAGCTCCACTTCGTTAAGATAATGATGATAGCCGCCGGTGCAGTGAACGATCTCTCCGAACAGGCCTTGCTTCACCATGTTGAGTACCATCATCTCACGTCTGCCATAGCAACAGTTCTCCAGCATCATGACCGGAATCCCCGTTTCTTCGTATGTTGAAACCAAGTCGTAACATTCTTGTAAAGTATCGGCGCATCCAACCTCAATGGCCGTATACTTGCCTGCGCGCATACTTTCCATTGCTATTCTCGGCCTGTTTTTCCAACCAATCATAATGATAACCGCGTCAATGGACGGATGCTGGATAATATCCCGGTAATTGGTTGTCATCATGGGGGTAGGACGGCCCTTTTCGCATATGAAGTTACAGGCTTCCTCCATGCGCGCAACCGATTGATCGCAGATCGCAACAATTTCGACATCCTTCATGTCAATGAAGTTCTGTCTCAGCACACTGATTCCGCGCCGCCCAAGACCGATAAATCCGATTTTTACCATGCTTTTCATCGTACCACTCCTTTTTTATTGACAAAATGGTTTTAATGGTATATAATCATTATACAGTATCGATGTTTATAATTAAATATCAAAAACGACATAATATCTATCATTTTAGACACAACCAGGAGGGAAAATGAGTTTTAAGTCGATCGATTCGCTGTTTTCGATAACAGGGTTTTATTCTGCTTTCTCCTTTTCTTGGAACGAGCACTTCCATTTTAAGGGGGAAATGCATAATCGCCTTTGGGAGATCGTTTTGATTACGTCGGGCAAAGTCAACATCACCGAGGACGAAAAGATCTATACGCTGGAAAAGAATCAGATGATTTTGCATGCACCGCGGGAGTTTCACAGCATAGGCAGCGCAGAGAATACCAACCCCTCCGGTTACGTCATGTCATTTGGAGCAGACGGAATACTGCCGGAAACCTTAAAAAACGGCGTTTTTGTGTTGGAAGAAGGGGAAATGACGCAATTTATTGCCATTGTGGAAAGAATTATGACCTTTCTTACGCAAGAATCCTTGCCTTCCTATTGGGGTCAAGAGGCATCCAATCTACTTTCCGCCTTTTTGATTCATCTAATCGGGAAAAAGGCGGAAAGTACCGTTGACAATTCGGTCACGGCAACGGCATACAGGCAAATCGTATCGATAATGACCGAGCGGGTAAAGGACAATTTCGCGTTAGAGGATTTCGCATCTTTATGCAATATCAGTGTCAGTTATATCAAACAGCTTTTTCATCAATACTGTGGCGTAAGTCCTAAGGCGTACTACAACAATCTTCGGATTCGATACGCAAGAAAATGTCTTGAGGACGGTTGGACTATAGCCCAAGTGGCAAACGAAATGAATTTTTCCTCCCCTAACTACTTTTCGGCTTTTTTCAAAAAGAAGACCGGCTTATCTCCGTTGGCATACAAAACGCAAAAAGGTGGCTCCTGACAGAAACAGCGTAATAGGTTGTGCCCTTGCGGCGGAGGTTGTATGAATATTGCCAGCGAAGGACTTGTTTAGAATGTTTTCATAAAAGGAAATATTGTCAATATAAGCAGTTTTCAAACGAAAGCGAATATTATTAGTGGGGAAAAGAATTGACATTTCATAGGAAATATGCTACGATAAAAGAAGTAAAAACGGATTGAATCGTTATCCGCCATGCCTTTCAGAATGCCGAAATCGGCAGCTTATCCAATCTCGGGAGGAAACCGTAAATGTACAAGAATTATTCCATCAAACCGCCGTATTTTGAGATCGGCCCCAAGTGTATTATGTGGGGTGAGCGCTTCTTGAAGCTGGCCAAGGCTGTAGACAGGATCGCGCTGAAATACGATCTTGACGTGATTCTGACACCGCAATATG
>SVSA01000053.1 GCA_015064545.1 Oscillospiraceae bacterium | reverse complement strand
GCACCGAGTGTCTGAATTGTGGCGAGAATCTCCTCGCCCGACACCAGATTGGTCAAGCCATCGGTGCAGAGAAGCAGGTGACTGCCCGGCTCGGTATTGAGGGCAAACACATCGGGATTAGCTTCGGCTTCATTTCCGACCGAACGAATAATGATATTCCGGATCGTTGCTTTTTTTGCCTCTTCAATGGTGATCTGCCCCATATCGACCAGATACTGGACATAGGAGTGATCGCGCGAAATCTGACGCAGCTCCCCATTCTCAATCAGATAGAGGCGGCTGTCGCCGATATTCAGCGCCGTAACGCTTCCGTCGGGGAAGACCAATGCAGACACCAGCGTGGTTCCCATGCCCTTGAGTGCCTCGTCGGCAATGGAAGCCTCATAAACCGCACGGTTAGCCTGAGAAACCGCATGGCGCAGGAGCTCCTCGCTTGTGGCGCCGTCGGATCCCCATCGGGATGCGATCTCCTCGCCAAAAACGCGGCAGGCAATGTCGCTGGCAATGTTTCCGCCGTTGGCGCCTCCCATACCGTCACAAACGGTCAGAAGCATGACGCCATCGGGGAGCCGCGAAATACTGTAGCTGTCTTGGTTGTTGGCACGTCGTTTGCCGACGTCGGTTTTTCCGCAGAAATTCATATTGTTTACCTCACCGAATGGGTGTTGTTGGTGTTACTATGTCAAGATTCAAGATGTACCGCTCGTATCAAGCGCGCCGTTATAACGTAGCTGGCCGCAGGAGGCGTTGATGTCGGGGCCAAGTTTGCGACGTACCGTAGCGTTGATGCCGCAGGAAACCAGTCTTGCCTGAAAGCGGGAGACGGCGTCGGCACCGCTTTTGCGGTATTGTCGCTCGGAAACCGGATTCAGCGGAATCAGATTAACGTGAATCGGCATTTTTCCCAGGTGCTTTTTCAAACCGTTAGCCAAGCGGATGGCCTTATCGGGCGAATCGTTCTCACCGGCAATTAAGGTGTATTCGAAAGAAATACGACGGCCTGTTTCCGTAAAGTAGTCGCGGCAGGCAGCAAGCAGCTCCTCCACGCTCCACTTGTTGGTAATTGGCATCAGGGCTTTACGTTCCTCGGTATCAATGTTGTGGAGCGAAATAGAAAGCGTAATCGGAAGTCCTTCCTTGGCGAGGCGTCGGATACCGTCGACAAGGCCGCAGGTGGAGAGCGAGATATGACGATAACCGATGTTGAGACCGTCCTCGGCATTGACTAAATGCAAAAAACGGATGACTTCCTCGTAATTATCCAGCGGTTCACCGATTCCCATCATCACAATGTTGGAAATGCGTTCACCGAGATCGTTTTGCGCGGCTAAAATCTGCCCGAGAATTTCGGTTGCTTTCAGATTTCGTTCCCATCCGCGCAGGGTAGAGGCGCAGAACCGACAACCCATGCGGCAGCCGGCCTGGCAGGATACGCAAATGGTCAATCCGTGCTCATACCGCATTACGACGCTTTCGATAAGCTGGCCGTCGGCCAGGGAAAAAAGATATTTCACTGTGCCGTCGACCTGTGATACGAATTTTTGCACAAGGTGAGGAATTGGCAGAGAGCAACCCCTTTCGCGTAGCGCATCCCGCAAGGCTTTGGGGAGATTGGACATCTGTTCAATCGGCGTTCCCTTGGCAATCCATTGACGAAGCTGTTTCGCGCGGTAGGCAGGAAAACCGAGCTCGGCCACAAGCGACGCTATTTCATTGTCGGAGAGGGCAATAAGATCAATAGCCATAGTATTCCATCCGCGCGGATAACTATCCGTTTTGTTGTTTTTTTGAGCGATTTCGGGGAAAAAGTGGCCCCAAAGACCGCAAACTATAAGTATTCATACTAGTATAGCATATTTCTGCCGATATTGCAAATGTTTTTGCGGATTTTTTTATTTTTCTTAACTTTTTTTATGAGGAGTGAAGTGAGTTGGTGCAGTTGATAAAAACTCCAAAAAGTATTTATCATATTTGTCATATTTGTCAATGGAAATCTTAGGAAACTGTGATATAATGTAATCGAAAAAAATAAATCTTGTCAGAGAGGTGAACCTATGAAATCACGGCTTTCCATTGTGCTTTTAATATCCCTGTTGCTGCTCGGTTTGTCCGCTTGCTTAGTGCCTCCTGATTCTTCGGCCGATAATCCGGAATCGACTGAGTCGGTAACTGAGCCAAACGATGACTCCCAATCCATGACACAAGATGTGGATCTTGAAACGACAGAGCCGATTCATGCCGATCTGAATGGCGACGGAGCCGAGGACGATATCGTGATTACCTACGGGGACGAGGTGAAGCATACGGCAACCATTCGGGTTATCGCTGGTAATGACGGCGGGGAACTTTTTGCGGATACGCTTGTATTCGATGCAAACAAAACAGGTGTGTATTATCTGCAACTCGGAAAAGGCAAAGAGCCGGACAAGCTTGTCTATTGGTACTACGGTTACTTAAATGATGGTCAGCTTTCATTTGCGTATTATGTTTTCCGTTTTGATACGAATGGAGAAGTTCAATACGATGACAGGGGCGGTAGAACTTTCAACGTATCGTTTGATGCCGCGCTTGACAGCGGGAACGAGGTGTTTCAGGTGATGATACATGACATCAACCAAAATATTCAGGAATCCCGCGAGCACTATACGGCATATCTGTTGATGGATAACCGTGGACAGGAGATTGTGATCAGTACCGCAGATAATATGCTCCCCTCACAGGAGCTGAATTATCACTTGAGGGATTTTGTTATTCGCGCGGATGCGTAAAACGAAACGAAGGGCATTACCTTCAGACCTCATTTCCTTTTGCTTTTCGGCGGACCCGTTCTGAGATGCTTTCGACTCCATTCCGAGGTCGATTGCTCTCGCTTCCCGATCAAGAAAAAAACAAAAAACGCGGCAGACACATACGTCTGTCGCGTTTTCGATTCTTATTCGTCGGCTCTGTACTTAGAAACGACGCTGTCGATATTTTCGTCGGCCTCGCACCAAACCTCATCCCATTCCATAGAATAAACGGCGCCGAGCATAGACTTTGCGCTGACGATGAAGTTTCTGTCCTTATCGGTCAGAAAGACGTTGGCGCCGCAACGTGTCATGTCGCGGACGAAGGCATTGATCTGTGTCATGGTATCCAGATGAATTTTGACTCTCATGATGGTGATTCCTTTCTTCCTAATACAATATAATCGTAAGAACGCCGTGAGGCTGTTCTTAATGGGTGACGTATAGCGGACTTATTCGTCGTCCAGCTTGAGGACGGCCATGAAGGCTTCGGGCGATACCTCAACCGAGCCGAGCTGGCGCATCTTCTTCTTGCCTTCCTTCTGCTTTTCCAGCAGCTTCTTTTTACGGGTGATATCACCGCCGTAGCACTTGGCAAGCACGTCCTTACGGAGTGCACGAACGGTTTCGCGTGCGATAACCTTGCCGCCGATGGCTGCTTGAATCGGAACCTCAAACAGCTGACGCGGGATGTTGTCCTTTAGCTTTTCGGCGATCTTGCGGGCACGGCTATAGGCCTTTTCCTCATGAACGATAAAGGACAGCGCATCCACAATGTCACCGTTCAGTAGAATGTCCAGCTTGACAAGCTTGCTCGGTACATAGCCGTTCATTTCATAATCAAGCGAGGCGTAACCGCGGCTGCGGCTCTTCAGTGCGTCAAAGAAATCGTAGATAATTTCGTTGAGCGGCAGATCATAATGCAACTCGGTACGAGTAGCATCGAGGTACTTCATATCAATGAAGTTGCCGCGCCGATCCTGGCAAAGATCCATGATGTTGCCGACATATTCCACCGGCGTAATGATGCTGGCCTTAACCATTGGCTCATACGCGGTTTCGATCTCGTCGGGGGCTGGGTAGTTGGAGGGATTATCGATACGGACGGTTTCACCGTCGCGTTTTTTGATTTCATAGATAACGCTCGGTGCCGTCGTAATGATATCGAGGTTGTATTCGCGCTCCAAACGCTCCTGGATGATTTCCATATGGAGAAGTCCAAGGAAGCCGCAACGGAAACCGAAGCCTAAGGCAATTGAGGTTTCGGGCTCAAAGGCGAGGGCGGCATCGTTTAACTGAAGCTTTTCGAGCGCATCGCGGAGATCGTTGTAGCGAGCACCGTCGGCAGGGTAAATGCCCGAAAAAACCATAGGCAGAGCCTGACGGAAGCCGGGAAGCGGTTCTTCTGTGGGAGTGTCAGCCGAGGTGACGGTATCACCGACACGCGTGTCCGAGACGGTTTTGATACTGGCAGTAAAATAACCGACATCTCCGGCCGAAAGGGTGGCACCGGGACGAAGCCCGAAGGGGGCCAGTGTGCCGACCTCGACCGTTTCAAAAGCGGTTCCTGTGCTCATCATCATAATGCGGTCACCGGCCGTTAAGGTACCGTCCATCACGCGGATGAGAACGACAACGCCGAGATAACTGTCGTAATAAGAATCGAAGATCAAGCACTTGAGCTTGCCGTTGGGATCTCCTTTAGGGGCGGGAATCGCGGAGACGATGGTTTCCAACACATCCTCAATATTCTGTCCTGTTTTGGCCGATACGGCAGGGCAGTCTTCGGCAGGAATACCGATGACATCCTCAATTTCCTTGCGTGTGCGCTCAATATCAGCGGAGGGCAGGTCAATCTTGTTGATGACCGGCACGATTTCTAAATTGCTTTCGACTGCCAGATAAGCGTTGGCAAGCGTTTGCGCTTCAATGCCCTGTGTGGCGTCAACAATCAAAAGTGCACCCTCACAGGCGTTGAGCGAACGGGACACCTCGTAATTAAAGTCAACATGGCCGGGCGTGTCGATCAAATTGAGGCAATAGGTCTCGCCGTCAGCGGCGGTGTAGGCTAAATTAACGGCACGAGCCTTGATCGTGATGCCGCGCTCGCGCTCAAGGTCCATATTATCGAGCAAGCGTGACTCCATTTCGCGGCTGGATACCGTGCGGGTATGCTCCAGAATACGGTCGGCCAGCGTAGACTTGCCGTGATCGATATGAGCAATGATGGAGAAATTTCTGATTTTGGACTGTCTGGTAGACATAGCGTAGATAGCGTACCTTTCGTACTTATTGATCGCGGATGGGTAAGCCGAATTCGCTCTGCAAAAGCGAAACAAGGTGGCAAAGCGGAAGACCGACGATGGTGAAATAATCCCCCTCAATGCGTTCCACAAAGGCACCGGCAGGACCCTGAATGCCGTATGCGCCGGCCTTATCCATCGGATGACCGGTATTCACATAGTCGCGGATTTCATCGTCGTGCAGGGGGCGGAAGCGCACAGCGGCAGTTTCGACAAGCGAGACGGTTTTGCGGCGGTAGACAAGGGCAAGACCGGTATGAACGGCGTGCGTTTGCCCGGAAAGCGCGGCAAGCATGCGATGGGCATCGTCCTTGTCTTTGGGCTTGCCGAGAATCTCACCATTCAGCTCAACCAGCGTATCGGCGGCAACAATGGGAGGATGATCGGGGGCGACCGTTGCGGCGATGGCCTCTGCCTTGAGGCGGGCTAAGCGTTCGGTTAAGGCGGCAGGAGAGTCAGCCGTTATACCGGATTCATCGACATCGGCCGGCTTGACAATGACCTCATAGCCAAGCATACGGAGCAATTCCAGACGACGCGGCGATTGGGAGGCCAAAAGCAGGGTAAGACGGGGCATAATCAAACCTTTTTCGACACAAAAATGCCGAGAACCAGGGCCAGAAGTGTAACGATAATTACCGCTACATTCAGGCGGAAGGCAATGCCAAAGGTCAGCGTCAGGACGCCGAGATCCAGCACAAACGGCGAGGTAAGACCGAAGTTCATGCCATAGGCCAACCAGGATAAGCCGTTGACGCCGGCGGTGATATTACCGAGCAGAGAGCCGAATACGATGCCGGCACAGACAAAAAGCAACAGAATTAGGGTTCGTTTCATGGCGTTTACAGCCCAAAGGCTTCCTCACTTTTTTCAGAACTGTAAGAAACTGATCGTCTCTTAACTATAATATTATATCATGATTTGAAAAGGATTGCAACAATAATTTGCGTGCGAATCCCCTTTTTTTGCAGACATATCGCTCAGAAGTGCGTAGAAAATGGCAATATTTCGGAATCCCCTCTTTTGTTCATGAAAAATTCATAAAGAAAAATGTAAAAACCTCTTGCTTTTTCCGATACGACATGGTATAATATCACACGTTGAAGGACATGGCCTGTTGGTCAAGAGGCTAAGACGCCGCCCTCTCACGGCGGAAACAGGGGTTCGATTCCCCTACGGGTCACCAGAAAAGCACGGTCAATCCGTGCTTTTCTTATTTTGATATGTTAGGAGTGCGAACTATGGAGATTTTAAAAGGAAATGCGATTGTTGGACAGTCGGGAGGTCCGACGGCGGCAATCAATGCCACTCTCTCCGGCGTGATCCGCGGTGCACTTGCCAGTGACTGCATCGGCACCATTTACGGTGCTTATAACGGTGTAGAGGGCATGCTGGCAGGCACATACTGTGATCTTACGGCGTTCTTTGCCGATGAAACCAAGCTGACGACGCTGGAGACCACACCGGCTGCTGCGCTCGGCTCCTGCCGCAAGAAGCTTCCCAAGCTGGACGGCAGCGATCCGACGGCTGAGGCTACCTATGAGAAGCTGTTTGCTTTCTTCAAGGAGCTGGATATTCGCTACTTTTTCTATATCGGCGGTAACGATTCGATGGATACCGTTGCCAAGGTTTCGGCCTATGCCAAGGCTCACGATTATGAGATCCGCGTGATGGGCGTACCGAAGACTATCGATAATGACCTGGTGGTAACCGATCACACGCCCGGCTTCGGTTCGGCTGCGAAATATATTGCGACTTCGATGGCAGAAATGCTTCGTGACTGTGCGGTCTATACCGTTAAGGCTGTCACCATCGTCGAGATTATGGGACGTGATGCCGGATGGCTTACCGCTTCGGCCGCCCTTACTCGCTTGAACGGTATGGAGCCGGATCTGATCTATCTGCCGGAGCGTGCCTTTGATTTGGAGCAGTTTTTTGTCGATGTCAAGGCGGCTCTTGACCGTCATCCCAATGTTGTTGTTGCGGTTTCGGAGGGGATTCGTACCGCCGACGGCACCTATGTGTGTGAGCTCGTTTCCAATAGCGGCACCGATGCCTTCGGTCACAAGATGCTTTCGGGTACCGGTAAGGCGCTTGAATTGGCGGTAAAGGAACGGATCGGCTGCAAGGTTCGCTCGGTTGAAATCAATATTCTGCAGCGTTGCGCCGCGCATCTCGGCTCGCTTACCGATATTACCGAATCGGTGAGTGTCGGTAAGGCCGCCGTTGAAGCTGCGGCCTCGGGGCTGACCGGTAAGATGATGACCATTGAACGCGTATCGACCGATCCTTATGTGTCCCGTCCTGGCTGTGAGGATATTGATAAGATCGCCAATATGGTCAAGCACGTACCCGACGAGTTTATCAACGAGGCCGGAAACGGAATTACCGATGCCGGTGTTGCCTATCTGCGTCCTCTGACCGAGGGCGAGAGTTATCCCGCCTATCATAACGGACTTCCCGTTTTCCTTTCGCTGAAATAAGCTGTTTTTACGCATAGAAACAACCTCCGATTCATACTATGATAACAGTTGTCGAAAAGGACAGACTGATCGTCGTGGAATCGGAGGTTGAATTATGTTCAGATGTGAGTATGGGCCGGAGGGCACTCTCTTGGCACAGCCGGGAAACCGTGTCTATCTCTCAAGCCTTGAGGGACTGGAACGGGCGGCGTGCGAGGGGGTAATTTTGGAGGCAATGGCGGTACGCTGTGACGAGCGCTTTCGTTTGACGGTAGATCTCGGCGCAGTGCGCGGGTATATCGAGCGTGACGAGGTGATGTATCTGCCAAACGGTGAATCCGTTCGCGATATTGCGGTTATCACTCGTGTCGGAAAAGCGGTTTGCTTCAAAGTGATGGGCTTTTACCGCGAAAACGGAAGAACTGTCGCCCGCTTGTCCCGCAGGGAAGCACAGCGCGAGTGCTATGATGCGTTTCTTTCGTCGCTGCTTCCCGGAGATGTGCTGGATGCCAAGGTGACGCATCTTGAAAATTTCGGAGCTTTTGTGGACATTGGCTGCGGATTGGTCTCTTTACTTTCGATTGATTGTATTTCGGTATCACGGATTTCGCATCCTTCGGACCGGTTTCGCGTGGGCGATCGAATTCGCGTGGTCATGAAGCATCATGATGCGGCGAACGGTCGAATCTTTGTTACACAAAAAGAGCTTCTTGGAACATGGGAGCAGAATGCAGCTTTGTTTGCGGTAGGGCAGACGGTGGCAGGCATTGTTCGCAGTATCGAGCCTTACGGTATTTTTGTGGAGCTGACGCCGAATTTGGCCGGCCTGGCCGAATATCGTCCCGATATGACCGTGGGGCAGACGGCTGCCGTATACATCAAAAATATCATTCCGGAGCGTATGAAGTTGAAGCTGGTGCTGATTGATTCGTATCGCGGCGAATGCGAGCCGAGCCGACGGGTGGAGGGTTATCCACGCTCGGTGACACATATTGATCGGTGGCAATATTCGCCGGCGGCTTCTCCGCGTGTCATCGAAACCATTTTTCAGTAAAAATCCCCCTCGGCCTTGGGTTTTGGCAAGGCCGAGGGGGATTTTGCTTTATTACGAAGAATATGGAATTTCAATCCAGAAGGTACTGCCGACGCCGAGCGTACTGGCCACACCGCATCGTCCGCCAAGCAAAGTCATAATCTTGTTGACGATCGAAAGTCCGAGACCTGTCCCTTGCGCAGCGCGCTTGTGCGCGGCATCGACCTTGTAGTAGCGATCCCAAATCAGCGCCAGCTTATCCTCCGGAATACCCTCGCCGGTATCCGAAACGGCAACGCGGACCCATGCCTGACCGTGTTCGTCGTGATACGTATCCTGAACGACCGTGACACGCTTGTCTTGGCCGGTATAGGTAATGGCGTTGTTGACCAGATTGAAAAAGGCCTGCAGGAATTTGGAACGGTCGGTGACGACATGGATCTCTTCGTCTGCCAAAAATTCAATGTGATAGCCGTCGCGAACGCGGAACTGATGATAGCGCTCCATGCTCTCGCGAAGGGTAGCGGTCAGCGAGAAGGCCTCCGGCGTAACCGTTTGATTCCCACTTTCCAGTTTGGAAATGTCGAGCATATCGTTGACGAGGGAGGTTAATCGACGCGACTCGTCAATAATGATCTGTGCATTTTCGGGTGTGTTTTCGCCGGGCAAATCCCGCATAATTTCGGCATAGCCCGCAATCATGGTGAGCGGAGTACGCAGATCGTGGGAGGTGTTGGCAATCAGCTCACGGCGGAGACTATCTACCTTAGAGAGCTCACCCGAAGCATAGGTCAGGGTATCGGCCAGCTCGCTCATTTCGCGGAAGGAGCCGCCTTCGAAGGCAACGCGGTAGTCACCGGCTGCCAGCGCCTTAGCCGAGCGGCTGATGAGGACAATGGGCCTTGAAATGGTACGGGCCAGAAGGAAGGCGAGAAGAATGGCCGTCACCAGCATAAAGATGCTGACAGCAAGCAGAAGATAGAATAGCGTTTTCACTGTGGCATTTACCGGTGAAACGACCGAGTTAAGTAAAAACAGCACATCGCTTCCATTGCGGTCGGTCACAATAAAGGCGTAAATAATGCTTTCGGGATCTCCGAGATTCTCACCGGCATCAATGGCAACATAGCGCTTGGATTGCGCATCGTAGCGGTAATGCTGTAATTGCTGTCCGTTGTTTTTGACGGCAGAGTCGTAGAGGGTAAAGAGACTGCGCTCGGCCAGATTATGAATGGCGCAGTTGCGCAGGACATCAGCCGACACCAGCTTCACCGCACTGTCGCGATCGATCATGCGTAATGCCAGAATACACACCTCGTTTCGCTCGGCAATGGCTTCGGCGGTGCTTGTCAGTGTGTCGGTGTCGTTGACAAGATCGGCCAGCTCGGAGGCGGTATTACGGATTTCGGCCGTTTTGATGAAGCGATAAATGTCATCCAGGAAAACGACCTGGCATAACCAAAGAATCAGAAGCACAATACCTGCAAAAACGGTAAAGTATGTAAACAGCTTCCATTTGATTCCGATACGCGGACGGCGACGGGGCTTAATACTGCTGTTTGATTGAATCAGAGGATCATTCGGTTTCAAAACGATATCCGACTCCTCTCAAGGTCACGATTAAGCGGTTGTATGGGCCAAGACTTTTGCGAAGCAACTTAATATGGGTATCCAGCGTACGGTCATCGCCGTAGAAATCGTAGCCCCAGACCTCAATAATCAGCTTCTCGCGTGATAACGCGATATTACGGTTGCGACAAAGATAAAAGAACAGCTCATATTCCTTGGGAGACATATCGACACGAGTGCCGTCGATCGTAACCGTTCGTGCCGTAAAGTCAACCGTTAGGCCTTCGTATCGGAAAATCTCTTTTTGGAGCGTATTGACCGAGGCGCGGCGGCTTCGCTTCACAATCGCGTCGACGCGAAGCATCAGTTCCTTGGGAGAGAAGGGCTTAACCACATAGTCATCGGCTCCGACCTCAAAGCCGCTGATGCGGTCATATTCCTCACCGCGTGCTGACAGAATGAGAATCGGTGTGTCGCTTTGGCGACGGATTTCGCGGCTGGCCGAAATGCCGTCGAGCTCGGGCATCATGATATCCATGATGATCAGGTCAAAGGCATAGGCCGAGGCGAGGCGAACCGCCTCGACGCCGGTTTTGGCTTCTCTTACTGTGTGCCCTTCAAATTCTGCATATTTACGGATCAGCTCACGAATTTTTTCTTCGTCATCGCATACGAGAAGATGATACATAAGAGCGCGTCCTTTCATCGAAAAATGGATTGCAGGGAACGGGTTCCTCAATGACCGTTCCCTGCAAGGTATTATACCCATATAGGAGTATAAGCAGTATGCGTTTTGCGTCAGGATTTCTTTTCGGTCAGAACCAGATCGATGTCTATCATTTCGGCGCGGTTGTTGGCGTTAAGGCGCGAAACGGTGATGGTAACGGTTTCGCCTACCTCATAGTTCTGAAGCAAGCCCCTAAGATCATTGAGCGAATCGATCGTATTGGAATCCAGCGCCACAAGACGGTCGCCGGTTTTAAAGAGCTTGCTTTCCGATTCAACGATATACACACCGGTGGTGTTGATGGCGATGCCGTACTGCTGACGGAACTGCATGATGCCGGATTCGTTTGTAATTTCCATCAGCATGAAGCCAAGCTTGACACGGCCGGTGACATAGCCGTTTTCGATCAGCTGTGTGGCAATCTCCATTGCCGAATCGATCGGAATGGCAAAGCCGATACCCTCAATGCTTTCGCCGGCCGATTTGGCGTTAACAATGCCAATCAGCTTACCCTCCATGTTAAAGAGGCCGCCGCCCGAATTACCCGGGTTGATCTCGGCATTGGTTTGCAGAAGATTATAGGAGGTGCCGTCGATGATAACCGAACGCTCAAGAGCGCTGACAATACCGTTGGTCACCGAGCCGCCCAGCTCACCCAGAGGATTGCCGATCGCAACAACGCCCTCACCGACCACAACCTGACTGAAATCAGCAATGGTTACGGTAGGAAGATTTGAGACATTCAGTTTGATAATGCCGACATCGGTTTCGGCATCGCTGGCAATCGAGGTCGCCGTGTATTCGGTGCCATCCTTCAGACGGACGCGAACGGTTTTCGCGCCCTCAATGACGTGAGCGCAGGTGATGATATAACTGCCATCCTTGCCCGACGAAATGATAACGCCGCTGCCGGCACCTTCGGTGACATACTGTCCGAAGATGGAATTATTGGTAACGGTTTCGGTGGAAACCTCTACGACGGCGTCGGCAACCAGGGAGGTGACATAGGCGGCATCGCCCTTATCGGTAATGACCGGCTCCTCTTCCTTGGATTCGTGCTGAATGACGACGGTATTACCACTGTCGAGATTCGGCAGCGTTGCCGCGGTGTTGTCGTTGGTAAACATGGCACCGCCCAGGCAGCCAAGGATGAAGGAGGCGGCAATGGTTATGCACATCATGATCACAACAAAGCCCTTGGAAGCAGCAGGCTTTGCAGCAGGCTTGGGAGGCTGATAGGGCGCGGCACCTGGATAAGGGGGGACATGTGGGGCGCTATTGGGATAGCCGTGCACGGCAGGTGGCGGTGTTGGACGATAACCGCCATAGGCATAGCCGGTCGGAGCCTGACCGTAAGTCGGCGGGACACTGTAAGGATTACGGTTTGGGGTGGGAGAATAGCCGTAAGGGGAATAGGCGGTGCTGTAGCCATACGTGCCGGTCGGCGGTGTAGGCGGTGTCGGGGGTGTTTGGG
>SVSA01000052.1 GCA_015064545.1 Oscillospiraceae bacterium | reverse complement strand
ATGCTGTTGCTCAAAGCAGGTCTTTCGCGGCTGACGACTGCGAACCATGTCAGGCGGGGAACCGAGCAGCATTAAGCAGCTGCGGTCGGTGCGCGAGAGGGTGCCTGCTTTGAGCAATGTCATTCGATAATCGTTACACTCCCTGTTTTGTGCCGTGTCGTTTTTTGAAAGGAGGGATTGGTTTTGTCTTCGACACATATGACGCTATACCGTAAATGGCGTCCTTTGGATTTCGCTTCGGTTGTCGGTCAAAATCCGGTTACGGATGTTCTGCGCTATCAGGTTGATCAGAAGAAGACAACACACGCCTATCTTTTCTGCGGCAGCCGCGGCACCGGTAAGACAACCTGTGCTAAGATATTGGCAAAGGCCATCAATTGCCTTTCCCCGGTAAACGGAAACCCTTGCGGCACCTGTGACGCTTGTCGCCATATTGACAGCGGTAGTGCGACCGATATTGTGGAAATGGACGCTGCCAGTAACAATGGTGTTGACTATATCCGTGATATTCGGGAGGAGGTTGTTTACGCTCCTGCCTTTCTGCAAAAGCGCGTTTATATTATTGACGAGGTTCATATGCTCTCCTCAGGAGCCTTCAATGCGCTTTTGAAAACACTTGAGGAGCCGCCGCCCCATATCGTCTTTATCTTGGCAACAACCGAGCTCCAGAAGCTCCCAGCGACCATCACTTCTCGCTGTCAACGCTTTGATTTTCGACGCATTTCCACAAATGATATTGCCGAGCGTTTGGAATATATTGCTGCCAAAGAAAACATCATTGTTACCCATGAGGCGGCACAGCTGATCGGACGTCTGTCACAGGGTGGTATGCGTGACGCGATCAGTCTTCTTGAGCTCTGCTCAGGCACCGGCAAAACGATTGATACTGAGCTTGTCAACCGTACGGCAGGTGTTACCGGCCGTCAAACGGTGACTCGTATGGTAACGGCAATCCTTCGCAAGGATATCACTGATCTCTTTACGGTTATTGCCGAGTTTACCGCAGCATCTACGGATCTTGCCGTTTTTTGGCAAGAGCTTATCGGCTATTATCGCGATATGCTGGTTGTCCGATCGGTAAAACGCGCTGATGGCTTCCTTGATCTTACCGCGGAGGAGCTGTCGCAGACGATCGATTTGGCGGCGCGGTTTTCTCGTGAGCGTCTTCTCTATCATATCCGTCTGATGGAGGATGCCTATATTACCATGCAGCGCGGCGGATCGCTGAAGCGTGTCACTGCCGAAATGACGTTGGTGAGAATGACCGATGACCGTCTCTCGGATTCAACTGAAGCGCTGCTCTCGCGCATGGCCGCACTTGAAGAGCGCATGGCTTCGTCAACCGTTGTTTCCTCGCCAATCACATCGCTACCGGATACGGCGCTGAACTCCGATCAACCGACTGCTACAACAAGCGCTACACCGCTCAAAATCGACTCTGATCAGAGCGAAGCACTGCGCCCCCTTCCCTCCTGGCCTGATATTGTAAAAACGGTTGAACGTACGGATAACGGTGCCGCCTCCCACCTTCGTTTGGCACGCGGATACCAAGCCGGTCAGACAATTGTTGTCAGAGTATCCGATCATTTTTCAAAAATGCTCATCGACAGCGATGCCGTTCGTCTGGCCTTGGCAACGGCAATCAATCTTTCCGGAGATGCCGAAGGTATTCAGCCGCAGAACATTCAGATTCGCATGGAAAAATTCGAGGAAGAAACCGATGATCCGCTTGCCTCGCTGGCTTCTCCCGAATAACCGTTAAAACCATATCAAAATTTCTTATAAAGGATGAACAGTTTATGAAAGCAAGATTACCTCAGGGAATGGGCGGCGGTCCGCAAAATATGCAGGGCATGATGCGCCAGGTTCAGAAAATGCAAGAGCAAATGGCAGTCCTCCAAGACGATCTTAATGCTCGTGAATATGAAGTTTCAGCCGGCGGCGGCGTTGTCACGGTTAAGATTAACGGTAAGAAAGAGATTCTTGCCATTGACATTAAGCCCGACATTGTTGATCCCGACGATATCGAAACCCTGTCCGATGTTTTAGTAGCCGCTGTCAATGAAGCGATCAAAAAGGTGGAGGACACTAACGCCGCTGAAATGGAAAAGGTCACCGGAAACGTCTCACTTCCCGGCCTCTTTTGACTTCCTGCCCGCCGTTTTTTACGCGGTGGGCCTTTTTATCACTTTGACGCGAGGTTATTATGTCAGAATTTATGCAACCACTGGAGCTATTAATCGAGCAGTTCCGCCGTTTACCCGGCGTTGGTCGCAAATCGGCCATTCGCATGGCCTTTGGTGTTGTCGATATGACCGATGAAGAGGCCGAGCGCTTTTTCTCGCAAATGGCTGATGCAAAATCACGAATTCATTCTTGCGCGGTCTGTGGTAACCTGTCGGAGGGTGAGCTTTGCCCGATTTGTGCTGACGTCAAGCGCGATCCTTCGGTTATCTGTGTCGTGGAAGACCCAAAGGCTCTCCTTGCGATCGAGCGAGTCAAGCAGTACACCGGTGTCTTTCATGTTCTCGGCGGCACCATTTCTCCGATGGATGGACGCGGTCCCGATGACATTGCTATTCCACAGCTTCTTCATCGGATTCGTGAGGGACACGTCACGGAGGTAATTGTTGCAACCAACCCGACACTGAACGGCGAAACTACCGCCATGTATCTATCGAAGCTCTTAAAGCCCTTGGGCGTACGTGTCACCCGCCTCGCCTCCGGAATTCCTGTTGGCGGCGATCTTGACTATGCCGACGAGATGACGTTGCTAAGCGCGATGGATGGACGCAAGGAGATCGGATGAAATTCGACCGTGTTATTTGGGACTTTAACGGTACCCTACTCGATGATGTCTGTTGTGGCATCGAATCGGCAAATGAGCTCTTGACACGCCACGGTCTTCCCATCATAAAAAGCGTTGATGATTATCATTCCCTTTTCGGCTTTCCGATCCGTGATTATTATCAGCGTCTCGGCTTTGATTTTTCACGCCTGTCCTATGAGGCGCTCGCTCATGAATGGGTAGCCATTTATTTGGAAAAGGTCAAGACAGCACCGCTTCGTGAAGGGGTTTTGCCGCTGTTAGCCGCCATTCGAGCCAAAGGAATCAAGCAAACGGTTCTCTCTATGACCGAGCAATCCATGCTCCTTCATCAGCTGTCACTCCTCGGTATTACATCCTGTTTTGATGAAATCTGCGGTCTGACTGATATTTATGCGACAAGCAAGCTCGCGCTTGCCGCCGATTGGCGCAAGCGCCATCCTCTTGAACGCGTTCTCTTTGTCGGAGATACCGTGCATGACGCCGAAAGCGCTGCCGTTATCGGCTGTGAATGCTTGCTGATCACCGGTGGTCACGAATCCGAGCAATCGCTCCGCGCTCATCAAGCATCTGTCATTCATAATCCTGACGAAATACTTTCTTTTCTACGATAACATGTATCAAAGAAGCGCTTCCTGACTCACAGGAAGCGCTTCTTTCACAAATGCGTTTTCATTGATTAATAGAGGATCCTCAGTTATCCCCCTTCTTGTTCTGCAAAGCAACACGGGCAGCTTCTCTGGCGCTGATCGCACCGTCCGGTTGGATTTCACCCGCCTTGAGTAGCGAAATCTTGGTCAAGAAGGGACCAACAAGCTCATAGATCAGTACCGAAAACAGCGTGATATTAGCAACAATCAGCCCTTCCGACCCGAGAGTTTCCGCCTTGATAGCCATACCAAGTGCGACCCCTGCCTGCGGAAACAGCGTTATCCCCAGATATTTTACGATGTTGGAATCACAACCAACGGCACGAGCACTGAAGGATGCACCAAAATATTTGCCCAGTGAGCGGAAAAGAATATAAACCACACCGATCAGAACAACGATCGGCTTTGTAAAGATCGAAAGCTCAAGCTCGGCTCCGCTGATGACAAAAAACAGGATAAACAGCGGTGAACTCCAACGATCGATTCGTTCCATGAGCTCCTCGGAAAAGTCGCAAACGTTACAGAAAACAGTACCCAGCATCATACAAACAAGAAGCGAGGAGAACGCGATATGAATACCGCCGATGTCAAATTCGAGCATCGAAAGTGCCACCGTCAAAAACACAAAGGTGACAGACATTGACAAACGCTTGGAGCGTGAATGGAAGAAACGCTCAAAGAAGCTGAAGAGAATGCCCATGATAAAGCCAAGCAACAAGGAGAGCACCACTTCCAGCAGCGGCTCCAATATCAGGGCAATCGGATCAACATGACCGGAGATCAGAGCTTTCGCAACGCCAAACGAAATGGCGAACAGAATGAGGCCGACAGCATCGTCCAGTGCGACGATGGGAAGCAAGATGTCGGTCAACGGACCTTTGGATTTGTACTGACGCACCACCATTAGCGTAGCGGCCGGTGCCGTCGCGGATGCCACCGCTCCGAGAATAATGGCAGACGGCAGCGGCAGGATATCCGGGATAATAAAATGTAATCCAATCAGTGCGGCATCGACAAGAACGGTTGCAACCACGGCCTGGATAATACCGATGACAGTAGCCTGTTTTCCTGTTTGTTTCAGCTGTGAGAGGCGGAATTCGTTGCCGATGGAGAGAGCAATAAAGCCGAGCGCCACATCCGATAAAAGCTGGTAGGTCTTGATATCGGCATGACTGGTAAAGCCAATGCCATGCCAATTGAAGGACCCCAAAAGGTAAGGCCCCACAAGAATTCCGGCAACAAGATATGCCGTAACAGCCGGTAATTTAACAAGCTTCGCCAGTCGTGATAACATTAATCCAACAAACAAGGCGATCGACAAACTTAAAAGAACGTACATGAAAAACTCCTCATCAATTACGTGCGCCAATCGTTATGCACGTATTACTTGAATGAACGATTTAATATTATAGCACAAGGCATTCGGCAGATCAAGAGGAAAAAAGACATATTTTCAGAGTCACATCCTTCGAATTTTGGCGAATGCACCAACGGAAAAACGACCGCTTGTCCTTGGTGGCAAGCGGTCGTTCATTCCTATTCGTTTATTCGTGTTTTTTTGACAGCATAACCTTATCATCGGCAAATTGGCTTCCGCTGGCGGATTCAAAGAGATCAAGAAGCTGTTCGATCGTCAAGCGCTTTTTTTCTTCGCCCGAAACATCGACTACAATCCGTCCCTCGTGCATCATGATTAAACGGTTTCCATAGGCAATTGCATCATGCATATTGTGCGTAATCATCAAGGTTGTCAGATGATTTTCGGTTACAAGCTTATTGGTAATGGCTAACACCTTGGACGCAGTCTTTGGATCCAGCGCCGCCGTATGCTCATCCAGCAGCAGAATCTTTGGCTTTTTGAGCGTTGCCATTAAAAGCGTGACGGCTTGCCGCTGACCACCCGACAGTAATCCAACCTTTGTCGACAAGCGATCCTCCAAACCAAGCTCAAGCTGTGCGAGCAGATTGCGGTAGATCTCACGATCCTTACGGGTACAGCCGCGAATCAGTCTGCGTCGTGTGCCGCGACGAGCGGCAATTGAGAGATTTTCCGCAATTTCCATATCGGGAGAAGTGCCTTTCATCGGATCCTGAAAAACGCGGCCGAGAAACGCGGCTCGTTTGTGCTCAGGCATCGATGTGATATCTACGCCATCAATCTCAATCGTACCGTAATCCGGCTTCCAGACACCGGCAATCGCATTCAGCAGCGTACTTTTCCCTGCACCGTTTCCACCGATAACGGTAACAAAATCGCCATCAGCAAGGGAGAGCTCAAAGCGTCGCAAGGCTACCTTCGCGTTGACCGTTCCGGGATTAAAGGTTTTTTGCAAATTCGTGATCTTAAGCATGGCCACACCCTCCTGCCGATGTCTCATCCGAATCCCCGGATAATTCCGGAACCTTCGGCTTGGCAAAGTAGGTTGCCTTAAGGTAAGGAGCGGTCATGAAGAGCAACACGATAATCGCCGAAAACATTTTGAGATAATCGGTTTTGAGTCCGAGCAGAATTACCGAGCTGTAAATAACATAGTAGACAACGCCACCGGCTACAACACCAATTAAGCTGACAACAAAATTCGGTTTGATCTTCATCGACACCGAAAGTCCGATAAAGATAGCGGCAAGTCCGATCACGATAGCTCCACGCCCCTCGTTAATATTGGCAGAACCCTTATACTGTGCCAGGAGGCCGCCGGCAAGTGCGACAACGCCATTGGAAATGGCAAGACCGAGTACCTTGTTAAAGCTGACATTAACACCCTGAGCACGGCTCATGTCCGGATTGTCGCCGGTAGATTTGATCGTCAGCCCCACTTCCGTATAGAAGAAGAGCCACAGGCCAAGGATAACAATGACGATTACGCCGAGCGCGACCGCGATTGCCGAAGGATTATCGCTCATATTCAGCAGCAGATGATATTGCCGTGCACTGACCTGCTGAAGCGCTTTGCCACCAAGAATTGTCAAGTTGACTGAGTACAGCATCAGCTGCGTCAGTATGCCTGCCAAAATTGACGGCACGCCGAAAGCAGTATGAAACACACCGGTTACAGCACCGGCAATCGCACCGGCAAAAAAGGCAATTACGAGACTAAGCCAAGCCGGAACACCGGCCGTAATCAGCATCGCGCATACGCACATTCCCGTGCAAATCGTTCCATCAACCGACAGATCGGCAATATCGAGAATTTTATAAGAAATATAAACACCGATTGCCATAAGGCCCCAAATCAGACCTTCGGCAATCGCGCCGGGTAAAGCGTTGAAAAAAGCCATAATAACCTCTTACGTTATTTTTCCGGAACCTCAATGCCAAGCAGATTACAGAGCGTTTCGTTATACACAACAGACGGAGTCAGGGTTTGGATATCGAAATCTGCGACGGTTTTGGTTCCAAGCAGAATCTCAGCAGCCATTTTGCCGGTTTCGTAACCAAGCTGATAGTAATCGATCGCCAGGCTTGCATAGCAAATCGAGCCACCGTAGCTGGTAAAGACAGGGATCTTCTTCTGCTCACAGATCGTACCGACAACCGTATCGTTATCGGCAACGGTGTTATCCGAAGGAACATAAATTGCTTTGCATTCCGAAGCAGCCGAGTTGACAAGTGCCTGAAGCTCGGTTGCAACGTCCGAGAAGGTATACGCCTTGACGGTAATGCCCTTTTCTTCGAACAGGGCCTTCACGGCATTATACTGAACCAGAGAATTGGATTCGTTCGCACAGTAAAGAACGCCAACCAAATCACCGGCTACAAGTCCGAGCGTGTCAATCATCATCTGAGCCTGATCGGCAAACGGAACAGCATCCGAGGTGCCGGTAACATTGGCAGGAATATTCCCCTTAAAGGTATCAGCATAATCGGTAACCGAGGTGCCGAGAACCGGTACCGTTGCCGTTGCTTCTGCGGCAGCAACGAGAGCCGGCGTTGCATTGGCCATCAGAAGATCCACATCCTTGGCCAAAAGTGCATTAACAACAACGGAGCAGTAATTTGCCTCACCAGCGACCTGTCGATCGAAGGAAACCGTTTTACCGGCTTTCCTGAGTTCGGCAGTCAAGGCATCGATAAAGCCATTCGTCGCTTTATCCAGCGATTCATGCTCCATAAGCTGACAAATACCAACGGTATAGTCAGCCTGCTCCCCACAAGACGAAAAGGCAAGTCCGAGACTGAGGGTTAGGGTAAGTGCCACGAACAAAGAAACTACTTTTTTCATAAAAAACTCCTAAAATATATTTTTCACGGCGAGCCGTGATAAGAACAAAAAAACCCCGCTCCTTCTTCGCTTGAAGAAAGAAACAGGGACGGCGAAAATCACCGTGTTACCACTCTGCTTTACCCTTTTCTCACGAAAAGAGCCTCATGAGGTGCCAATATACACCCCGACGATATAACGGTCGTACCCGGTAAGCCCTACACAGCAGATGCCTTCAGACCACAGCTCACGAAAGGAATTCACCGAACAAGCGTTACTGCTTCACACCAAACAGCAGTTCTCTGAAAACGCCACCGATCGGATACTGGTTTTCGCTCAAATGCCTTTGAATGGGATAATTTTACCATAGGTTTCGTGATTTGTCAAGATTTTTTTGCAAACAAATCAAAATATTTTGCCAACAAAGACAACAAATCTATACTAATCTGTCAGAACCCGCTCATAGGCAACGAAAGATGCACCGCTTTCAACATATACCATGCCGCAGTACGAAAAACCGTGCCTCTGAAGCATACGGCGCATGACAATATTACCCTTATGCGTGTCGATCCGCAGCGAAGCGCGCCCCAAGGAACGGGCATGAGCGGCGGCATAATCCATTATTGCAGTTGATATTCCATGACCACGCATGTCGAGCGAAATCACAACGCGGTGAATCGCAACATAACGACGACTGTCGTCGCCGCTTAACCAGTGTCCGTCATATATCCTGTCATAGGTCGGCTCGCCATCGTCGACCAAAACAAATGTAGCGCATACCGTGCCGTCAATCTCCATGACATAGGTGCTTCCTTTAGCAATGTCGGACGCTATCACATCGGAATAAGGATAGCCATCCTGCCACTGGTCGATCCCCAACGCGGCAATCGTACGGCGCGCTTCGGCAAACAAGGACTGTAAGGCATCCCAATCACGCATCGTGGCTTTTCGGATCATCATAATCTTCTCCTTCTGCATCAGATATCGCTATGTCAATGATTTCAAGCGATGTGTCGGCTTTCCGCCATCATTCGCGCAGCAGTTTTTTCCACTCCGAACGGCCATCATTGTTCGGAAGGCAAGTAAACGGTTTCATTCCGCCCTGTCTTACTTTTTGGATAAAATCAAGCTCATCGGCAATTTGTTCGTCACTACACATACCGGCCAGTCGACCGATCGACGCACCGACATGATTGTCGGTACCTGCAAAACGTATGAGGCCATAGGCATCAGCATAGTGCGAGGCCATATGATTCGTAAATTCATTTCGACAGGCGTTATCAACCTCAACGCCCTCCACATGACGAGGAAACAGGCGAATATGATCAATGTAGGATGCCTCCCGATAAGGATGTGCCTGAATTATCAGTGCGCCATGCTCAGCTAAGAGCGAGAGCTTCTCAGTATATTTCATGCCATCGATCTCGGGGTGAGAAAGATACCATGCCTTGTCTAAGCCGTATACCAAAAAATCTGTCCCTTTGTAGGACATCTCTACGCCAAAGAACACACGAATATCAAGTTCTTCCCCAATATCCAGTGCCTGCTCATAATCCGAACAGTAATACTGAATCTTGTCTTCATATGGCAGCGTTCGATCACAGCCTATGTTGCCATCGATAAAATGGTTGGTAATAAAAACGCCATCATATCCCACGGATTTATAAAACTCAAGATTCTCTCTGACACCGACGCGACCACATTTACTGACCGGCGCCGTGTGAAGATGTGTCTCATAGAAATAATTGCCCATACGATTTTCTTCCCTTCGGTTGATCGTACCGTAACCCCTTTATTCGCATTGATAAGTAAAGCTTTCCCAAGGAATTTGCACGGCCTTCTTTTCCCGAAGGATCTCATCGATGTGCAGCAAAAGCGGAAAATCCTTGGCCTCAAGCACACCTTGTTGAATTTGGTAACGAATTACGCTGGCCACGCGTTCGGCAACCACAAGAGATTCCAGCGTTACGCCGTTAAGCTCCGCTTTTGCCTCATCAATGGTCAGCCCTCTTCCCAAAAGAATACCAATCAGCCGCGTACGCCCGCCATATACGGTAACATATAAATCACCTACGCCTACACAAAGGTTATCAAGCGTCAATGCCCCTTGAAAAGCAAGAAGCTTATGCATCTCCTTAACTGCCTGACCAAAGACAGCCGCTTGCGAATTAAAATGCAGCGTATCATTGCCAAACAGGCGTTGATTGAGACCGATGGTCAACGCAATACCGAGCGCATACCCATTCTTCAAGGCCACAGCACTCTCAACTCCAACCACATCGGTGGTGATACTGATATGATAGTATGAGGTTTGCATTGCCGCTTTGAGACGCTTAAGAACCTCAAGATTTTCGCCGCAAAAGGTAACCTCAGTCTGATCGTGTGCGACCAGCTCATAGCTCGTACAGGGGCCGCCTATGGCGTTAAGCGAAAGCGTTTTGCCGAGCGCGTCAAGCGTTTTTTGCCAAATAGCAGGATAAGTTAACAGTTGACCGTCGTCGGTGTTCATCAATCCCTTGGTTACGGTTAAGACCGGTGTATGATCGGGAATATTCGGAAGTACAGCCTCCGCAAACCACGCCACACCGAAGCTACTCACACCGCCAATCACAAAATCAGCATCGAGAAGCGCCTCTTTGAGCGCTTCAATTTGATAATATTTCACACCCTCGGGAAAAGGTACCTCAAACTTCGGATGCCTACCGGTCGCAAGACAATGCCGAATAATATCACGGTCCAGCGGCGTTCCAACCAATCGTACTTCATTTTGGTTTTCCCTTGCCGGAAAAACCAGTGCCGAGCCCATCATGCCGGCGCCAACAATGGTAATAACAGCCATGAATATTCTTCCTTTTTGCTTTTTGTTCTCGTATTATATCATGTTATGAAAAGAAAATCAAGATCAACATGCGAATTAGATACGGCATAAAGAGCGGATTGCTATTAGCAGATTGATCGAAAAAGAAATACGTGAGCGGCTCCTCTTCGAAAAAACGATTCGGAACCGCTCTGTTTTGGTTTTCTATTTACATAAGAATAGGGTTTCTATATAAGCAGTTAAATAAGCAATTTAAGCGATTGAAAAATCCATGCAGAGCGTTTGAGAAACAGAATCACCTGCCACCGAATAGTCGTAGTATGCATAGCCGACAACAGGCTCTCCGTTTTCGCGCACAGTATACGTGTGGTGATCCACGTATATCTCGGCATGAATAAGGTCTCCTTCAGTCTTAACAGAACGAATCTCGAGGCTCTTCTTGCTAATATGAGGCAACGTATAGGATGCGCCTTCTATGAGTTCATACCGTTCTTCGCCGCTGTCCTCGTCAAACCAAGTGCTTTCCTTGTCGTATTTGTAGTCCCATTTCATGACTAATAAACGCTTATCCATCGTTTTTACCTCCTTATTTGTTCAGCGTTATATTGTAGATCGCGTAGGTGTGAGAACCGTTGTCCTCGGGGCCGCAGTTGAGCCAGAACATCAGTCTGTCACACTCACCAATCTCAACGGTAAGGGTGGTAGGCTCCATATTCTTGGAAAGAGTAATTTCCTTCACGCACTTATCATCTGCACCGACCATCAGAGTAGATTCGTCCTGAACGATCATACTGCTGTTGTCCTTCTGCATTGCAACGGTGAAGGTGACCGAGGTATATCCGCTATCCTTGATATTTGCCATAGCAAATGCGGATTCGTGCGCCTCGCCTGCACCTGCAAGGGCAATTACAGTGAGTCCCCAACCACCCCAAAAGTGGGTACCAAGTACGCCTGCGCCTCCAACGCCTGCCATATCCAGCTCCATATGGATGTTTGTTTTCAGCAGAATTCCCTTGTTGTAGGTCTTGCCGCCTACCGTAAAGGTGTTTTTGTTGGTAGTGCCGTCGTAGTAGCCGTCTTCAACGCTGACAGCTCCAATCTGCTTACTGATATGAGAATTGTAAACGTCGTAGAAACCGAAGGTGTCGATCAAGTCACAGGATTTACCGAAGTCCTCGGGTTTTCTTTCGGGGAACAGATCGGTTTCCACATATCCTTCGGGATATGCAACAAGATTTGCAATACCGACCACGGGACGCTCCATAAGTTGATTGGTAAGTTTACCGGAAACAAATTCAAGATGCTTACAGCCCGTAACGTCAACAACATACTCTTGCGGAAGCATTGTACACTTGACGTCTATGGTTTTGATGAGTTTTCCGTCTGCATAGATCTCGATCTGCTCGTTTTCGTAAACATTGCGATTGGAAATATGTCCCGCAACGAAGGATACTGTATTATATTTCCCACCGAGATTAAAGGCAGCATAAGCGGGCTTAGAGGAAAGCACGTTGTGGGATGCGTGCAGCATCACACCTTCGTTGAACTTCACACCGCCCATAGAGAAGGTCTTGAACCGTGTGGAGCCGTCAAGAACGGCATCGTCTTGCATATTACTGAGAACGCCGAACACACCGAGCTCCGAAATCATCTTGACAGGTCTGTCGGGGAAGTTTTGGGATAAACCCGTAATATTTTCTAAAGCTTCCTTGGTGGTTGCCAAGTAAGCATCAGCTATACCGTAAAAACAGCCTGTTGCATTTCCGAAGTTTTCGTTTCCTTCGTCTGTCATCCAACCGAATTTAAGCTGATGACAACCCGTTACGTCAAGAGTAACCTTTCTCGGCAACTCGTGTGTGGAATACTTTTCCTCGTGAATGACTTTGCCATCGGCATAGACCGTCAGCCATGCAGATCCCTCATCGTGGGTGGTAGTTCTGTCTGCTGCTCCTGCGGTGAAGGTCAGATAATTATATTTTCCCTCAAGGTTGAAATAGATATCTTCCTCGTCATCTGTTACCACTCCCATGGAAACATAGGTTGCAATAACGTTCTCGTATTTGACTCCGCTCATATTGATGTAGTTTCTGCCTTCGGATTCTTCGCTGATATTGGGATAATACACCGCACCCGAAGTGCCGGGAATCAAATAGGGCTTAAGATCCTTGATAAGCTGTA
>SVSA01000051.1 GCA_015064545.1 Oscillospiraceae bacterium | reverse complement strand
TATCACAATCAACACCCGTCACGTTGAGTACGAGACTGCTAACCGTCACTACGCTCACGTTGACTGCCCCGGCCATGCCGACTACGTTAAGAACATGATCACCGGTGCTGCCCAGATGGACGGCGCTATCCTCGTCGTTGCCGGTACTGACGGCCCTCTCGCCCAGACCCGTGAGCACGTTCTGCTCGCCCGTCAGGTTGAAGTTCCCCAGCTGGTTGTCTTCATGAACAAGACTGACCTTGTTGACGATGACGAGCTTCTCGACCTCGTTGACATGGAGATCCGTGACCTGCTCTCCAGCTACGACTTCGACGGTGACAATGTGCCGATCATCCGTGGCTCTGCCCGTGACGCTCTCACCTCTACCAACACCGACGCTTCCGCTCCCGAGTACGCTTGCATCGCCGAGCTGATGGACGCTGTTGACAGCTACATCCCCACTCCCGAGCGTGGCGCTGACCTTCCCTTCCTGATGCCCGTTGAGGACGTCTTCTCGATCTCCGGCCGTGGTACTGTTGCTACCGGTCGTGTTGAGAGAGGTACTGTTAAGGTTGGTGATGTTGTTGAGATCGTTGGTCTCAGCGATGAGAAGAAGTCCACCACCATTACCGGTGTTGAAATGTTCCACAAACTCATGGATCTTGCTGAGGCCGGCGATAACATCGGCGCTCTGCTCCGTGGTGTTGCTAAGAACGAAATCGAGCGCGGTCAGGTTCTCTGCAAGCCCGGTACCGTTCAGCCCCACACCAAGTTCAAGGGCAACGTTTACGTTCTGACTGAGAAGGAAGGCGGCCGTTCGAAGCCCTTCTTCCCCGGCTACCGTCCTCAGTTCTACTTCCGTACCACCGACGTTACCGGTACCATCGGCCTTCCCGCTGATACCGAAATGTGCCGCCCCGGCGACAACGTTGTTATGGACGTTGAGCTGATCACCCCCATCGCTATCGAAAAGGGTCTCCGCTTCGCTATCCGTGAAGGCGGCAGAACCGTTGGTTCGGGCGTTGTTACCGAGATCGAGGCTTAATTGATCTATCGCATCGCCACGCCTTCGGGCGTGGCGATGTTTTTAAACTTGATTTCGCTTCCCAAGGGGCGCCGCCCCTTGGAACCCTGCTTCTTTCTTTGAAAGAAAGAAGCAAAGAAGCGCTATAGCCGAAAACGGCGTTTTCGGCAGGAGCTTTTTGGGATTTTCCGCGAAAAACTCCGTTTTTCGCATTGCAAAAGTTCTTGAAATTCTTAAAAACTTCTTTCAAGAAGTTTTTAAGCGGGTGCAGGGCAGAGCCCTGCGGCTATGGGGGATGCGGTTCTCCCCAAGGGGCGCCGCCCCTTGGAACCCTGCTTCTTTCTTTGAAAGAAAGAAGCAAAGAAGCGTTCATGGCCGAAAACTGCGTTTTCGGCAGGAGCTTTTTGGGATTTTCTGCGAAAAATTCCGTTTTTCGCATTGCAAAAGTTCTTGAAATTCTTAAAAACTTCTTTCAAGAAGTTTTTAAGCGGGTGCAGGGCAGAGCCCTGCGCTGTAAGGGATGCGTTTTCTTTCCCAAGGGGCGCCGCCCCTTGGAACCCTGCTTCTTTCTTTGAAAGAAAGAAGCAAAGAAGCGTTTATGGCCGAAAACGGCGTTTTCGGCAGGAGCTTTTGGGGCTTCTCTGCGAAAAACTCGGTTTTTCGCACTTCAAAAGTTCTTGAAATTCTTAAAAACTTCTTTCAAGAAGTTTTTAAGTGGGTTTTTAGGGGCAACGCCCCTAAAGAACAATTTAAATCTAAATCAAAATCTTTGGGGCGTGGTGAAATTCCACACCGGCGGTGACAGTCCGCGAACGCTTGAAAAAGCGCCGAACAGGTGAAACTCCTGTACCGACGGTTACAGTCCGGATGGAAAAAGAAGCAGGCTTTTGTGCCCCGAACCGGAGCCGAAAGCTTTTTTTCTTTCCCCGACACATAGGAGAAGGATACTATGAATCATAACACGAACAATTCGATAACAACCAAGCGCTTTTCCACGCGGAGGCTGGTTGCTTTGGCGCTCTTTACCGCTATGGCATACGTTATCAGTATGCTTTCTTTTCCCGTTTTTCCGGCAACGCCATATCTTAAGCTGGATTTCGGCAACGTCTTTATTCTTCTGTCGGCGTTTTTATTTGGTCCGATTGAAGGGATTGTGGTATGTTTGCTGAAGGAGGTGCTGTCGCTGATCAACTCTTCCAGCGGAGGCGTTGGAGAAATTGCCAATTTCTTGATGACATCGGCGTATCTTATCTTGCCTGCCGTTGTCTACCGGTATAAAAAAGGGCTCAGGGCAGTTTTTCTGTCGCTTATGGGGGCCTGTGTTCTCGGCACCGTGGCGGCACTTTTGGCGAACCGCTTTATCGTTTTTCCGCTGTACATGAAGGAGTCGGCACCGACTGTCTTCGCCGGGGTCTTTTGGTTTGTTGTTGGCTTTAATCTGATCAAAACCGTTTCGATCAGTGCTCTGACCTTTTTGCTGTATAAACGTCTATCCGGGGTTATGAAAAAGCTTGCAGTCAAATAACGGCGTAATAATCCGTAGCAGATACGACATATTTAAAGCATTAGCATGACGGAGCGTTGACAAAGAAAACGATATAAAAATCCCCGATAGTGTTACCTGTCGGGGATTAATTTACTCAAAGCGAAGCCACGGTGTGGCTTCGCTTTTTGCTTGCTTATATTTGCTGTTCCTCAAGGGCAATACGGCGTCCCATCAAAACGCCCATGACCGATGCCATCATTAAGCCTCTGGTCCAGCCGCTGGAGTCGCCGAGACAGTGCAGGCCGCGGATCGAGGTTGTGAAGAATTCATCCATTTTGACGCGGTTGCTGTAGAATTTGAGCTCGGGGGAGTAGAGCAGGGTTTCAATCGAGGCAAAGCCGGGGACGACATGATCCACTGCCTGAATAAAATTAATGATGTTCATCATGGCGCGATAGGGCATGGCCGCTGTGATATCGCCAGCGACAGCATCGGGGAGAGTGGGTCGGATGTTGGACTGTGCCAGCTCCTTCGGCCAGGTGCGCTTGCCGTCGAGAATGTCGCCGAAGCGCTGTACCAGGATGTGACCGGCGCCGAGCATGTTCGTCAGTTCTCCGACCTTTTTCGCGTATTCAATCGGCTGGTTGAAGGGGGAGTTAAAATTGTGGGAGCAGAGGATAGCCACATTGGTATTATTCGATTTTAATTCCTTGTAGGAATGACCGTTGACAACGGCGAGACCGGCGTCGTAGTTTTCCTGACTGACAAAGCCGCCGGGATTCTGACAGAAGGTACGAACCTTATTCTTGAAGGGCTTGGGATATCCGATCAGCTTGGATTCATACAGCACGCGGTTGACCGTTTCCATCACTTCATTGCGTACCTCAACGCGAACACCGATGTCAACTGTTCCGGGCTGATGCGCGATGTTGTGCTCGGCACAAATACGCTCCAGCCAATCGGCGCCGCGTCGACCGGTGGCAACGACGGTGCGCTTGGCACGGATTTCAAATTCCTTGCCGTTTTGCATGACATAAACACCGCAGCAGGTATCGTTTTCCAGAATCAGATTGGTACATTCGCAGTGGAAGAGCAGCTCCACGCCGTTCGCCTCTAAATATTTTTCAATCGCTAAATAGATGTCGTGAGCTTTTTCGGTTCCCATATGACGGATGGGGCAGTCAACCAGACGCAGACCGGCCTGGATGGCACGTTTGCGGATTTCCTTTACCTCTTCGGTATTTTCCAGTCCTTCGATATGCTCGTCGGCACCGAATTCCAGATAGATCTTATCGGTATAATCGATGGTTTCTTGTGCCAAAGTATCACCGATGAGCTGGGGCAGATCGCCGCCCACCTCCGAGCTCAACGAAAGCTTGCCATCCGAAAAGGCACCGGCACCCGAGAAGCCGGTCGTAATGTGGCAGTGAGGTTTACAGTCTACGCAACGCTTGGTAATTGCCTTCGGGCAGCGGCGGTTTTCAATCGAGGCGCCCTTGTCGAGCAGAATAATCTTTTGCTTGGATCCTTTGCGGATCATTTCCAGTGCGGTAAAGATACCGGCAGGGCCGGCACCGATAATGACAACGTCGGTAATCATAGAAGCTCCTTCCTCTCACATTGACTGGGGGTTGTCAATGCGGATGTCTTATTTTGTTTTCGTTAGTTATAAATATAATCCTCGGTTTCGCTCAAACGGAACAGACCGTCGGCAACCTGAATTATTTGAATGACATCTCCCGAATCGATCGCGATATTTTCGAGAACCAGCGTCGTTTCGCTGATGAACTCGGTTTGCCGCATCAATCCGTTCAGAACGATACGGCTGGCGGGGGTGAAATTCTGTCCCGAAACGTAGGTGTTATCGCCGATCATCTGCACGTCGGATATGGTGATGGGGCGGATGCCCATGACGATATCGGTAGCTTCAAAAGGAAGCTCGCCGCCGTAGGCAAGGCAATCACCGTACAGCAGGTCGTATTCCAGCATTTCGAGATAATCAAGATAGGTGTCCTTGTGGGCCCACTGCTGATGAAGCTTGGTCAGAATCCCGTCCTCAAAGCCGAGATGGGACATAATTTCGGCAGAGAGCTGATAGGAGGTTAGGTTCTTATCCTCGCTTGCCTCCCCTTCGCTGTGCCACAGGACATATTCGGTGTTATATAAGGTCATGCCGTCGGGAAGCCATGACTCTTGAATCCCGATGTTCGGCAGGTGATCACCGAAGAAGACAATCACCGTATCTTCCCTCAGGGCGTTGACGGCTGAAATCAGCGCTCCGATAAAGGCGTCGGTTTCGTGGAGCTGGTTGGCAAAATAGGAAAAGCTGTCGGCATTGGCATCCTCGGGCCAGGCTTCAAGGGTAAGGTGGGCTTCATCTTCGTCTTCGAGCGCTTCCTGCGGATATTTGCCATGACCCTGTACGGTAATGCAGTATACCAGATCAGATCCTTCGGTGGTAGTCAGACAGTCGATGATATAAGGAATCAGAACCGCATCTTTGGCCCATCCGATGGGATTATAAGTGACATTATTCATATATTCGAGCGAGGTGAAGGTGTCGAAGCCGAGACGAGAGAACACATCGTTGCGGTCATAGAAGTTTCCGTTATAGTTATGAACCGCGTGTGTGGTGTATTGATGGTTTTTCAGATTGTAGCAGATGGTTTCGCAGGTCTTTTTTTGCAAAACCGTCTCATAGGGATATTCGCCTGCACCAAACCATTGCAGACTCATGCCGGAGAGAACCTCGAACTCGGTGTTGGCTGTGCCGGCACCGATCGAAGGAACCGTCAGGAATCCGCTTTGATATTGTTCCTTCAAGGAGGAAAAGATCGGCGTCGGATCCTCTGAAAAGGTAAAGCCTTGGAGCAGCTTCAGGTCGATGAAGGACTCGAGCTGTACCACAATCACATTGGGGGTATCCTTAGCGGGAAGCGGTTCGTCGGTGGTGTCGGAGGGCGGCAAAGGATCGCCATCTTGCGTTTCATCGGTTTCGGGAAGCAAATCCGAGAGAACATCGTCAATCTTTTCGTCGTAATCCTCCGGCTTATCAATGCCGCGATCCAGCGCACTGACAACAAAGCAGAAGCTGAAGCCGTAATCGTGATAGGCTGTAATCAGGCTGGAAAAATGTGTCGGGATTACGCGAAAGAGGTATCCGCCGCCAATGGACATAATCGTGAAAAGCAGGGAAAGAAAAAACGGAAGAATTCCCGAGGTGCGGGAGGGGTTGTTCTTTTTGGCCTTGATAAAACGAACGATCAATATTATGACGAGCGCCAGAATCCCAAGCGCCATCAGAATCACGCCAATCCACGACAGATAGACAAACAAAATGGGGAATACGCTGAGGACAAGCGTAAAGTCCATAGCCGAAAAAGGTGCCTGACGGAAAAAACGAACGATACAATTGGTAATACCCATACCGAGCCAAAGCAAGGAAAGAAAGGTAATCATGTAGGCTCGCTTGCGGCACAGCAGGGCCAGCGAAATTGTCAAGAGAATGACGGCCGTATTGCAAAGGAAGAAGAAGGGCTTGGTCACGGTGAAGCGCAGGGCGTCGATGAGTGAATGACGGCTGAGCACCTCGTTGGCCAAGGCGATGCCAAAGGAAAGCAAAAGCACGAGAATCGGCGGATGCGCACTCAGCCATGCTGCTATGCGGCGCAATCGGCTTTGGAAGACTTGAAAAAAGGATGATTTCATATTCGATACCGAAATTTCAGGTTAACACGACAGGTTTCATGATGCACAGAAATGTTTCAGTGCTGTAAACGGAATGTTAAAAAGTCGGTATTATCTCGGACAGTCGCGGATGTATTGTGTTTCTCTGCTCGCAAAGGAGGAAGGATCGCTTAGCGGCGTTTCTTGGTCTTTAAATAAACCTCAAATCGACGCGAGCCCAAGAAGAGGCCGACGGCGGCCAAAAGCGCTGCCAGTACAAACGGAAGGAGGCGGATAACGGCACCGGAGCTTGCCGAAATGCCGAAGAGTGCCGACAGGATTTCTCCCTCAATCTTGGCTGTAAAATGGGGGCCGAGCATATCCTGTCCGCATAGAACCAAAAGCGGAAAAACAACGAGCATCTGAGGACAGCGTTGCTTGACAAGCATGACAATCGCCGCCGCAAAGAAAAGAAGCATGGCGATGCTCAGTCCCAATGCCAGACGCTGATCGTCGGTAACAAACATTTTGGAAGCATCATAGACAAGCTTGTAGCCGTTATCGGGTTGAACGACAATTTGCGCGGTGGAACGGTACAAGTGAACCATCATCATCGTGGCATACAGCACAGCGCCGAGAAAAAAGACAACCACCGAAGCAATTTTCAAGGAAAGAGCGGTTTTTTTCATAAGTTTTCTCCGTTTGCAAGATTACCTCTCTATTATAACAGATGTTTTCGGGAAAGTCAATAAGAACCCTCCGGCCGTGAAGCCGGAGGGTTCGGTTTTTTATATGACGGTTAGTCCTTATTCTTGGCAAACAAGCGGGTGAGCAGTTTGACAATTTCGACGATCGGAATGGTCGAAACAGCCAGAAGCAACGCGATGCCGTACTCCACAAGACCGATATCCTCCGAGAAGCCGAACAGATTGCTCAGCGCGGGGATAAAGATCAGAGCGGTTGTCAGGAGCAGGGAAAGAACCATCGAGCCCCACAGGATCATGTTGTGCGTTTTGAGCTTAAAGATCGAACCGTGCGAACGGAGATTGTAGGAATGGAAGATCTCCGACATGGACATGGCCAAGAAGGCCAGCGTGATACCGTGAACGCTTTCGCCGATGCCCCAGGCGCCAAACTCAAAGCGATAGCCGATAAAGTAGGCGGCCAGCGTGATGGCAGAGATCATCAGACCCTGATAGGCGATGTTGAAGCCCATGCCGCCGGCAAAGATTCCCTCGTTGTTCTTACGGGGCTTGCGGGTCATAATGTCGGGCTCAGCCTTTTCGGTACCGAGAGCCAGGGCGGGAATCGAGTCGGTGACAAGATTGATGAAGAGCAGGTGCGGGGCCTTGAGAATGGTGAAGCCGCAGAGCGTGGCAACAAAGACGCTGATAACCTCGCTCAGGTTGGAGGAGAGGAGGAATTGGATGCACTTGGTGATGTTATCGTAAATGCGGCGTCCCTCGGCAACCGCGCTGACGATGGTAGCGAAGTTGTCATCGGTGAGGATCATGTCAGCTACATTCTTGGTAACGTCGGTACCGGTGATGCCCATACCGACACCGATGTCGGCATTCTTGATTGAGGGAGCGTCATTGACACCGTCGCCGGTCATCGCGGTAACCATACCGCGCTTACGCCAAGCATTGACGATGCGAACCTTGTGCTCGGGCTGAACGCGGGCATAGACCGAATAGTTGACAACCAGCTGATTGAATTCCTCTTCGCTGTACTTGTCGATTTCGGCACCGGTGATTGCCTGGGAGGCATCCTCCAGAATGCCGAGAGTCTTGGCGATGGCTACGGCCGTATCCTTGTGGTCGCCGGTGATCATAACGGGACGAATGCCGGCGCCTACACACTGCTTTACCGCATCGGTAACCTCGGGGCGAACCGGGTCAATCATACCGACAAGGCCGATAAAGACGAGATTGTTTTCCAGGGCGGCAGGGCTGTAATCGGCGGGCTCAGCCTCGTGCTTTTTGTAAGCACAAGCGAGAACACGGAGGGCTTGCGTGGCGAATTCGGTGTTCTTGGCCAGTGCCTCGGCGCGGTAGGCATCGGTCATGTCTACCTCCGAGCCGTTGATCAGAATCCGGGTACAACGGGCCAGCAGCTCGTCGGGAGCACCCTTGGTATACTGGATGATGGTGCCGTTGCAGTTATGAACGGTGGACATCATTTTACGTCCCGAATCAAAGGGCGCTTCGCCGATACGGGGCGCGCTTGCCTTCAGTTCGTTCTTGTGCAGACCGAGCTTGGTGGCATAGTTAACGAGGGCACATTCGGTCGGCTCGCCGACCGCGTTACCGGTCTCATCGGGCTCCGCGTCCGAGCAGAGCGACATACCGGTGGCAAGGAGGGCTTCGTTGTTGCTCCAAAAGTCAACAACAGTCATCTTATTCTGTGTCAGCGTACCGGTTTTGTCGGAGCAAATGATTTGGGTACAGCCGAGCGTTTCAACAGCCGTCAGACGGCGGATGATAGCGTTCTGCTTCGACATCTTGGTGACGCCCATCGAAAGAACAATGGTAACAACCGCGGCAAGGCCTTCGGGAATGGCGGCAACCGCAAGGCTGACCGCAGGCATGAAGGCATCCTCAAGAATCAGCTTGAGAAGCTGGCTCTTTTCCGCGTGAGCCAGAAGGTCGCGGTTGGTAAAGAGCGTAAAGGCAAACATAAAGGCACAGATGCCGAGCACCAGCCAGGTTAAAATCTTACTAAGCTGGGAGAGCTTCTTCTGAAGCGGCGTTTCGCCTTCCTCGGCCTCGGTGATTGCGGTGGCAATCTTACCCATTTCGGTGCTCATACCGGTGGCGGTTACGACCATAGCACCGCGGCCGTATACCATAACGCTGCCCATGTAGCACATATTACGGCGGTCGCCGAGCGGCACATCGCCGTTATCGGCGGCGGTGAGACAATGGTCAACCTTTTCGGCAGGTACCGATTCACCGGTCAGTGCTGCTTCTTCGATCTTGATGCTGGCGCTTTCAATAATACGGCCGTCAGCGGGAATGGCGTCTCCTGCCTCCAGAAGAACAAGATCACCGACGACAAGATCCTCGCTGCGGATTACGATGTGCTTGCCGTCGCGAATGACCTTGGAGGTGGCGGCGGCCATTTCCTTCAGCGCATCAATGGCTTTTTCTGCCTTGCTTTCCTGAACAACACCGAGCACCGTGTTCAGAATGACGACGGCGAGAATGATGAAAACGTCGGTCGGCAGCTTGTCGGGATGCAGGGAAAGCTCGGTGATGGCCGAAACAACGGCGGCACCGATCAGAACCAAAACCATGGGGTCCAGAATTTGCGAAATAATACGCTGGAGGATGGTTACCTTTTTTCCTTCGGCCAGCTTGTTTTTACCGTCGCGCTCCAAGCGCGCGGTAGCCTCTTCGGTGCTGAGACCGATCTCGGAAGACGTATTCAGGCTTGAAACAACGTCTTCTTTTTCGGTGAGATAGTACTTCATATGAATGCGTACCGTTCCTTTCTGAATTCCGAAAAAATTGAGTTTTTTGGGCGAAAAGCCGTGATAAAAAAATAGCGAGACGGTACAGCACGATTGCCGCACACAGTCTCGTTCTTTAATCCAAGCCAATCGGGAAACCCCGTGTGATGTTGACTTGACACGTTTTCACGCAAACTACTCCCTATGTTGTTTTTATTGTACCACAGTATAGCTCGATTGTCAAGTAAAAAATTCCAAAAGACCAAAAAATCCCTCCGCTTTTTTTGACAGGCGGAGGGATTGCTTTTACAATACACTGCTCAAAATGACACCGACTACGGTTAATAGGATATTGGAGACGGCGTTGGTTGTGGCGAAGCTGGAGGTAAAGACCGAGCTGCCGGTGGCATCGGTGAGCGTATTCAAGGCGGCAGAACAGGTGCCGCTGCCACACAGACCGCCAAGAATATCGGCCGTATCCATTTTCATGAGATAGCGGCAGAAGAGGAGAGTGATGATGTGAGGCAGAAGCGTGACTGCAAAGCCGATGCCGATGATCGCAAGCATGGTTTTGTCGAAAACAAAGAATCCCGTTGTTAAGGCCTTGACGGCGATAAAGAGGTTCAAGCCGACGCTCTTCAAAAACCAGCGTGCGCTTTCGGGAAATTTTCCGTACTTGGGCTGGCGGTTGTTGTACCAGCCGCAGATCAGACCGAGGAGCAGCGCGAAGGTGCTGTCGCCGAAGGCATAGTTACCGAATTTGATAGCCCCCAATATAATCGCAGCGGCAAGAGCAATGAACAAAAAAGGAACATCGGTCGCATGTCCGGTCTCTTTGAGATAGCCGAGTTGATCGGCAGCCTTTCTTATCGAGGCGGCAACGCCGGATACCTTTATGACTGCACCCTTGACGATCTTCGTGCTTTCGTTGACCAGCACCTTCTTTCCTTTGACGGTCATTGTCTGAAGCACAACGCCGAAGCGGCTGAGGACATCGATCGCTTGACCGTCTGGTGATTCGGTGACAACAATTTCCTTGGTAATCAGTTCTAACGAGGCATATTGGGGATCTGCGATTTCGATAAGGTATTCATCATCGACGGCAACCAAGTATTGCGTCGGGCTGATGACGGTGAGGATATCGCCCGCCGCTACAACGGTTTCCTGCAAAAAGGCCATTTCTTTGCCGTCACGGAAGAGCTTGACAACCTGTAAGGAATGGGTAAAACGATCCTCCAAGTCCTCGATCGTTTGTCCGATATAGCTTGAGCCGTTTGCCACGCGATAGGTTCTCGGGTAGACGGGAGAGACGCGCACGTCTTCGCTTTCGGCGGATGTGATAGCGGCGGTTTTGCTTTTCGCGAGCTTTTGTTTGACGGCGCTCGGCAGATCGGTGCGGAGAAGGAAGGGACCAATGACCGATACCATGAGAATCGCGCCCACCATTCCGAAAATATAGGTGACGGCATAAACCACCGAGGCGTTGCTTCCCAGATCATTCGCTGTTGTGAGAATGGAGGTTTGCGTCAGCGCACCGGCCGCCATACCAAGAATCGAATCGCGGTCAAGGAGATTGGTGGCACCGAGAAGATAGAGACAGAGAAAGGCGACACCGCAGAAAAAGACGGTCTGTATGACATACTTGATGCCGTTGGATTTCAGACTTTTGAAAAAGGCAGGCCCCGCCTCATATCCAATGGTGAAACAGAACAAGAGGGAAAAGAGCGACACCAGGATTCCGGGGATTTCAAACGAAACAAAGCGGCTCAACAGAAACCCGACAAGAAGTGTTCCGATGGTAGCACCGACGGTAAAGGACTTGATGCGAACGGTACCGACGATATAACCGAGCGTCAGACAAATACAGATGGCGAGAATGGGATTGTTGGCAAGAAAGGTCAGTATGGATGACATGGTGATGAAGTCCTTCCGAAAGCATTGTTTGTAGGAATCATGCGGAGACGAAACGCCAAAGAATACCATAAATAAAGTATAGCAGGACGCTGTCGAAAAGTCAATGATACGGGCGAAGTTTATCGAAAAAACGAAAAGAAAAGTCTCCCCTCACAGCGGGCTGTGAGGGGAGGGCTTGCTTGCGATTCCTGCCATACACTTCCTCTGTGACGGCTCAGGTCTTCGGTTCACCGAGGCATATTCCCGCCATCATCAGCCCCCGTTTACCGCCGTTTGCCCGATGTGAGAACAACAGCTCCGAGGCGCAGGCGGTGCAGAAGCCGCTGGCGTAGAGATTCTCCTCGCTCAGACCCGCCGACAGGAGCAAATAGCGGTTCATGGCCACAAGGTCGGCAAGATAGTGCCCCTCCTTATGAGGAAGCGGGGTAACAAAGGCGGTCAGCGCTTCGTTTTTCTCCTTCACGGCGGCAAAGAAAGGGGCATCCACCTCATAGCAGTCCCGATGGATGCAGGGGCCGATGGCGGCAAGAATTCGCGTTGGCGAGGCACCGAGCGCGACCATGGCGCTGACGGCATGGGTGGCAATGCCGGCAATCGTGCCGCGCCATCCGGCGTGAACGGCGGCAATAACACCGGCCTCGGGATCTCCGAGCAGAAGCGGCAGACAATCGGCGGTTTTAACGGCAAGAAGAAGCCCCCGTTCCCGTGTGACAAAGCCATCGCAGGTAAAGGTGCGTCCGCAGTCCTTTGCCGTAACCGTCTCGATTCTTGTGCCATGAACCTGCTTGGCATAGAACAGCGCTTGGCGGGGTAAACCGAAGGCTCCGGCAAAGCGACGGCGGTTTTCCTCGGTTTCGGCGGTATCCGCTGCGCCGAGATCCAGCGTGTCCAGCCCATTTCCGTGGCTGACACCGCCGAGACGGGTGGTAAAGCCGTGCGGGAAGGGAAGCGCTCGGCAAGCCAGATACGGTACGCTGCTTTGTTGATTGATAAAAAAATCGCTTAGATAGTAGGGAATCTTCATCGTGATCTCCGTTTCTTCAGAATTATCGGAAAACGACAGCGGGTTTTCTTATTCAGTATAGCATAGGTGCGTGGTTTTGACAAGAGTATCCTGTGTGGAACGCGGGGAAAGCGCCGAACCAATGATGCCTTGTTCACGTACAATGGTAGTGGTGACGGTAAGGAAATTTTTACTTTGGACGAATAATCAACCGTCCGATGCCGACACTATGAAAGGAACGAAAAAACAACGGG
>SVSA01000050.1 GCA_015064545.1 Oscillospiraceae bacterium | reverse complement strand
GATGTCAAGCAGGTCGTGCTGGAGGTATTCAAGGTCGAAGCTATCGAAGTCGTGAGAGCATTCCTGAATCATGACCGAGCAGGTGGTGTGGTGAGAAACCACCGAGACGGTACCGTTCCGGATACCGGATTCCTCGACGATCTTGTGTACATCGATCGAGATGTCGTGGAAGGTGGGGATCCAGCCGCGGGATTGGAGCTGGATTTCTTTTTGAATCATTTTGAATTCCATGGGGAGTACTTCCTTTCGGGTTAGATGAGATAGAGGGAGGATAGAACCGCCTCTCCCTGCCACCGTCGGAGCGGATGGGGACAAACGGCTCAGGATTTTTTACGTTGATTCGGTCGGCGCGGCGGTCGGCTTGGCAAAGAATCGCTTGGTTTCTCCGATGACGTCCTTGTGCAATCCGAGGAGCGCGATCAGGTTGGGGAAGGCCATGAGGGCGTTGGTAATATCGGCCAGCGTCCAGATCGGTTCGAGCGCCAGGAAGGGCGCTACGGCCAGCATCAGCAAGTAGACAATTTTGTAGGTCAGGATACCCTTGGTGCTGTTCATCAGGTAGACCAGACACCGTTCGCCGTAATAACACCAACCAATGATGGTAGTAAACGAGAAGAAGGCAATTCCGATCGCGACAATATATTGTCCGATATTTCCCGGCAGACCGACGCGGAACGCCTGACTGGCCAGCAGACTTCCGTCCAGCGTACTGCTGTCCAGGAGTCCCGAGGACAGGATCACGAAGCCGGTCATGGTGCAGACCACGATGGTGGTAAAGAACACACCGGTCATCGAGATCAGGCCTTGTCGAACGCAGGAATTGGTTTTGGCCGAAGCAGACACGATGGGCGAGCTTCCCAGTCCCGCTTCGTTGGTATAGATGCCGCGGGCAATGCCGGTTCGCATGGCGGTAATCACCGAGACCATCACCGTGCCCGATACACCGCCGGCTACCGCCGTTGGGCGGAAGGCGGCCGAAAAGATCTGACCGAAGACCGAGGGAATTTGACCGAGGTTACTGCCAAGCACCCAGAGAGAGCCGCCGATGTAGAGAATTGCCATGATGGGCACCACCCACTCGGCCACCTTGGAGATCGACTTGATGCCGCCGATAATCACAAAGCCGGAGAGTGCGGTGACAACCAGTCCCGTGATCCACGGTGGAATTCCCCAGAGGCCGTGTGCCGCTTCGGTGATCGAATTCATCTGCGGAAAGGTGCCGCAACCCAAGAGCGCGGTGATTAATCCGAAGACGGCAAAGAGGATCGCCAAGAGCTTCCATTTTTGGCCCAGGCCGTTCTGTATGTAATACATGGGGCCGCCGCAGTAGCCGCCGTTTTCGTCGCGGGTGCGGTATTTCACGGCCAGAAGCGATTCGGCATATTTGGTCGTCATACCGAGAAGTGCCGAAATCCACATCCAGAACAGGGCACCCGCACCGCCGATCCGCAGGGCGGTGGCAACACCGACGATGCTTCCGGTACCGATCGTTGCGGCAAGCGAGGTGCAGAGCGAGCCAAAGGGCGATACATCGCCTCCGGCCCCCTCCTCCTTTTCGAAGATCATCTTACAGGCACGGGGAAAGCGGACAAACTGCAATCCCTTTAAGCGTATGGTATAGTATAAGCCGGTTCCGAGCAGAAGCACCAAGGTCGGTACTCCCCATACCGCGTCTCGGACGGCTGTCAGTATTTCGTTTACTGTTTCCATAATCCAAGGTTTTGAATGATCCGTCCGACATGTAAAGCAAGACCTTCGGCAATCGGCTCGATGCTTGCGCCATGCTGTTATCCGGGATCAGGCAATCACGGCTACCTCGAAGCCCATCATTTCGCCAAACGCCGCGATGGTGTTGATGTTTCCGTCGTAAACGAGAGCCGAGTGATGCGTACCGCCCAACAGCGAGAATTCCTTCAAGAAGGCGGGTAACGGCTTGCAGGGCTTCATCCAGCCCTGATTGACGCGGGCATAAATGCTGTCGGGACGGCCAACGTCCAGCAGCTCCACCTCGCTGAGAATCAGCGTGAAATGATCCTTCATCGGTGCGAGGTTGACATAGACAGCCTTACCGGGGCGGTAACAGCCTGCAAGAGAAACGGTATCGCCGGTTTTGCCGTACTTGAAGGGCTTGTCAATGATCTTGGTTTGCCACTGCGAGAGGCGGGGATTGGTTTCGCCCATATGACTGAGGAACAGCAGATTCTCTTCCCAATCCGGGCAGAACATTTCGACAAAGGTGGTATTCGGATAGACCGAGAAGAGAGCACCGACCAGACCGGCGGTCAGAATGTCGCCCTCGCCGGCGTATCCCTTGCCGCGCGCCAGCGTCTTGCAGCATTCCACGAAGGGCATCTTCGACAGTCCGCTTTCGTCCAAGGACAGGAAGTTTACCGAGCAGGCACCGAGCCCTTCCTCGTCCATCCAATGACGAAGTGCCAAGCCTGCGCGGGTGGCTTCCCGATAGGCTGCGTCGTTCTTGACAGAAAAATCGAAGGCTTCCTTGTCGGCTTCCATTTCGGCATTGATTTCTTCTTCGGTTACCGCGGCAAGGTGACGGGCAGAGATGTCGGGGGTAAGATATTTGACTTCCACGCCGATTTCTTCGCGATAGCGCGCGTCCGAAATGATAAAGTCACCCATACCGGCAAAGGCGCCGCCGGCCGAGCCGACCTTTTCGGTCTTGAAGGTTTTGGCCATCACGGCGGCTTCGCAAAGGCTGACAACCTCGGCGATTACCTCGCTGTGCATGGCATGACCGACACAAAGATGATACGGTTTCTCATTGCGCTTCAGGAGATTACACATATCCTGAACGCCGTGAATTCCGTGGTTGGGACGCATACAGTTGCGGTCACCGGCATGACGAAGGAAGCCGTAATCCACGGTCGTGTCGAGCACGATGATGGGAGCCTTGAGGCTGAGAAGCGCGTCAATCGATTCAAGGGACGGGGAGTAAGCCAGGTGTTGGGTAATGACGGCGTCAACATCGGCGTCATTGAACTTGGCGGCTGCACGGTCAAATTCTTCCTTGACGCGGCAGAGCTCGTCAGCAACAATGACCTCAAGGCCAAAGCTTTCGAGCATGGCAACCAGCTTTTGGCTGTAAGCAACAAGCGGCGTGCGGTAATTGGGATCGCTTTCATCGTAGAGCTTGATAAAGAAGGGAAGATATCCGACTTTGATTTGCTTTTTCATAACAGTAGAGAACCTTTCTGTAAAACATACCGAACCGCAGGCGGTCGGAGAATTGTCATAGATAAGAGATCGATCAGCCGAAGATGGAACGGCGGGCTTCGGCAATGAGATTGACGGCATTACGATACATCACCTTTTCCACATCGTCCTTACTCAGTCCGAGCGTGGTGGCGGCGCGCTTGAAGGCAAGCAGCTCCTCGTAGGCGAAGAAGGTGATTCGTTCCGCTTCCTCGGGCGATACCTCCCGCATATGGGGGTCATCCGAAACATCCCCGTAAAGGCCGGGGGGAACGAGATTGACGTAGGTGCCGTTTTCTTCGATGCGGTGGGTACGCATCCGGAGAATCGGCATATCGGTGCCGAATAAGAGGCGTGAGGGGCCAACGTGCTTGAGGGCGGCCTCGATGGCGGCTTCACAGCAGTTGGCGGTAAAATCAAAGAGAAGATCGGGCGCTTCGCTCAGAATTTCAAAGGAATTACCGATATCCTCTGCGGTATAGGCACGTCCGATGTGAGCGATGATCAGCTTCAAGCGCGGAAACTCTTTCTTGATTTCCAGAATCTGCATGAGATTCACCGGATCCTTCAAGCGGCCGGCGCGCGGGATATGAAGCATGACGATGCCGCCCAGCTCGTCAAGCTTGCGAAGCTGATGCTTGGGGAAGAAATCGAAAATACGGATTTCGTTTGACGGGATGTAAGACGGCGACTGATCAAGATAGGATTTGATTCCGACAAAGCCGCCGGCACGGATTTTGGCCTCTAATTCATCGGCGGATTCGGAGGGGTTCGAAAAATAGAGAGCATCGTAACCGGCCTTTTGCGCCGATTCGCGGATATACTCATTCCAGATCGGCAGATTACCGTTACTGCCTGCGAATACAAGGGCATGGACGGTTTTGCCGGGGAACATCAGGCGATAGGTTTCGCGAAGATCCTCGATGGAGTTGTCTTTGGCAACCAGAAGCGGCCAGGAAACCTTGCCGTGAGAGTTCCCCGCTTTGGCCTTCATATAGTCGATCCAGATGTGGGCGTGAGCATCAAACAATTGGTCAGGGAGGAAATCCTTCAGCTCCTTTTCCCAAACGGCTTTATCATAGGCGGTGATTGGAAACAGAGACATGATGATTACCCCCGTTGAAAGAAGTCAGACAAGGCGGCTGCCTTGCGGCGATAGGCGGCGAAGGCGCTTTGATAGCGGGAAGCGCGTTCGGGATCGGGAAGAAGGACCGTTTCGGGAATTCCCATCGAACGATAGCCCTCCTCCACGGTGGCATAGCGTCCAATGCCGACGCCTGCGAGAATGGCGGCACCGACACACGCTAAGTCTGACAGATGCGGCAGGACAAGCGGTTTACCGACGATGTCGGCAAGCAGCTGTGACCAGAAGGGGCTCTTAGCCGCACCGCCGGCCAGAATCAGACGGTTGACCGAATGCAGATCAAAATAGGTATCCAAAAGCCAAGCGGCCTGGAAGGCCACGCCCTCCATGACGGCGCGGGCCATATCGTAGCGGTCGTGGGAGAGGGAGAGCCCGGCGAAGACACCGCGATCGGAGGACGGATCGTCCTCTTTCCCTTCGGTCAGCTTTCCCTCAAAGGGGAAGAAGTAGAGTCCGGTTTCGGCGGCCTTGGCCGATTCGCAGGCGCGATCCATGTCGGCAAAGGACAGGAGCTGTTCACCGTCGGGCGAGATTACCTGCTTGCGGAGCCATTCGAGACAGAGGCCACCCGAGGAAAGCGAGGTTAGTGCACCAAAGCGTCCGGGAACGGTCGGAATGGAAACCCGAAGCTCTGCATCAAAATGAGGACGGTCGCTGATGGCGGTGATGGCCCAGCTGGTACCGGAGCCGATCAGAACATCACCGGCTTCGGTCAGATTGGCACCGGCGGCAACGGCATACTGGTCGTGGGCACCGGCGACCAAGACGGTTTTTGTGGTTAAGCCGAGCGCTTCCGCTGCGGCTTCGGTCAGAGGGCCGATGGCCTCGGCAGAACGGATGAGCTTGGGAAGCTTTTCCTCGGTGATGCCGAGGAAGCCGAGCAGTCGGGGATCATAGCAGGCATTTTTGATATCGGTGAGCTCGTTGATGCCGGCATTGGAAAGATCGACGGCAGGAATGCCGGTCATCTTGGCCGCGATAAAGTCGGCTACCGACAGGAAGAAATCGGCACGAGCGAAGATATCGGGCTCGTTCTTTTTCAGCCAGCGGAGCTGCAGAAGGGGTAACCCATAGACCAGCTTCCAGCCGGTACTCTCGTACAGCAGATTTGCATCACCGATTTCGCGCAGAAAATCCTCGTGCTCCGCCTGACAGCGGGTATCGCTCCAGACGATGGCCGGCCGAAGCGGACGAAACGCTCGGTCGGTCGGCACAATGGTGCCGCCCTGTGTGGAGAGCGAGATGGCGGCAACCGCCGCAGGATCGACATGACGGCAGACCTCGCGGGTGGTTTCCACAACAGCTTGCCACCAATCGGCAGCGTTCTGCTCACGGCGGCCTCCTTCGCCGGCGGCGGTTTCATAACCGCGATAGGCATGGGCGATGGCGGTTCCGTGATCGGTGAAGAGCATTGCTTTGGTGCCGGTCGTGCCGACATCAATTCCTAAAAGATACGGTGTCATGGGGTGTCCCTTTCTTTTTCTTGTTACAGCGGGCCTGGGGGTGAGTGAGCCCTCGGTCGATGACGAGAGACCGTTTGCGCGTGCTCTCGTCATCGACGGAGTTGCGAGATTACTTACTTAGCACCGGTTTCTTCCCACGTGCGGCGAACCTTTTCATAAACCTCATCGGGAATCTCAGGCGTGCCGAGGTGGTAGGACGGAGCCAGCATCGAGCCGCAGATGGCGGGATCGGTGCCGAAGGTGTCGAAGCGATAGCGATCGCGCTCCGACTTCAAACGCAGGTTGGGAACCTCCATGGTGATGCCGCCGTTGAGAATCGACTTGTAAGCGATCAGGCCGGGCAGGTACATATCCATCGCCTCGTAAACATCGATCGATTCCTTGCCCTCGGGCATGCCCTGGATCTTGCGGATGAAATAATACATGGTGTAGCAGTCTGAACCGCCGTGGCCGCTGATCTTGGAGGTGATGTCGTTCTGGAGAACCGGAGCGGCATCGTACTTCTCGTATTTTCTGTCGGCCTCGCGGTAGACATAGATGGTTTTATGAGCGGCATCCCAGCGGTCGCCCTCCATCATACCCTTGGATCCGTACAGCGCGTACCAGACCGAGCTGGGCTCGCGGAGAAGCTGACCGTGAATGCTCTTGACGGTGGCACCGTTTTCGAATTCTACCATTTCCAGGCCGCCCACATTCAGCTTACCAACCTCAAGACAACGCTGCGGTACAACGCGCTCAAAGCCGTTAACGCGGACAGGACGCAGACCGGTGATGTGCACCAGCGGGCCGAGAGAGTGCGTGCAGTAGAAGGTGGAGTACATGGTGTTACGCCAGTGGTTGCGGTCACCATAGGTCAGGTTATGCCAGTTGTGCGTACAGCTGTGGATATATTCCCCCTCGCCGTACTCAAATTCACCGAGCTCACCGGCGCGGTAGAGACGGCGCATTTCGGAGGTGAGCTGGAAGTAGCAGTAGTTTTCCGCATAGGCATAAACCTTGCCGGAACGCTCCACCGCTTCCACAAGCTCGACTGCCTGAGCCAGCGTATGGGCAGGCAGAACCTCGCTGATGACGTGCTTGCCGGCATTCAGACAACGAATGGCGTAAGGCGCATGCTCGTGGGCGTAGTTGGCAAGAACGACTGCGTCCATCTCTTCATGCTGAATGAATTCGTCGAAGGAGGTGTAGAGAGCTACCTCGGGCAGATCTTCACGTTCCTTGCGAAGATCCTCAATCTTCTTGTTCCACTCGGCCAGCACAGGCTCGTACTTATCGCAGAGTGCAACAAGCTCGGTGTCCTCATAATTGAGACAGAATTGAATCATGGTACTGCCGCGATGGGCACCGAATACGCCAATCTTGATTTTTTTGTTCATGGTAAATTTCCTTCCGAAGAGTGTTCCTTCTGATGGCTTCGTCGTCAGACGAAAGCGAAATGTGACAGATTATTTAGCCTTTTTCTTGGAGGCAATAACGATAACGATAACAACGACAACGACAACAGCGGCAACGATACCGATGATGAGGCCGATGGGGGCGGAAGCGGGCTCCGCGGCGGGCTCGCTGACGGCGGGCTCGGTAGCGGCAGGCTCCGTGACTGTGGGCTCAGTGGTAACAGGCTCGGTGTCGGTAGGCTCCGTGACTGTGGGCTCAGTGATAACAGGCTCAGTAACGACGGGCTGCGTGGCGGGAGGCTCGGTGGCAGGAGGAGCCTCGGTAACAGGGGGCTCGCTCATCGGGTTCTTGAAGACAGTCAGAATGGGGCCGTTGTCGGAGTCTTCCCAAACCTCGGTGTCAAGATCCATGTTCGATACGGTCATATCGTCCTTCGAAAGATCGATAATCTCATAGAAGGATTTGGCATCGTTATGAACCCAGGTCTTATTGATCGTGGTGATCGTCGAGTCATAGTAACAGTTGGCAACGGTCGAAACGGCATCGGCAAGGCCGGTGATCGGGCCGGTAATACCGGCTTCGTTGATGGTTGCGAGCGTGTAGCTGTCCTCGATGGTCGCCATACCGCCACCCATGCCGAGGTAACCGACAATACCGCCGCCGTCGGCTTCGTTATCGGTACGGCCGACATAAACCTCACCCTGCGTGTAGCAGTTGACAACGTCAGCCTGCTGAGCAACACCGCAGATCAGGCCGGCCCAGCGCCAGCTCTTGACGGTACTGTTTACGGCATAGCAGTTTTCGATTTCGGCCGAGTTCAGATTCTTGTGACCGACTGCTGTGGCAAGGATACCGGCACCGATACCGGCGGTCGTATTGTGCTCAACATAGCAGTTTTCAAAGCCGAGATTCTTGACCGAACCATAGAGAACGCCGAAGAGACCGGCAGCATAGGCATGGCCTTCGTCGTCAATCTTGGAGTAGAGACCGCGGATGACATGGCCACCGCCGTTGATGTGACCGCGGAAGCCGCTGGTCAGCTTCAGACCGTTACCGTAGAAGGGTGCAATACCCGTCCAGTTGTTGGCCGGCGGGGTGGTGCCCCAGTTGGCGGAGTTCTCGTAGCCTTCGTTCATGGTGATATCCACCGTGAGGAAGAAGTAGTAGCCTTCAAAGGTTTCGCCGGTTGCGGCGATCGCGTTGAGCATAGCGAGATCTGCGGCGGAGCTAAGGAGATAGGGGTTGTCTTCGGTGCCGTCACCGCCGCCGAAGGCATAGGCGGTATCGGCTTCGGGGATGACGCCATCCCAAACGCTGACGGTTACTTCCTCGGCGCTGATCGTGAAGACAGCAAACAGAGAAAGAATCATCGTGAGTGCCAGAATGAGAGAAAGCTTTTTCATGATAATACCTCTTTTCTATATTATTTTAGGGTACATAGGTAAGGGTGACGGTTACCATCGAATACAGATGGAAATCGCCGTGGAGCAAGAGTCTGCCGTCCTTGACCTCCCAGGTGAGAGAGGCTTCCTTGTCTTCATAATAGGGAGAGCAGACGCTGACATCCGTCACGGTTGCCTCTTCGGGGATGGCCAAGGAGACATCGTAGGGGGTGGTCTGATAGCTTTCAGACGTATTGTTGTGAATCAGATGCAGATAGAAGTTGGTGCCGTAAGCATTGGTGCGAAGTGTGGTTTCCACATAACCCTCGCTGAGCTGGCTTTCGATGATGACCTGGCGGCCCGCACCGGCCTTGCTCAGCACGGCCAGAAATGCGTCGGTAGCCTTGGAGTCCTTTTCGGATTTATCGCGAGCAAGCACCTCGTATTTTTTGCAAACATGGATTTTTCCGTTTTCTACCGTGAAGGAGGCGTCGGCCGCGGCCGTGCGGTACGGTGTTCCGGTCCATGCTTCCAGCACATCGTAGTCGCGCTTGTGCATGACATAGCCGTTATCCTCAAGATAATGCGTGGCAAACGAGGTGCCGGTAAGGATCAGCTCGCCGCCTGCCTTGACATACGCAAGGAGGGTTTCCTCTAATTCCTTATCGAGAAGCTTCAGCTCGGGCAGAATGATCACCTTGACCTGCAAAAGCTCCTCCAGCGTCGGATTGGTTTCGGCGGTGATGTAGCGGAAGGGGATGCCTTCGCGAGCCAGATACACCGAAACGCGTCTGGCGCTGCATTGGTCAAAGGTTTCGCGGATATTGGTGCCGCCGACCGAGTAGAGGTAATCCAAGGTCTGAATCTGCATATAATCGGTGTCCTGCCAGGAATACAAAACAGCGGTCGAAGCTGCCGACGCGGTTTTCGTAAAGGCTTCCTTGTGCTCGGTCAGGATGCGGCCGAAGCCGGTGGCGGTATCGTTCAGATAGAAGCCTTGCTCCTTTGTACGGCTGACCTCGCCGTGGCACATGGCATTCCCGGTAGCAAAGGCCTCGGCCATCGAGGTGTAGTACTGATTCTGATGCTCAATCTGCTCGGTATACAGATTGACAAAGGAAACCAGCGTTTGATCGGTCAGGGAGTTATGCAACTCATACAGGAAGAGCGCGGAATCGCGGCCCATTGCGTGCTTGAACTCGCTGGAAGAAACATCAATACCGTTCATGTAGTAATAGGCGAGCCCGAGATCGTGCATGGCGGTATTCATGTAGACTTCAAAGTGCGGTACGTATTGCTTGCCGATGGCGCGGAGCTTTTCGTACAGCTTAGCCTGGAGATCCAGACGGAACAGCAGATAGGCACGGCCAAGCTCGGTGTCCTCCATGTTCAAGGGACGAACCGGCATGGCAATTTCCTTACCGAATGTTTTGAGCGAATATTCCTTCCACAAAGCCTTGCAGTAAGGGCACTGACAGTAGTAGCCCTCGGGATGGCTGTAGGAGAAGCCGTCATAGAGACAGCCGTCAAAGCCGGCTTTGGCAACCTTTTCGGTATAGGAGAAGAGGATTTCCTGGAAGAGTGCGTTGTTGTTGCAGGCATAGCTGATGCCGCGGTCATTCGGCTCGATGGGCTTGCCGTTGACGGTATATACCTTGTAGAGATCGGGATCATAGCCGTAATCGATCCAGGTTTTGTCGAACATCTCGACCATCGGCGCAGAGGTGATGACGCGGATGCCCTTTTCATGCGATTCCTTCAGACCATAGGCGGTGTATTCGATAATACGATCGACATCGAGAAGGAAGGCGCCGGGAGCGTCCTCATTCTTGGTCTTATATTTTCCCGAAGGGAATACATTGATCCAGTTGACATTCAGGCGCTCGGCCAGCGTATTGCTCCAATGCACGACGCCCTTTCCGTCAAAGCTGCGCTGCTTGATGCGGTACCAGTCGTACATGGGGATGATGCCCTCCCGTTCGACCACCTCATAGCGAAGGACGAGATCCTCCGGCGGGATTACGTCGAGGGTTTCCGACTCGGTTTCATGGTTTGTTTCTGAGCCTGTTTCGGAGCCGGGGGCAGTTTCGCTGTTGCAGCCGACTGCCACGGCGAGCGCGGCGATCAGCAACACAAAAGGACATAACAGGCGGAACACTTTTTTCAACATCGTTATCTCCATTTCTTCAATGATCGGCGAGCTGAACGGTTACCATCGAATAGAGATGGAAGGCAGCGTTCATAATCAAACGGCCGTCCTTGACGTCCCAAGTGAGGTTCGCATCCGCTTCGTTTTCGTAGTAGGGGGAGGTTAGCGAGACATTGGTTACCGTGGTTCCCTCGGGAATTGCCATCGAAACACCATAGGGCGTCGGCGCGTAATCGGCCGAAACATGATTGTGAATGAGGTGCAGATAGCGCTGAGAGCCGCTTTCGTTTGCGCGCAGGGTGGTTTCGATATAGCCCTCGTTGAGCGGACTTTCGATCACAACCTGATGACGCAGACCGGTATTCACAAGAGCGGTGAGGAAATCGTCCGAGGGTTGGCAGTCGTTTTCCTTGGTGCTGCGGGCAAAATGCTCAAACCGTTGGCAAACAAAAATTTTACCACAACCGACCGTAAAGATTTCGTTTGGCTTGGCCTCGGCATATGAGGTTCCGGTCCATTGCTTCAGCAGATCGGTTTCGCGATCCTTGATCACAATGCCGTCCTTTTCGGGATACTTAGCGGCAAAGACGTCGCCGACAATCAACAGCTGGCCGCCTTCCTTAACGTAGGCAAGCAGGTTTTCTTCCAGCTCCTTGCTTAAAAGCGTCATCTGCGGCACGAGGATGGTCTTGCGCTTTTTCAGCTCATAAAGGGAGGGATTCGTCTCGGCGCAGAGGTAGTTGAAGGGAACACCCTGCCGTGCCAGGTAGGAGGCAAGGGCGCGCGAAATACAAAGCTGGAAGGTTTCGCGCATATTGGTGCCGCCGGCCTCATAGAACTCCTTCAGCTTCTTGAGCTGGAAGAAGGTGCTGTCCTGCCACGAATAGAGGATACCGGCATCGGCCGCCGAGGCGGATGCGGTAAAGGCCTCTTTGTTTTCGGCAACGATACGGGCAAAGCCGCGCGAGGTATCGTTCAGGTAGAATTCCTGCGGCTTGGTGCGGCTGACCTCACCGTGACACATGGCGTTGCCGGTGGCGTAGGCCTCGGCCATCGCGGTAAAGTACTGATGCTCATGCTCAAACTGCTTGGTGTATTCGTTGACAAAGGAGATCAGCTGCTTGTCGGTCAGCGCGTTACTCTGCTCATACATAAAGAGAGAGGACTCGCGGCCGAGGGCGTGCTTGAACTCGCTGGTGGTGACATCCAGACCATTCAGATAGAAATACGACAGCGCGATATCATACATGGTGGAATTGATGTAAACCTCAAAATCCGGCACGTACTGACGGCCGATATCGCGGAGCTTGGTATACATCTTGAGCTGTGTATCCAGCTTCCAAAGGAGGTAGACCCGTGCCTCCTCCGAATGCTCCAGGTCGATGGTTCCGCGGGGAACCTTCTTTTCTTCGCCGAGGTGCTCCTTGGAGAAGGCTGCCCAGGAGGCCGCGCAGGAGGGACACTGGCAGAAGTAACCGGGATCGTAGCAGTAGGTGTAGCCGTCGTAGAGACAGCCGTCAAAGCCGGCCTTGGCCATCTTCTCGGTGTAGTCGTAAAGGAACTGCAAAAAGCTCTCGTTGGTGTTACAGCCGTAGCTGATGCCGTGACGGTTTGCGCGTACCGGCTTGTTGTCAAAGCCCCAGATTTTGTAATCGTCGGGATTGTAGCCGTAGTCCTTCCAGGTATCGTCAAAGATTTCGGCAATCGGCGCCGAGGTCATGACCTTGATGCCGAGCTCGTGCGATTCCTCAAGGCTTTTAGCCGTATAGGCGATGATACGGTCGGGATCGAGCAAGAAGCCGCCGGGGGCAAAGGCATCGCGGGACTTATATTTGCCGGCCGGAAAAACATTGATCCAGTTGCAGTTGAGTTCTTTTGCCATACGGTTATGCCAATGCACCAGCCCCTTGCCGTCAAGGCTCGGCTGGGTTTTGCGATACCAGTCATAGAGCGGAACAAAGGCTTTTCGTTTGGGTATGTCATAGTGCTTCATTGATATCCTCCATGGTTACGTAACCATTAATCGGCATAGGTGAGGTGTACCGTTACCATCGAATAGAGATGG
>SVSA01000049.1 GCA_015064545.1 Oscillospiraceae bacterium | reverse complement strand
CCGACACGGTTTGGCAGTTGTCGAATCGGTATCCCTGCGTGCCGATCACCTGACTACCGCTACGGTCGCGGTCAAGCGCGTTGATGGCGATTCTCTTTCGTTTTCCGCCTTGCTTGACATTCCGTACGAATATCCCCTATCTCAAGGAGACCGCTTGACGCTGACGGCTGAGGCCGCCCGTCTTCCCGAAAGCGAAAACGGCTTTCCTTCCCGCGAATACTATGCCTCCCGCGGCATCTATCTGCGTTTGTCCGTGGCAAGCGACGGTACGATTGACACCGATGGGAAAGAAGGCGGGCTGCTTTCCTTCTTCCGCGAGCTTTCCGACCGCTTGGCGGCTCGGCTCACTATCGCGCTTGGCAAGGAGCGCGGCGGTGTTTTAGCCGGTCTGTTACTCGGACGTCGCGAAGCTGTGCCGGAAGCAGTAGAGCGCGATTTTCGCTTTTTGGGAATCAGCCACATTCTTGCCGTCAGCGGCTTACATTTGTCCATTTTGATCGGTGGTTTTCACACCCTTCTTCGGTATTTCCATACCCCAAAATGGTTGAGGCTCCTTCTTGTCGGATTAGCCACCCTGATCTTTATGACACTCACCGGCTTTCCGGCTTCGGTCATGCGCGCAGGCATTATGCTACTGCTGGCCCTGTTTGCCGAGCTTGTCGGTCTTGTGCCCGATTCTCTTACCTCGCTATTGTTGGCCGCTACCACCATTCTCCTGTTCTCGCCCGGCTCGGTCATGGATCCCGGCTTCCTGCTGTCGGTGTCCGCCACGCTCGGTCTGATCCTGCTCGGCAGTCCGCTCACGCGCCGTCTTTTCCGCGTCACGGCTAAGAAACGGCAATGGTGGGTCAAGCCGTTACGATATGTCGGTGCCGGCTTTGCGGTTACGCTTTCGGCCATGCTCTTTACGTTACCGGCCATCTGGTATTATTTCGGTGAACTATCTCTGATAGCTCCGCTTGCCAATCTGCTCTTTATTCCGCTTACCGGCGTATTACTGTGTTGCGGTATGGTTTGTTTGCTTTGCTATCCCTTTTCTTCTGCGCCGCTGATCCATGCTGTTATCGGCGACATCACCGACATCATTCTTCTGCTCGCCAACCGTGCGGCAAGACTGGTACCCGAGCCTCTTTCGCTTGGCGGCTATGGGACAGGAATCGCCTTTCTTCTGACAGCAGCCATCCTCCTTTTTTTGCTTCTTCGCCGCGCCACCAAACGGACGCTTTTGCTGGCATCGGTGGCAACCCTCGTCGGATCGTTTTCCTTTTTCACGATGATCGAACGTCATCTTGCCGCCCGCGACGACACCCTTCTTGCCGTAACCGTCAGCCGAAACGATTTCGTTCTTTTGCATTGCGATAATCAAACCATGCTGATCGATATGTCGGACGGCAGTTATACCGGAATCCGCCATGCCGCCGCGCTCTGCCGCGAAGAGCTGGCCGATCCTTCACTCGATGCCCTGCTCTACACCCATCTGCACCGCAAGCATGTCGCTTCCTTTTCACGGTTGGCCGACACACACCGCCTGGAGTGTCTCTGCTTACCCTCACCCTACGATGACATGAGTGCTGAGGTCGCCGCTTCGCTGACCGCCGAAGCCGAAGCGCGTGGAATCACGGTAATCTACTATGCTTCCTCCGAGGAAGCCACGCTTCAATTTGCCGATCGTCAGCTGAGGCTGTCTCCGCTTTCGTTCTTGGATCGCTCGGTCCAACCCTTAATTGCCTTCACGTTTGAGGGAAACGGGCGTTTTGTCTACCTGAGCGGCGGCGTAACCGAATCCGACTCACATAACAGCCATCTTGCGGCGGCGAAAACGGCGCATGCCGTCTTTCTCGGCATTCACGGTCCGCGGATCAAACAACCGCTCGGTGAAATATCCTTCGACAACGCGGTTCTCGTCTCCTCGTCCGCAGTCAACGAAGCTTATGGCACAGTCTTTCCCGTTATCAACGATGGTGATCGTATTTTCCGAAAGCTGGTCTTTCGCAAGGCATAAAAAATGGTGTTGCGCCAAGCAACACCATTTTGTTTTTAAAAGAAAGTAATCTGATTCGTTTCGCTCAAGCCTTCCAGCGCACCGTTCTTTTGCAGGATTTCAATGACCGCCTTGGTCAGCTTAGCCTTCAGACGAAGATCCTCAATCGAAAAAATGTCTCCGGCATCGCGAGCATCGGCAATCGCCTGCGCAGCACTTTCTCCGACTCCGGCCAGCGAGTTAAAGGGCAATCGAATCTTTCCGTTTTCCGGTACATAGGCAAAGGCGTGGCTCTTTTCAAAATTGACCGGCAGGAAACGAATACCGCGGGCATAGCACTCGTTGACAAGATTCAGCGTTGACACCATTGAGGTCTCCTTTTGGGTGGCCTCGTTTCCTTTTTCGGCAATTTCCTTCATCACCCTGACCACACCGCTTTTTCCGCTCATGACGATCTCGGCATCAAAACCGCCGGGCGCCGCCGTAAAGAACGCGGCATAGAAGACAAGCGGCATATGTACCTTATACCATCCCAAGCGAATGGCCGACATAACGTAGGCAGCTGCATGCGCCTTCGGAAACATATACTTTATCTTCTTGCAGGAATCGATATACCAGTCGGGCACATCATGCGCCTTCATTTCGGTCTCCCATTCGGGCTGAAGTCCCTTGCCCTTTCGCACCGCTTCCATAATCTTAAAGGAAAGCGCGCTGTCCACTCCGTAAGCAATCAGGTCGTTCATGATATTATCACGACACCCAATAACGTGGGAAATATCACAAATCCCCTGCTTAATCAGCTCTTGCGCATTATTGGTCCAGACATCCGTGCCGTGAGAAAGGCCCGAAATCTGAAGAAGATCGGCAAAGTTTTTGGGCTTGGCCTCCTCAACCATTTTCATAACAAAGCGCGTACCAAATTCCGGCAGACCGTATGTACCGAGATTGGCATCAATCTGATCGGGCGTGACGCCGAGCGAACGGGTAGAGGCAAACAGCTCGTAGACCTCGGGCGCGTTCATCGGAACATCCATCACGCTGGTGCCGCTGTATTTTTCAAGCCACTTGTACTTGGTCGGAATATCGTGTCCAAGCTCATCAAGCTTTAAGAGCGTGTCGTGAAGATAGGAGAAGGTAAAGTGAGTGGTAACAATATCCGAATTCGGATCATCGGCAGGATGCTGTACCGGGCAAAAATCGTAAATCTCATATTCACGCGGAACCACGACGATACCGCCCGGATGCTGTCCGGTGGTACGTTTAACACCGATACAGTGCTCCACCAGTCGCTGAATTTCGGCCTTATTGACCATAATCCCCTTTTCTTCGAGGTATTTCATCACATAGCCGTACACCGTTTTATCGGCAAGACCGCCGATCGTGCCGGCGCGGAACACGTTTTCGGCACCGAACAGCTCCTCGGTATACTTATGAACCTTGCCCTGCACCTCCCCCGAGAAATTCAGGTCGATATCGGGTGATTTTTCACCGTGGAAGCCAAGAAAGGTTTCAAACGGAATACTGTGACCGTCACCAATGAGCTTTGAGCCGCAGACCGGGCAAGCCTTATCGGGCAGGTCAAAGCCCGAGCCAACACCGTCGGGATTACTGAAATCGCTGTACTGACACTGCGGGCAATAGTAATGAGGCGGCAGCGGATTGACCTCCGAAATACCGGCCATCGATGCCACAAACGAGGAACCGACCGAGCCGCGCGAGCCAACCAGATATCCCTGGCTTTCGCTGTACCACACCAGCTTTTGCGCAATCATGTAGAGCACCGCAAAGCCGTTTTTGATGATCGAGGTCAATTCCTTATCCAGACGGGTTTTGACGATTTCGGGGATGGGCTTGCCGTATTTCTTTTCGGCATTTTCGTAGCAAATACGCTGCAAATCCTCCTCGGCACCCTCCATGTGCGGTGTAAAGGTTCCCTTGGGGAACGGACGGATATCGCCGTCGATCATATCGGCAATCCGATTGGGGTTGGTAATGACCACCTCGCGAGCACGCTCCTCACCCAAGTAAGCGAACTCCGCCAGCATCTCCTCGGTTGTTCGGAAATAGATACCGGTATCCTTGTCACCATCCGCAAACTTCATACCCTTCAGTAGAATCTTGCGGTATATTTCATCGTGCTTGTTTAAAAAATGCGCATCGCAAGTAGCAACCACCGGCTTCCCCAATTCATCGGCAAGCGAAATCAGCTTACGGTTCAGCTCACGCAACGCTTCCTCATCCGCCACCTCGCCCTTATCAATCAAGTAACGGTTATTGCCGATAGGCTGGATCTCAATATAATCGTAGTACGAGGCAATTTCGAGCAGATCGGCACGCGGACGGTTTTCAAGCAGCGCCGTAAAGAGCTGTCCTTCCGAGCAGGCAGACCCGATGATCAGGCCCTCCCGATGGTTGTCCAGTACGGTTTTCGGAATACGCGGATGCTTTTTGAAATAATCCAAATAGCTGTATGAGACCAGCTTATAGAGGTTCTTAAGGCCAATCTTATTCTTGACCAACAAGATCATATGGTTGGTCTTGAGCTTCAGGCAATCGACCTTATCCGACATGGCTGCCGTCATACCGGAGAGCGTACGAATACCCTCCTCCGAAAGCTTGGCCGCCATCCGGAAGAAGATCATCGCCAGCATTTCGGCATCGTCCGACGCACGGTGATGGTTGAAATCCCCGAGTCCGAAATAGGTCGCCAAAGTATCAAGCTTGTGCTTCTTTAAATCGGGATTGACATACCGCGACAGCGCAACGGTATCCAGATAGGTATTCGTAAACGGCAAGCCATAGTCATCGGCGGCCTTGCGAATAAAAGCGGTATCAAACCCGGCATTATGGGCTATTAACACCCGATCTCCGGCAAAGCCGAGGAAGGCACGCACCGCCTCCTCCTGAGAGGGGGCATCCTTCACCATATCATCGGTGATTCCGGTCAACGAGGTAATCGTCTCGGAAATATGACAGCCGGGATTGGCAAAGGTATTAAAGGTTTCAATCACCTCGCCGCCGCGAATACGAACTGCGCCGATTTCGGTAATACGATCGTTCATATAGGACAAACCGGTGGTCTCGATATCGAACACCACAAATTCATCCTCCTCGATCACGGCATCAGCACTGCCGTATACCGCACGGGCCGTATCATCGACAAAATAGGCCTCCATGCCATACAGCACCTTCATGCCGGTCTTATCCGCCACAAGCATGGCCTCCTGATAGCCCTGTACGTTTCCGTGGTCGGTTATGGCCACCGCACGGTGTCCCCAGTCGTAGGCCGTTTTGACGGCAACATCCGGCGGAATCAAGCCGTCCATTGCTGACATTTGGGTATGAAGATGGAGCTCCACGCGCTTTTCGGGCGCATGATCCATACGCGGCTGACGCTTGATTTTCATCACTGCAGTCGGCGTAATGGCTAACTCCTGATCAAACTTATCGGTTCGCACCGCACCGAGCACCGCGACAGCGGTACCGTTCTTCAAGCCGGCAAGCAGCGGCTTGATCTCCTTCGTCGGCAGTACCAGCTTGCAATAGATGGAGGCATCATCATCGGTAATGGCGAAATTGCAAATGGTTTTGTCACCGCGACGCGTTTCCTTCGTCTCAATGGCATACACCAGTCCCAAGGCACATACGCGGCGAATCGGCATGGTCAGATTCCGAATCGGAGCAGGATCAATCGGAAAGCTCTCTCCGAACAAGAGCTCCGGTGCCGAAACATCAAACTCCATGTTGCCAACCTTGACGTGTCCGTTATCGTCCACCTGCGCGGAGGTAATGCCTTCGCCAAGCAAGGAAACGACGTGCTTCCGTTCCGGCTCGCTGGTTTCAACGGTCGGAACATCGGCTGTTGTTATCTGTTCGGCCGCCAAATCAAGCAGCAGACGGCTCTGCTCCTTTTCATAACCGTCAAAATCAAAGGTATATCCCTGCTCTTGACGGATTTCAACCTCAAAGGTCAAGCCAAACTCCGACTTCAGAATCTGCTCCAGAATCCGAGGGGTATCGGCATGATATAAAAGCTCAATACCGCCGTTGGTAAAAGCAATTTCAAGCGTGATTCGATTGCCGTCCACCGAAATCCGATAATCCTTGAAAAAGCCGCGGGACACCGCACCGGTGCGCTGAAGCTCGACCACAGCCTGCGGCAAATACGCCTCCGTAAAGCAGGAGGCAGGATAAGTAGGAAAAATACGGGCAGCGCTCAATTCATAACACTGGCAAATCTCGCGCTCAATATCATATAGCACCGTCTTTTCGATAATCTCCGGAAAGCCGGCATAGATCTCCACAATGCGGCGTTCAATATCGGTACGGATGCGGACACCGGTACCACGGTCAAGGAGCGCTCGATACTCCTCGTTCGGATGATAGCGATTAAATTTTTCAAGAATGCGGATGGGCTTGTCCACGGTCATACTCTCTTTCGTTATATCGGCCGATCAAGGATTGCCGATTCGGACAATCTCCTCAGCCAGTCGTTCAAGAACTTCTTTTTCGGGAATTTTGCGGATGATTTCGCCGTGTCGGAACAGCAGAGCCTCGCCATCTCCGGCGGCAATGCCAACATCAGCCTCCTTTGCCTCGCCGGGGCCGTTCACGGCACAACCCATAACCGCTACGGTCACCGGGCGCGTCACGGTTAAACGGGATACCCTATCCTCCAGCGCGGCCGCTATTCCGATAAGATCGATCTTCGTGCGTCCGCAGGTCGGACAGGATACGATATGAATGTTGGTTTTCGGATCCAAGCGCAGAGAACGTAACAGGGCTCTTCCCTCCTTCACCTCCACAACCGGATCATCGGTCAGCGAAACGCGCAGGGTATCGCCTATACCGTCGCACAAAAGCGAGCCAATACCGGCCGCCGATTTGAGAACGCCGAGACGTGTCGTGCCGGCCTCGGTCACGCCGAGATGAAAGGGATACTCACAGCGCTCGGCCAGCATTCTCACCGCACCGATCATGGTGCGGACATCCGAGGACTTAATAGCCACAATGATATCGTTAAACTCATATTTTTCGAGCAGCCGGATATGCCTGAGGGCGCTTTCGGTCAGCGCCTCCTTGGTAGGAGCACCGAATTTGCGCAGTAATTCTTTTTCAAGGGAGCCGCCGTTTACGCCGATACGGATCGGAATGCCGGCCGTTCGGCAAGCCGATACCACGGCCTTGACGCGATCCTCGCCTCCAATATTGCCGGGATTGATTCGAATTTTATCGGCACCCGCCGCGGCACTTTCGATTGCCAAACGGTAATCGAAATGAATATCCGCCACAAGCGGGAGGGTTAAGTCGGAGGCCTTCAGACGATACAGCGTTTGAAGCGCGTCCTTATCCGGCACAGTCATACGAACAATATCACAGCCCGCTTCTTCCAGCGCCTTCATCTGTGCATACACAGCCTCATAATTACTGCTCGGACAGTTTGTCATAGACTGTACCGCCAGCGGCGCCGATCCACCGATTGTCACCTTACCGACCGCGACACTTCTGGTTTTTCTTCGAAAATCGTTATAATTCATCTTATCCCACCAGCTTGGTAACATCCATAATGGTAATCCACAGCATCAAAAGCAACAGCAGCGCCATACCGGCGAAGTGAATATAGCCCTCCACCTCACGCTTGAGGGGCTTGCGCCGAATTGCCTCGATCAAAAGGAAAAGAATACGCCCACCGTCCAATGCCGGCAGCGGCAGAAGGTTCATCACACCGAGATTCACTGCGATCAGTGCCGACAGCGATACTAAACTGATTCCGCCGTCTCCTGCGGTTGCGGCATTTCCGATCTCGGTGGTAATGCCAACGGGGCCGGACATTTGCTCAATTCCGTAGCGACCGCTGATCAAATCGAATATCGATTCCCAAATCATACGCACCGAGGTGATCGAACGATAAAAGGTTTCTTTTATGACCGTCCCCACCGTTTTTTCGACCGCATATACCGAAAAGTCGGGTGTACCGAAGGTGACACCGCTGTCCTCAATCTTAGGGAAAGACACATTGGGAATCGTAATGCGCTCATCCCCACGCAGCACCGTAATGTCAATCGCCTCAATTCCCTCACGGAGCAGTACATAGCTGAGATCATAGCCGGTATGCACCTTGACGCCGTCAATAGCCACAATCGTATCGCCCACCTGCAAGCCCGCCTCGGCACTGGTAGCATTTTCAGCAAAGCCGGCCACGGTGGTTCCCGACAGACGGGGAAGCATCAAAACAAGAATCGCCGTCAACAAAAAGCCCAGCAGCAGATTCATAACCGATCCGGCAACCATAATCAAAAAGCGCTGCCACACCGGCTTTTTATTCAGAGAGTTTTCGCTTTCGGACTCTTCGTCCTCACCAACCATACTGACAAAGCCGCCGATCGGCAACAAGCGAAGCGAATAGCGGATTCCCGTCTTCTTCGCGGTACGGCTGATCAGCTTCGGCCCCATGCCGATGGCAAATTCGTTAATGCCAACCTTGAAAATACGCGCCATAAGATAATGGCCGAATTCATGAATCAGGATTAAAAAACCAAAAATTAAAAGTGCAATCACAATTTGCATAACAATTGAATCCTCCGGAATTTATGCCTTTTCAAGAACCAGGCGTCGCGCCTCGCGGTCCGCCGCCTCCACTTCCTCAAGCGTGGGAGCGGTCACCATCGGCATTGACAGCGTCACCTCGGTCACAATATCGGCAATCGCCGTAAACGACAGCTTACCACTCAAGAAAAGGGCAACCGCCTGCTCATCGGCACCGTTCATGGCCGCCGGGACAATCCCCCCGCGGCGAATGGCCTCATAGGCTAACGGCAACAAGGGAAAATTTTCCGTATCGGGAGCAAAAAAGGTCAGCCCGCCAAGCGAAGAAAACGAGAGCGGCGGAATGACTGCCTCGGTGCGGGCGGGATATGTCAGCGCATATTGCACACAAAGCCGCATATCCGGACGGCTCATCTGCGCAATGACAGCGTTATCAATATATTCCACCATCGAATGAATTATACTCTCGCGATGGACAACCACTTCAATCTGTTCAGGCTTCACGCCGAACAGATGCACCGCCTCGATCACCTCAAAGCCCTTATTCATCATGGTTGCCGAGTCAATGGTAATACGGCTTCCCATCTGCCAGGTGGGATGCGCCAGCGCATCGGCCGGTGTTATCGCCGCCAGCTCTTCCCTGCTTTTTCCGAAAAACGGGCCGCCCGATGCCGTCAGCCACAGCTTACGAACCGGCTGTCCCGAAAGACACTGAAAAATGGCCGAATGCTCGCTGTCAACCGGCAGAATCGGAAGCTGTTTCGCCTTGGCTTCTGCCATAACGGTTTCACCGAAAGCGACAAGCGATTCTTTATTGGCCAACGCCAGACGCTTGCCTGAGCGAAGCGCAGCCAGCGTCGGACGCAGGCCGGCAATACCTGAAACGGCATTCAAGACGGTATCGGCCTCGGTCATAGCGGCAGCCTCGGCGGGGGCCTCCTTACCGCCGATTACGGTAATATTCAAATCGGCAAGACGAGTTTTCAAATCCTTGGCCGCCGCTTCGTCGGCCATTGCCACAAGACGGGGCTGAAACGCTCTTGCCTGAGCCTCCAAAGTCTTAACATCCCGTCCGGCCGCCAAAGCGGTCACAGGGATGGAGAGGCGACGGCATACGTCAAGAGCTTGAAGGCCCACCGAGCCGGTGGAGCCAAGTACGGCAAGTGCTTTTGTCAAAACGCTTCTCCTTTCCGCTCACGCAAAGAGCGAAAGCGCTGGAATCAGATCAATCAAAAAGTACAGAAACGGCGCCGTCACAAGAATACTGTCAAAACGATCAAGAACGCCGCCATGTCCGGGGAACAGCTTTCCATAGTCCTTGATGCCGAATTTCCGTTTAATCAGCGACATGACAAGATCGCCACACTGGGCGAGCACACTCACCACAGCCGCCACAATCACCAGCGCAAGATAATTGGGCTTGGCTTCGCTGACAAGACCGACAATAAAACCGTAAAGAGCCGTCAGCAAGACGGCAAACAGCGTGCCGCCCACCGAGCCTTCCACGGTTTTTTTCGGGCTGACCTCGGGAATCAGCTTATGTTTTCCGAACAAGCGGCCGCTGAAATAGGCAAAAGTATCGGTTACCCACGGAATAATAAATGCCAAAAAATAGATATATTCACCGAACGGCAGATCGCGGAGCATCACAACAGCGGCAAAGCCAACAGCGATATAAACCGTGCTTGCACCTGCCATAGCCGCCTGATCCACCGGATATGCCTTACCCGAAAAAACCGACACGATAAAGCAAAAGGTCAAAACCGAGAAAACAACCGCAAACAAGTATGAAAACCGTGCCGCCTCACCGACATATCGCGCCAGAAACGGCAAGCCGCCGGCAACCGCACATAGCGGCAACAAAGTAATCGGATGTCGTTTCACGCCAATACACTGCTGCATTTCGATAACACCGACAAGAGAAAGAAATCCCATCAGAATCGGAAACGCCACGGTTTGCGAAAAGACAAAAAAGGGCACCATGACCGCAACCATCACAATCGCCGTCAACACTCTCGTTTTCATAAAAGCCTCCTCTTACAAACCGCCGAATCGGCGCTTGCGCTGATAAAATTCATTCACGGCAAGATCTACCTGACGCTCGTCAAAATCCGGCCACAACACCTCGGAAAAATAGAACTCGGCATAAGCCGCTTCCCATAGCAAAAAATTCGACAGCCGCTGCTCGGCACCGGTGCGAACAATCAGATCGGGCGCGGGACTGGCCGCTGTATACAAGGACGCGGTAATATCTGCCTCGGTCACCTCGGTTTTTCCCTGAGCGATCAAGGTGTTCACCGCATGGACAATGTCAGCACGGCCTCCGTAATTGACGGCAATGTTGAGAATCTGCCGACGGTCAGCCGATTCTTGCTCCAAGCGCTCCATACGAGAGCGCAGCTCGGGCGGAAAAACCTCCTTGCTGCCAAGGAAATGAATCTGAATGTCCTTTTCCCGCCAATTCTTCTCGGCTTCGTCCAGATAATCGCGGAACAGCGACATGATGGTTTTCACCTCATCGGCCGGACGCTTCCAGTTTTCGGTAGAAAAGGCATATACCGTAACGGCACCGATTCCAATCGAACCGCAGTATTCAATGATTTTTTTGAAGTTTTTCGCTCCGGCAACATGACCGTAAGTGCGCGGCATGCCCTGCTTCTTGGCCCAGCGTCCGTTGCCGTCCATAATAAACGCAATATGACGTAAGCGTCCCTCGGCATTGACCGATGACGCTTGACTTTTCTTTTTCTTCAGCTCCAACATGACATTCCCCATTATTTTGTAAGAGGGCTGACGCAGTCGCGTCAGCCCGATGTCATACAGTTTCGGGACCGTGTCCCTTTGGGTGCGGCCGATGCCGCCGCAAAGACGATTACAGCGCCATAATCTCCTTGGTCTTCTTTGCCGTTACAGCATCCACCTCTTTGATATAGCGGTCGGTGAGATCCTGAACATTCTTTTCGGAGGCCTTTTGCTCGTCCTCGGTCATCTCGGATTTCTTCTTCATATCCTTGCACTTATCAACGGCATCACGGCGAATATTGCGGATTGCAACCTTCGCATCCTCGCCCATCTTGGAAACCTGTTTGGAAAGCTCCTTACGGCGATCCTCGGTCAGCATCGGGAACACCAGACGCAGACATTTGCCGTCGTTCTGCGGATTGATGCCAAGGTCCGAGGCAAGAATCGCTTTTTCAATGCTCTTGAGCGTCGAAGCATCCCACGGCTGGATCATCAGCGTACGGGCATCAGGAACTGAGATCTGCGCCATCGCGCTGATCTGCGTGGGCGTGCCGTAGTAGTCCACCGTAATTTTGTTGAGAACAGCGGCATTAGCTCGTCCGACACGAACGGTATCCAGCTCGTTCTGGTAGGAAGCGATACTTTTTTTCATTTTTTCTTCATAAGTCTTGGTATCGAGTTTCATAGGGTTCTTATCCTTTCTGAATTTTCTTCGGATTATGCACCGGTGACAATGGTGCCGATACGCTCGCCCTTCACGGCACGAACAATATTATGCGGATCGTCGAGGCCAAAAATCAAGAGCGGGATGTGGTTATCCTTACCGAAGGAAGCGGCCGTGCCGTCAATCACCTTCATATCGTGGCTCAGAATATCCATATAGCTGATTTCATCCAGCTTTTTGGCCGTGGGATCCAGCTTGGGATCGGCGGTATACACACCGTCGATATTTTTTGCCATCATGACCACATCGGCATTGATCTCGGCGGCACGCAAGACCGCCGTGGTATCGGTCGAGAAGAAGGGGCTGCCGATACCGCAGCCAAAGATCACGGTGCGGCCTCTCTCCAGATGGCTGACCGCCTTATTACGGATATACGGTTCGGCCACCTCGTGCATGGCAATCGCGGTCATGACACGGCAATCGACGCCAAGCTGCAAAAAGGCATCCTGCAGGGCAATCGCATTGATCGCCGTCGCAAGCATACCCATGTGATCGGCACGGGTACGATCCATATCGGTTCCTTGTCGGCCGCGCCAGATATTGCCGGCACCGACAACCAGAGCTACCTCAACGCCAAGCTCGGAGCATTCCTTGATGGCAAGACAGATCTGTCTGACAAAATCGTAGTTGAGAATGCCGTCTTTAACCCCTGTGGCAAGTGCCTCTCCCGAGAGCTTGATCAGCACCCTCTTATAACGTATGCTCTGTTCCATAGTACCTCCCCGTTGTACGGCGTATTGAAATCTAATGCAGCAAGGACGGGGGAGCATCGCTTCACCGTCTTTACCCAAAGATACAGTATAATATTACCACATTCTGCGGGATTTGTAAACAGGTTTTTTTATTTTTTCTTGGTTTTTGTATTTTACGGTTCCTTCGCTTTAACAGTTTCCAAACAAAACCAAAAAAATAAGCAAAAAAGCACCTCCTCATCTCTGCATTCTTAGCGGAGAAAATGAAAACACCACCAAGGAAATTTCTTTGGTGGTGTTTTTTGTCGGTAGGGGCTTACGAAAGGCTCCCTCCGGGAGGGAGCTGGCGCCGTAAGGCGACTGAGGGAGAGCGCGTTATTATGAGGTCAATCTAAATTCCAAGGCACGCAGGCTCCTTCCACCGCTATCGCGGTCCCCCTCCCTCTCGGAGGGAGGCTTTT
>SVSA01000048.1 GCA_015064545.1 Oscillospiraceae bacterium | reverse complement strand
GTAAGTGTTTTTTTCGCGTCTTTCTTGGACGCCCAAGAAAGACGCCCAAAGAAGGGCGCTAAAACTTTTTCTTCTTCTTCGAAGAAAAAGTTTTAGAATCAAAAAGAAGAAGCTCTACGTCTCGCCTTCGGCTCGTCGGTCTTGGCGAGATCGTGTAGCCTCTTCTGCCGAGATGCGGCACGGCCGGTACCGCTTGGCGTTAGGTCGGCTCGACGGTTTTGGCAAAAGGGTGTTGCCTTGTGCGCTAAGGCCGTGGCACATCAGTACCGCAAGACATGATTCTCGCGTCGCATGGCATCGCGCTGTCGGCTAAGACGGTGAAGCCTCTTGTACCGAGGCTTCGGTGCCCCTGCGCCGCTTGGTGTTTGATGAAAGTAAAATAACGATACTACGATAGGAAAGGTGTTTTTCATGAACCGTATTACCAGCTTTTCGGTCGATCATGACCGCATTACCCCAGGATGTTACATTTCCCGTATTGACGGCGATGTCATTACGTATGATCTTCGCACTCGCACGCCCAACGCCGGTGACTATATGTCCAATCTGACCATGCACTCGGTGGAGCACATGGCGGCCACCTTCTTACGGAACTCGGAGATTGCCGAACACATTCTCTACTTCGGCCCGATGGGGTGCCGCACCGGCTTTTATCTTTTGGTGCGCGATGTTGCACCGGCCGAGGTGCTTCGGGTACTGAAAGACTCGCTTGCCGGTATTATCGCTTACGATGGCCCGATGTTTGGTGCGTCGCGGAAGGAATGCGGTAACTATCGGGAGCTGGATCTTGTGGCCGCTAAGCAAGAATGTTCACGGTATCTTGCCGTATTAAATGAAAAAGAGGTGACTTTTCGCTATGAAGACTAAGGCACCGATCGGCATCATTTGTGCCATGACGCTGGAGGCCGAGGGCTTCCTTGCCCGTATGACCGAGGTGACGACAGAAACGGTCGGTTCGATTCCCTTTTCCTCGGGGAAGCTGTCGGGTGTTCCCTGTGTTTTGGCGGTATGCGGTATCGGTAAGGTATTTGCCGCGCTCTGTGCTCAGACCATGATCCTGCGGTATCAGCCACGCTTGATCATCAACAGCGGCGTGGCGGGCGGTCTTTCGCCGTCGCTGAGAATCGGAGATATTGCCGTGGCGGAATCTTTGGTTCAGCACGACATGGATACCTCGCCGCTCGGCGATCCGGTCGGTATGATTTCGGGCATCAACATGGTATATCTGCCCTGTGATGTCGAGGCTTCGGACAAGCTGGCGGCTTGCGCGGCATCATTGCCCGGTATTACCTGCTGCCGCGGAGTCATTGCGTCTGGCGATCGTTTTATGAGCGACAGCGAAGAGAAGCAACGCATTGTGGATCGCTTTGGTGCCATTGCCTGCGAGATGGAGGGCGCTGCGATCGGTCAGGTATGCTACGTGAATGCCGTACCCTGCGCGGTTATGCGCGCGATTTCGGATGGCGGTGATGAGGAGGCGTCGATGGACTATCCCACCTTTGCCAACATGGCGGCCGCCCGTGCGGTTGAGGCGATTACCCGCTTTTTTACGGCGCAGGCCGAAGCGGTTACGGAATCATAAAAAACGGCGGGGACAAGAAGCCTTCTTGTCCCCGCATTTTTTTGTTTTTTAGTTAACGGTTCAGGATCAGCTTGGTCAGCTCGACAGGATCCACGATCTTGCCGTCCTTGTAAACACGCATATTGCCGGAGGCAACCTCGTCAATCAGAACGACCTCGCCGTTGTTGTAGCCAAACTCAAACTTGATGTCCCAGAGATCGAGACCGATCGTCTTGAGATCGTCGGCCACGACCTTGGTGATCTTCAGCGTCTGCTCCTTCATGCTTTCGAACATGGCCGGCGTCATAACGCCCAGCACCGCCAGGCCCTCGCCGGTAACCAGCGGATCGCCCTTTTCGTCGTTCTTGAAGGTGCATTCGACATAGCCGCCCTCCAAAACCGTGCCGTCCTTGATATATTCGCCGTAGCGACGGATGAAGCTGCCGGTGGCAACCAGACGGCAGATGACCTCCAGGCCGTTACCGCCCTGCGCCTTGCCGAAGCATTCGGCGGGAAGAACCTCCATCGTGGCATCCTCCACATTGGCCGAAACATAGTGCGTTTTGACGCCTGCCTTTTTCAGCAGCTCAAAGTAGTACACCGACGTGCGGAGATTGGCTTTTCCGATACCCTCGATGGTGAGACCGACGGAGTTTTCGCCGGGATCGAAAACACCGTCCTTGCCGGTGCAGTCATCCTTGAATTTGAGAAGCACATTGCCGTTTTCGAGGCGATACACGTCTTTTGTTTTACCGGTATAAAGTTTTTCCATATACAGTTTCTCCTTTATTTGCGACGTCGGGTTTCAGCCGCGTCCTTGTATCTTTGCTTTCATTATACCTTATTTCAGGCGGTTTGTAAAGAGAATATATCGCTGATTTCGCGATTGTTTCCGAAAATACTTTTGTTTTTTTTGCGAGTAGGATGCGATCAGGTATCGAAGGTGAGGAGGTAGTCCAGCGCCTTGCGGTATTTTTCGTTACGGGCAAGGGCGTATTCGTCGACCGTATCCAAGCGTGTGAGGTCGCTGTTATGGCGCAGATCTGCGATCTTGACGGCGCGGGCAATGGGGTGGGGAGCCAACGTGCGGACATAGGCATCATACGGTACGGCAGGATCGTGTGTCAGTAAGGCCAGTACCTCAAGAACGGCAGGGGGAAAGCCCATACGGGTCAGGTCCTCGGGCGTACAGCTGCTGTCCTCAATGACATCATGGAGCAGGGCGCAGACGGTGGCAATTTCGTCGGTCATTTGCTCGGCTAAGTGAAAGGGATGGAAGACATACGGCAAGCCGCTTTTGTCGTTTTGATCGCGGTGAATGTCAAAGCACAGGCGGAGTGCCTTCTTGGTCAGAGGGGTATAGAGCATGGCGGATTTCTCCTTTCCGATCGGTATGCTATTATGATAACACAACTTGATAAAAACCGCAACCCTTTCGCCGAAGAAAAGCGGCGAGGGTTGCGGTTTTTGTGCTTGAGATTATTTGACTCTCACACCGCCGACATAGACCTCCTTGAGCTCAAGGGAGGGGGAGAGGCGGATGAAGTCGGCACGATAGCCGGTTTTCAGGCTGCCGATGTCGGAAAGACCAAGCATGGCGGCAGGATTGGCGGTTGCGGCCGCAACCGCCTCGGCGAAGGGGAGGTGGCAGAAGGCGGCATAATTCTTAACGCCGTCGAGCAGCTCGAGCGTACTGCCGGCAATGGCACCCTCCTCGGTGTAGGCCTTACCGCCGCGCAGGATGACGGGACTGCCGGCGATGGCATAGTTTCCGTCGGGGCAGGCGGTGCCGGCCATCGAATCGGTAATCAGAACCACACGGGAAGGGCTCTTGGCCTTGTTGACCAGGGCAACCGTTTCGGGCGCGAGATGGAAGCCGTCGCAAATGATCTCGGTATAGGCATCCGAGAGCAGACCGGCCAGAATGGCGCCGCCCTTGCGGTGATGGATGGCGGGCATGGTGTTAAAGAGGTGGGTAAAGGAGCGAAGGCCGCGCGACACAGCGGTCATGGCCTCCTCGTAGGTGGCATCGGTGTGGGCCAGACCAGCGGTGGCGCCGTTGGCTTTGACGGCCGCCAAAAAGGCCCCGTCGGGATCACGCTCGTAGGCGGCCGACAGATGCAGATGCATTTCCCCGGCGGCGGCACGCAGATCGGCCACCTCCTCGGGATTGAGCGGGGCAATGAGCGCGGCGGCATGAGCGCCGCGACGGTTCGGGCTTAAATAGCGTCCTTCGACATGAACCGCGCAAAAGCCGGCTTCGCGGATACGGCGAATGGCAAGAAGCATATTGTCAAAGGTGTCGGAGGCCAATGTCGGAACGACGGTGGTGACACCGCGCTCGGCGTAAAGACGCTTCATTTCCAAGAGCTCGTCCGCGGTAGCGTCGTTGAAATCATAGCCGCCGCGTCCGTGGGTGTGGACATCGATCAGGCCGGGCAGAATCAGATCGCCTTCCCCGTCGGATGCTTCGTCCGAGAGGCAACAGTCGCTGATGCGGCCGTTTTCCCAGGAGAGACTGCCGGCACGGAAGGAGCCGGTCTCGGCATCATACAGCTGTACTTGCTTCAGCGTCATACCAGGATAACCTCCTCGGGATGGTTGGCGGCGAGCAGAGCGCCGGCCTCGGCATCGACAAAGGCATAGACCTTATCGGCAACCAGCTGGAGAAGCGAGGCGGGAACCTGCGGCGTGACCGGGCCGAAGAAGGCCTGCTCGAGAATTTCAGCCTTGTTTTTTCCGTTGGCAATAAAGAGAATCTTGTCGGCGTTCAGAATGGTGCCGCATCCCATCGAATAAGCATAACGCGGTACCTCGTCCTCCGAGGCAAAGAAGCGGGAATTGGCTTCGATGGTGCTTTCGGTGAGGGCAACGCGGACCGTACCGACCGAGAAATGATCGGCGGGCTCATTGAAGCCGATGTGGCCGTCTACCCCGATACCGAGCAGCTGCATATCCACACCGCCAACCGAGGCGATGAGGGCATCGTAGCGCTTGGTTTCGGCCTCGGCATCGGTATTGGTGCCGTCGGGCAGGTGAACATTTTCGGGACGAATGTTGACGCGGTCAAAGAGGTTTTTGTGCATGAAATAGGAATAGCTCTGGTCATTGTCGGGCGACAGACCGCAGTATTCATCAAGGTTTACGGTGGTGACCTTTTCAAACGAGATCTCGCCGCGTTCGCAGCGCTCAACCAGCTCGCCGTACAGACCGAGCGGTGAAGACCCGGTTGCCAGTCCCAAAACCGAATCGGGCTTCAGAATCAACTGGGCGCTCATGACATCGGCGGCTTTTTTGCTCATAACATCGTAGGTGGGGCAAACATAGATTTTCATAGTAATCTCCTTATGGTAACATCAGATCATGCGGCGTACTCGTGCGGCGGGCGAGGGGAATCGTGCCGTCGGTTTTTCGGATATCCGCTCATACACTATTATTGTAGCATGCTACGCAGTTTTTGAACAGGGAAAAAGGGGTGCGGATCGGTAAAATCGTATCTTTTATGTGAAATTCGGCTCTTGCATTTTGCTTCGGTCTGTGATACAATCGTGATACTTCGTTACGGCAAAGGATGGTCTCTATGTCTGCCTCGTATACCCGCGTCAAAGCGGCGTGCTATGTGTCCTATCTGTCACAAGCGGCTGTGTTTAATCTGTCTCCGGTGTTTTTTCTTACCTTTCATACGCGTTACGGTATTTCTTATTCTCTGTTGGGGCTTTTGGTGCTGATCAATTTTGTGACACAGCTGATCGTGGATCTTGTTTTTTCGCTGTTTTCCCACCGATTTAACCTGAAGGTGTTAATCCGCTTAACGCCTTGTTTAACGGTGGTTGGTCTTTTGCTTTATGCGCTGTCCCCGGTGCTGTTTCCGAATGCGGTTTATGGGGGCTTGGCGATCGGCACGGTGATCTTTGCGGCGGCAGGCGGCTTTGCGGAGGTGTTTGTCAGCCCGATTGTGGCGGCCATTCCGTCGGAGGATCCCGATCGCGAGATGAGCAAGCTGCATTCGATCTATGCCTGGGGTGTGGTGGGGATGGTGTTGGTCTGCACTGTCGTGCTGCGTCTTGCCGGCGACGGCTGTTGGCCGTGGCTGACGGCGGCTGTTATGCTGCTGCCGCTCCTTGCGGCCATCCTGTATGCCGGTGCCGAGATTCCGCCGATGGAGACACAGGAAAAGATGGCGGGCGTTTTGCCGTATCTGAAGAACCGCGTCTTTTGGCTCTGCTTGCTTGGCATTTTCTTTGGCGGCGCTTCGGAATGTGCCATGTCGCAGTGGTGTTCGGGGTATTTGGAGCAGGCGCTCGGAATCCCCAAAATATGGGGCGATCTCTTTGGTATGGCGCTTTTCGCGCTGATGCTTGGCCTGGGGCGAACGCTGTATGCCCGTTACGGGAAGCGGATTGAAACGGTCTTGTTTGCCGGCTCCCTGTGTGCCGCCGGCTGTTATCTTGTGGCCGCGCTCTCGCCGCTTCCGTTTTTCGGTCTGCTGGCCTGTGCGATGACCGGCTTTTTTACCTCGATGCTGTGGCCGGGGAGCCTGATTGCCGCTTCAGATCGGTTTCCTCACGCCGGTGTTTTCCTGTATGCCATCATGGCTGCCGGCGGCGACACCGGTGCTTCGGCCGCCTCGCAGCTGGTGGGAGTTGTGACCGATGCTGTGATTGCCTCGCCGTATGCTGCGTCGGTCGCCGATTCGCTGGCGCTCACGCCCGATCAGCTCGGCATGAAGCTGGGGATGCTGGTCGGTATGCTTTTCCCGATCATCGGCGCGCTTCTGTTTGCCCGCTTACGAAAGACCGAGAAAGCAAGTAAAGCGTGCTAACTGACAATGCTATCGGTCTGACTTCGTGCATCCGCTTGGGGATGTTCGTATAAAAAGGGAACAACGAGAATTGACTTTTGATACCAATTGTGCTATAATGTATACAATTAAACAAAAAAGCCGACAGGAGGAAGGCAATGAAACGAGTTTTAATGCGAGGACTCATGGCGATGCTTCTGTGTGTCTGCATGATGTTCTCCGCCTGCCAAAGCACGGGAATCTCTTGCCCCGGTTGCGGCCAATCCCATCGTGAGGATGCGAGCTTTTGCTCATCCTGCGGAACCCCGCTTTCACAATCCGAAGCCGAGGACGGCGAAAGCGAAACCGATCCGACGCTGACTCCCCCGGATGTCAATTCTCAAGGAGGAACCTCTATGTTTGAAAACGACAATTATCTCTTGAATGATTCGGTGCAGATCAGCGACGGCATGACCCAAACCAGCGGCGACGGCGTGAATATGGCCTTCGATCAGCAATACGGCATCCTGTTTTGCGTCTATATGCCCGGTGCACAAGGCAAGTACGGCGAATCGCGCGGACGTATCTGCCTGACCTATTTCCCTGCCTCCCAGCCGACCAATACCCGTACCGTGACAGTTAGCGAGGGTCACGAGGAATACACGCCGAATATCATTTCGCTCGGACGCGGTATCGTGCGTGTTACCTATGAAAAGTGGAGCTGGAAAAAGGGTGACCATAATCTCTGCTATAAGGATTATAATTTCCTGACCGGAACCTTTACTGAGGAAAAGGTCATTATGCTCAAGCAGGAGGACGGCACCAAGGTGCCTCTGACGCAGTCGGTGCAGTTTGCCTATCTGAAGAAGCATGGATATCACAACCAGACCTATCGGGAGATGGAGCAGCTGAATCTCGGCGGTAACACGCTGTTTAAGGATGAAAACGGTGTATGGTACGGCGCGATTACTACCTATCTGTCAGAGCCTGTGCTCTTCCGCTCCGAGGATAATTTGGCAACGCTTGAATATTTTGCAATTTATCCCCATCCGGCACAGTATGAGATGGATATCAAATATCTGAACGGAGTGCTCTATGCCATTTACCGTACCGATAAAAACGAGGATTCGATTTACTATACCTTCTCGCGCGATAACGGTAAAACCTGGCAGGAGGCCATTGCGCTGAAGGACAGCATTCAGTGCCGCCCGCGCATGATCGTATATAACGGTCATATTCTGATGTCGTATAACTATTACAATGCCGATACCGGAAATCGCCCCGAAATTCAGCAGGGCAGAACCTCAATCCGTATCTGCTATGGCGAAAAGCTCAATCCGAATACCAATCGCGTGGTGGTCGATCTCTATAGTAAGTACGGTATTGTCAATGTTTGCCTGATGAATATGATGAATGACCTCTACCTTACCTATAGTACCAGTGTCGTCGCCCTTGAGTACCAGAACGGTAATGCCATGGTGCGCGGTAAGGACGCCGTCCGCTTCGTCAACCTCGGCGATGTTTTGAACAAGTAAGAAGTCCCAGGGACGCCGCCCCTTGGGGGAGATGCGGCCCAACACGCAGGGGCGCCGCCCCTGCCACCCCGGCGAGGGGGATTTTTGAAAAAATCCCCCTGCACCCCAAAAACTTTGAGGATAGCAAAAAACTGCGTTTTTTGCAGAGAAATCTTAAGAAATCCCTGCCGAAAACGCAGTTTTCGGCTATATTGCTTCTTTGCTTCTTTCTTTCAAAGAAAGAAGCGGGGTTCCAAGGGGCAGCGCCCCTTGGGGGAAACGCGTCCCTTAATCGTCAAACTCCTGTTGATGCTGTTGGAAGAAGTCGAACCACAGGCGGACGTTTGGGAGCTCGGTCCATGGTTGGACGGTTGCGGGGCGGGCATCGAGGTTATAGATGGTGGCGTTTTTCAAGGAGAGGAGGAAGGGGGAGTGGGTGGCGAGGATAAACTGACAGCCGTAGAAGCGTGCGGAATCCTCGATAAACTGCTTCAGTCGGAGCTGGAGCTCAGCGGACAGGCTGTTTTCCGGCTCATCCAAGAGATAGAGGGCGTTTTCGCCGATCTGCTTTTGAAACCATACGAGGGCGCTTTCGCCATTGGATCGGCTGGTAAGGTCGGTTGGGAGGCGGCGGCTGACATAGGCCGATTGGGTGCGGTGCCGCGCCTCGTTACGGCGGCGAAGTTCTTCGTAGTCCTCAAGCGAGCCGAGGCGGTAGGAGGGCTTTGCCGGATCGGTGTAGTTATGGTATTCGGCCAGCAACGATTCGCGGCGGCGATCGAGCCCTTCGTTGATAGCGCGGACGTTCAAGAGATAATCAAAGACATCATCGGAGGTGACGATGCGGCTGTCGCGGGGCAGGGAAGACACGGTGGGAGAAAAACGGTAACGGCAACGCTCTAAATAGGCCGCGAGGCAGGGGGCTTTGCTGTACGGTGAGGAGCGCGGAACGCCGAGCTTTTCGGCGATAATATTAAGGAGTGTGGATTTGCCCGAGCCGTTACCGCCGTAGAAAATGGTGATGGTATCCAAGGAAAGCGTCGTCAGCTCCTTTTCGGGAAAGATTTTGAAGGGATAGACGCTTCCCGAATAAAAAGCAGATTCCAGCTCATGGGGATAATTCAGATAGAAATCCTGCTCGGTGCTGTCATCGGGCAGGCAGAAGGACGTAAGATAGATCATAGCAATCTCCTTCGGTTGATAGTAATAGGATAGCATGCCGCAGGGTGTTTGTCAAGAGGAGGGCGGAGGGACGTTGACACATAAGAAAATATTATGAATACATCAGAAACATTTGCTTGACTTATGCATCCTCCTGTATTATAATAGGGTGTACCATTTGGAAAGGATATCATTATCATGAAAAAATTAATGGCATTTTTACTGGCAACAGCGCTGTTTCTCGGATGCGCTGTCTTTATGACCTCTTGTAACAGCTCGTCCGACAAGTATACCGTTGGTATTATTCAGCTGGCTCCTCATTCTGCACTCGATGCCGCCACACAGGGCTTCCAGGATGCCTTGGTCGCGGAGCTGGGCGAGGACAAGGTATCGTTCTTGTTCCAGAATGCACAGGGCGAGGCCACGACCTGTACCACCATCGTCAACGACTTCGTTACCAAGAACGTTGACCTCATCATGGCCAATGCGACGGCTGCGCTGCAGGCCGCGTCGAATGCCACCGACGACATTCCGGTTGTCGGAACCTCAATCACCGCTTACGGCGTTGCGCTGAAGCTGGATGACTTCAACGGCACCGTCGGCACCAATGTTACCGGTGCGTCCGACCTTGCCAATCTCAAGGAGCAGGCCAACATGATCAAGCTCTTCCCCGATGCTCAGACGGTTGCGCTTCTCTACTGCTCGGCCGAGCCTAACTCGGATTATCAGGTGAAGGAAGTCAAGAAGTATTTGGAGGAAATGGGCTATACCACCGAGCTGTTCCCCTTCTCCGATAGTAACGACGTTGCTGCCGTAGCGACCGCCGCTTCCGCTAAGGATGTCATCTACATCCCCACGGATAACACCGCCGCTACCTGCGCCGGCGCGATCTACGGTGCTATCGGCGATACGCCTGTGATTGCCGGTGAGGAAGCGATCTGCAAGGGCTGTGGCGTGGTAACGCTTACCATCAGCTACTATGATATGGGCTACGTGGCCGGTCAAATGGCCGCGAAGATCCTCAAGGGTGAGGCTGAGCCCGAATCCATGCCGATCGAAATTGTTCCCGATGCCAAGCAGGTCAAGAAGTACAATGCTACCCGTTGTGCCGAGCTGAACATTGATGTAGCCGCACTTGAGGCTGCCGGCTTTGTCGCGATCGAAGGCACCGAGGTTCAGGGTTAATTGGTCTGTAACTAAATAATCGGATCACCGGAGCCGTGTTATAACGGCTCCGGTGTCTATCGGTTTTTTGGAAAGAAATTTCCCCTCGGAAACACAAGGATAGAAAGGAAATACTAACATGGATATTATGAGTTGGCTGGGGGCTTTGCCCGGTGCCAGCGCTCAGGGTATTATCTGGGGCTTGATGGCGATTGGCGTTTTTGTGACGTATCGTATTCTCGATATCGCCGATCTGACGGTTGACGGCTCGATGGTGACAGGCGCCGCGGTTTGCGCTGTCTTGGTAACCTCGGGGGTGAATGTATGGCTTTCGCTGTTGGTTGCTTTGCTTGCCGGTATGCTGACCGGCCTTTTGACCGGGGTGTTTCACACCGTTCTCGGCATTCCCGCGATTCTTTCGGGTATTCTCACACAGCTGATGCTGTGGTCGGTGAATCTGAAAATTATGGGACGCGCCAATATTGCGCTTCCCTCCCGCCAGTATGACCTGATTCTCAATAACAAACAGGTGTGGCTTACCATTGCCATTCTGATCGGCTTCTCGATTGTACTGATCGCGGTTTTGTACTGGTTCTTTGGAACCGAGCTGGGCGCCTCGCTTCGTGCGACCGGCAACAATCTGAACATGAGCCGCGCCCAGGGCATCAATACCAATTTCACCAAGGTGCTGGGGCTTGTGATTTCCAACGGTATTGTTGCCTTGTCGGGTGCTCTGCTGGCGCAGTATCAGGGCTTCTCGGATATCAATCAGGGACGCGGCGCCATTGTCATCGGTTTGGCGGCAGTCATTATCGGCGAGGCGATTCTTTCGCACGTGTCCTCGGGCTTCGTTTATCGCTTGCTGGCGGTAATCGGCGGCGGTATCATCTACTTTATGGTCTACCAGACGGTTATTTTCATCGGTTTGGATGCCGATCTGCTGAAGATGCTGTCGGCACTGGTGGTTGCCGTATTCCTTGGCGCTCCCTATATCAAGAAGACCTATTTCAAGAAGAAAAAGAAGGGAGGCGTTCATCATGCTTGAGCTGCGAAACATTACCAAGATTTTCAATGCCGGAACGGTAAATGAGAAAACGGCGCTTTCTCAGCTGTCGCTGACCTTGAATCCCGGCGATTTTGTGACCATCATCGGCGGTAACGGCGCCGGTAAGTCCACAATGCTGAATGTTGTGGCGGGTGTGTATTCCACCGACGAGGGTGAGATTTACATCGACGGCGTGAACGTAACCTCTTTGCCGGAGCATAAAAGAGCGCAGTATATCGGACGGGTGTTTCAGGACCCCATGATGGGAACCGCCGCCGATATGTGGGTGGAGGAAAATTTGGCCATCGCCGATCGCCGCGGCAAAAGACGCGGCTTCAAATGGGCGATCACCAAGCAGGACAAGGAGGCTTATCGGGAAGCGATTGCCGAGCTCGATCTCGGCTTGGAGAACCGCATGACCACCAAGATGGGCTTACTGTCGGGCGGTCAGCGCCAGGCCATTACTCTGCTGATGGCGACGCTCAAGCGGCCGAAAATTCTGCTTCTGGATGAACATACTGCGGCGCTCGATCCCAAAACAGCCGCCAAGGTGCTGGAGATTACCGACCGTTTGATTACCGAGAACAATCTGACGGCGCTGATGGTAACACACAATATGAAGGACGCCATTGCCCACGGCAACCGTCTGATTATGATGAACGCCGGACAGATTGTTTTGGATGTGTCGGGCGAGGAAAAGAAAAATCTGACCATCGAAATCCTGCTGGAAAAATTCTCGCAGGCCAGCGGTGCCGAGTTTGCCTCGGACCGTGCGCTGCTCGGATGAGTGGCTAAGGAGGATACGGATATGCCACGTTGCGGCGATTGCGATTACTATTGTCATCACGGCTACGGAAGAGAAGGAACGACCGGTTCCTGCATCAAGAAGCCGTGCGGCAACTTTGATTATGTGGGCGTGGATGACGATCAGCGCGCCTGTAGCTTTTTTAAACCTAAGGATGGCTACGAATCGGATTCGGATTCATCCAGCTCGGGCGGTTGCTATTTGACCTCGGCCTGTGTTGAGTATTTCGGAAAGGCAGACGATTGCGAGGAGCTGACGGTGCTTCGTGCCTTCCGCGACGGCTATCTTGCCTTGACGGAGGAAGGTCGCGGTCTGATCCGAGAGTATTATGAGAAGGCGCCCCGTATCGTAGCGGCAATTCGCTGCTCGGACAACAGCAACCGGTACTACGAAGCGATTTACCGTACCGTTTGCGATTGTGTGACGGCCATTCGGGAGAAGCGCTACGAACAGGCCACCGAGACCTACCGTCGGATGACCGAAGGGCTCTACCGTAGCTTCGGCTTAGCCGATTCACGGTGCGAGGCTGTGTGAAGCGGCTTTTCTCGGTCGGTAACGCCCATGTATAACCTATGTATGTGTCTATTATGAATAAAGGAGAAGAAATCATGATTGAAGAAACGATGAGATATTTGGCAACCTGCGACGCAGAGGTTGCTACCGCGATTGAGGCCGAATATCGCCGTCAGTGCGACGGTATTGAACTGATTGCCTCGGAGAACTTTGTGTCTCCTGCCGTTATGGCGGCAGCCGGCACGATTCTGACCAACAAGTACGCGGAGGGGTATCCCGGTAAGCGTTATTACGGCGGCTGTGAAAAGGTCGACGTGGTGGAGAATATCGCGCGCGAGCGAGCCAAGCAGCTTTTCGGTGCGGAGCACGCCAATGTTCAGCCTCATAGCGGCTCGCAGGCCAATACCGCCGTGTATGTCGCCTTGCTACAGGCCGGTGATACCGTCATGGGTATGAGTTTGGCCGACGGCGGACACCTGACGCACGGCAGTCCCGTCAATCTTTCGGGTCTCTACTATAACTTTGTTCCGTACGGCGTGGAGAGCGATACGCACGTGATCGATTACGACAAGCTCGAAGCACAGGCCATGGAGGTTAAGCCCAAGCTGATCGTTGCCGGCGCTTCGGCGTATCCCCGCGTGATTGATTTTGAGCGTATGGGGCAGATTGCCAAGAAGTGCGG
>SVSA01000047.1 GCA_015064545.1 Oscillospiraceae bacterium | reverse complement strand
CCAAAGATTAAATCCGGAAGCGTAGGTGAATTCGATACCGGCAATGGTTTTGGTTTCTTCATATCCCAACTGGTTTGCCTCAAAGAGTACCGTCACCGCGCCGAACTGACCGTAGCAAAGCGTACCTCCTAAGTATGGCGGAACTCTCCAAACCGGAGCCATCCAGCCTCGCTTATCAAAGGCACTCTTGATGTCATCCCGATCGTCAAGGTCCGGAAGTGCCAGTAATGTCTTCACACGTTCAAGATCGGCTTTGGTAAACCAAGAACCGGTGTTATGCAAGGCAGCAATGGCAGCCGCATTGTCGCTCGACAGAAGCCCCTTTTCATAGGCCTCCACCAGCTCATAGAACACGCCGTCCTTCCACAGCAGAATGGTATTACTGTCACCGTAATGGATCACCGATCCGGCCACAACCGAATCCATATAAACGTCGGCATGATCAAAGCCCTGCATCATGACCGCCACGGCTCCGTCATAGATTCCGTAATAGGCGCCAACCGTCAGCGGCGGGTTTTTGGTAGGATCAAAGCGCGAATGTTCGATATGATATGCCAGATAGTCGGCTTCGATTTGCGCAATCAAATCGTCAAGCGGAAAGGCGGAGAGCTGCGGATCTTCCGGCTTCTCGGGTTCGCTCTCTTTTGCGAGTGCCGTTATCCTCAAATCGACGGGATGGAGCGAAAACACAAAGAGCTCTCCGTCGTTCAATTGGTACGAAATGTGGTATACCGCCGAACCGATCCTGACTCCCTCCGAGCCAAGAAGCGTTACGGCCTCGTGCCACGCCATACGGTCGGTAATCGCCTCCATCTGTGAACGGTCAAAGAAGCGGTCCGGATCGCGTTCTATCGCGTCGGGCAAGGCAAAATAGCCGTTTTTGTCGCAATACAGCTGTCCGCTCACCGTCGGCTCAGCTTCGCTCGTAAACATAATGGCACGCACCGGAAAAGAAAGATAACCGTCACCATCACAGCTCGGCCCTCCGGAATAAGGAAAGAACGCCGTATTGAGCGTCAGCTCCAGTCGGATATCCTCATATTGATAGCGAATACAGGCTCCCTCGGTATGATAATTCTCTACCGTATAGTTCTCACCGAGAAGCTGCGCAACCTCCGAAAACGGCATACCGTAGCGGATCTTTTCAACAGTATCCACCGCCGTATACTTGGTCGGTTCGCCCGTCGGCTGCCGTCTGAGCAGCGCCGGTCCCACCAAAATGACCGCCAGCATAACCGCCATCAGCGCCACATAGCTCAAGGTTACCAACAAGCGGGGAGCTTCCTTTTTTTGTGGCTTGGAAGCAATACCACCCTTTTGAACGCCCTCACATTCTGCCACATAGATATCGGATATTCCGCTCATGGCCTCGATCCAATCGATTCTCATAGTTCAATTCCCTCCTGTTCCAAAACGGTGCGGAGTGCACCACGCATCCGCCATAAAATCATTTTTACCTTACCAACCGAAAAGCCGGACGCCTTGGCAATCACCTGCATGGAATCCCCATACCAATAGCGCATGACAAACAGAATCCGCTTCTCCTTGGGCTGATCGGCCAAAAAGCGGTTGAGGACCTCGCCAAGACGCTTCACCGCCAACTGCTCCTCGACACCTTCGCGTTCGGGAAGCACCTCGGAAAGCTCCTCCCATGCAACCGCAACATGGCCGCCGCCACGCTTGGTTGTCTGCTTTTCTTTCAAGCGATTCAACGCCAGATTGCGAACGGTACGCAAAAAATACGCACCGAAACAGATCGGCCGCTCGGGCGGAATGGCCTGCCACAGATGCAAATACGCATCGTTGACACATTCCTCGGCATCCTCATCGCTACCGACAATGTTCTTGGCTAAGCGCCGTCCCTGCCGTCCATAGGCGGCATCCGTTTCGCGGACCGCATGCTCGGAACGATTCCAAAAGAGGGCAATAATTGCGCTGTCTTCCATCATAAGCTCCTTTCTTCTCAAGCTTCTCTATCCATATAGACAACATTTTCTGCCTGCGGTAACGGTTGAGACTTCCTTTTTTATTTTTAAAAACGGGCTGTCGCCAAAAACGACAGCCCGTGCGGCAATGTTCAATTTTTAGATTAATACGCCTTGGCCCAAAGAACCATGGTCTTCGCGGGTTTTCCGCAACAAACGCAAACACCCTCTCGTCCCTGTCCCTCAAAGGGAATGCAACGCGAGCCGACTCCGGTTTCTTCCTTTACCTTATCCTCGCAGTCCTCGCTTTCACACCACAGGGCGCGAATGAAGCCGTCTCCCTTTTCGACAAGGGCGGCCTTGATCTCGTCCATCGTCTCACAGACAGTCGTGTGCTTTTCGCGGTTTTCAAGCGCCTTGGCAAAGAGACCGGCGCGCACCGACTCCAGCTTGGCAGCAACCGACTCCTCCAGCGTATCGAGCGAGACAAAGTCCTTGCTGCGATCGTGACGAGCCACCAGTACGCACTGATTCCCCTCAATATCACGCGGACCAATCTCCAAACGTACCGGTACACCCTTCATTTCGTATTCGGCATACTTCCAGCCGGCGGTATTATCCGAATCGTCGAGCTTCACACGGTAACCGGCGACAAGCAGACGGTCACGAAGCTCGGCGGCCTTTTCCAGAACGCCCGGCTTGTGCTGTGCAACCGGAATGATAACCACCTGAACGGGAGCCACAGCAGGCGGCAAAACGAGACCGTTATCGTCTCCGTGAGTCATAATGATAGCACCGATCAGACGGGTGGTCACGCCCCACGAGGTCTGATGCGGATACTGAAGCTGATTGTTCTTGTCGGTATACTGAATATCAAAGGCGCGGGCAAAGCCGTCTCCGAAATAGTGGGAGGTACCTGCCTGCAGTGCCTTACCATCGTGCATCAGTGCCTCGATGGCGTAGGTTGCCTCGGCTCCGGCAAACTTATCGCTCTCGGTCTTAGGCCCCTTGATGACCGGCATAGCCAGATCGTGCTCGCAGAAATCGGCGTAGACATTCAGCATCCGGATCGTCTCTTCTTTTGCCTCCTCGGCGGTCGCGTGCATCGTATGACCCTCCTGCCAGAGAAACTCGCGGGTGCGAAGGAAGGGGCGGGTATTCTTTTCCCAACGGACAACCGAGCACCACTGATTGTAGAGCTTGGGAAGATCGCGCCAGGATTTGATCACATTGGCATAGTGCTCACAGAACAGCGTTTCCGAGGTCGGACGGACACAAAGACGCTCGGTCAGCTTTTCGCTTCCGCCGTAGGTGACCCATGCCACCTCGGGCGCAAAGCCCTCCACATGATCCTTTTCTTTGTTGAGAAGCGCTTCGGGAATGAACATCGGCATATATACGTTTTCATGTCCGGTTTCCTTAAAGCGGGCATCGAGAATCTTCTGAATGTTTTCCCAGATCGCATAGCCATACGGACGATAGATCATGCAGCCCTTAACGCTGGAATAATCAATCAGATCGGCTTTTTTAACAACGTCGGTGTACCACTGGGCAAAATCGGTCTCCATGGAGGTAATCGACTCAACAAGTTTTTTATCCTGTGCCATAACAGTTCCGTTTCTCCGGCTTTCTTGTTTTGGAACCATCCCCGCCGCCGGAAGGGGGACGTTTTATGTCTTACATTTCATTATAGTATAAAAACAGGCGGTTGTCAATTATTAAACACCATTTTCTTTACAAAAAACGCAGAATACGCCCCGAAGCTTCCTTCGGGGCGCAGATAGTTCGCATTTTGGTCATGGATACGCTCGTTTTCTCTTTACCATAGCAGCTCACATCCACATCATATGTCGGTATAACTCTTTCGCCATGACAAGAGACAAAAGGAAAACACCGAGCACATACAAAATACGAAGCCAACGCCTTGGCAACCGCCGTGCCAAAATAGCGGCGATTATGGTGACCAAAATCGCAATCACCAACCAGAAGACTGCCGTAATATCGTTGGCATTGAGAGCCGATTCGATCGCGTTTCCGTTTTCGTCGATCTGCGGACACCCGCAACCGAAAACCTCGACAAGAACCGTTTCGTTCAGGTATTGATACGGCCATACCACAAGAGCAAACAGCAAGAACGGCAATAAGCCGAGAAGAAGCACTTGAAAAGGACTTTTTTTCATGTGATTCCCCCCTCAGAACAGCTCGGGAAGCAGGTTTGACAGCCAAAGCCCCAGCATAAAGGAGGCAAGATTGGCAGCAAAAACATATACCACGGTCAGCCACACCGGCCGCGGCTTGTCAGCCGCACGAGGGAGATAGCGCACACAGACAACGGCCTCGGTAAGAAATACAAAAAGCTCCAAAACCACCGTTAACAGTAAGAAAAACGAATAACTGCGGTTGATTCCGCTTCCGAGCCAGAGCAAGAGATTCAGCCCCACTTGCGTGGCCGCATTAAGGGCAAGCAAGAGAAGAAGCTGACGCTTTTCACGGAAGCCAAAGAGCAGGGCCAGTGCCAGCTCGATGATCACCGTCAAAAGAAAGCGCGCTCCCAGCATCCCCAGCTCACGGCCAATTTCCTTGGCGCGATAGACCGTCAGGCGGTGATTGCCGCTTTGACTCTCATCGTAAGCCGCGTCACCGATCGCGTTTCCCTGCATCGTCACGGTATAGTAGGTATCAAACGCCTCGTGATAACAGACATCACTGACGGCAAATGTTTCATTTTCGGGATAATAGAGGAGAATCTTAAAAACCTCGGGCGGATAATACGACCACGACAGCGCCTTGCGCTCGTTTACCTGCCACGCAATCTGCAAAAAGTAAAAGCCGTCCTCATCCTCATAGTGGATAAACGCCTCCCAAACCGTACGGTCGATGCCGTGTTCTTCATGATAGAGATTCTCTTCCCTACCGTTCCAGGCCGAATAGGGACCGGTCGAGTCGGTTTTGGACAGAAGGGTGGCATAGCAGGTTTCCTCCCCCAGGTTTTCAAAGGTGACGTTAACCGATGGCTTTGGCCCCATGTCGGCCGAGACAGGAAGAGGACACAGCAAACACAGCGCAAGAATAAGAAAAACCATTGACAACCAGCTTCGTTTCATGACAGAGCACTCCCGTTTCTTTTTCCGATTGGACGAAGCTTTCGAAAAAAAGTTCCCTTTACGCTCCTTCTCATAAGGATGTTTACAAATTTCGGCAGAGGTATTGTTTCCTCTGCCGATTTGTGGTATAATGAGGCTAACGAAAAGCCTCCCTCCGAGAGGGAGGTGGCACGCGTAGCGTGACGGAAGGAGCCTGCGTGACTTTGAGCTTAGATAAACTTTATAGTAACGCACTCTCCCTCAGTCAGCTTCGCTGACAGCTCCCTCCCGGAGGGAGCCTTTGGATGTGCGCAATTTCAGGGGTATGGGCTTTGCCCGAAGCCTTTGTAATACAAAGGCGAAACTGGCGATAAAACAGAACGATAAAAAAATTTGAGAAAGGCAGTGGGCGTTACTATGCAATTCGGACTTCGAGTTATTTGCAACCATAGAATTACTCCAATAGTGAAAGAAAGAGTAGAAGCATTAGCAAATTATATCTGCCTTTCGGACGATTTAAGTTTTTCTTCTTATTGGAAGGACGACGAATGTGATATTTTAGAAATTGGTGCAACGATAAATAATCCTGATTATAGCAAGATTAAGCAGTATGTCCACGCTGTTTCGGGAGCAGAAAATATTTTTCAAAGGTACATAGCAGATGAGTGGGAGTTTGCATATTTTGCTTCTCTTGATGAGCTGCACTCCACTAAGGATATTGCTTTTGTTGACTGCAATATTTTTTGATGTCATAATAATTCAGCAAAAAACAATTTATAGATAGCAACACCCCGACAGACTTTTTAATCTGTCGGGGTTTATTATTTGTTTTCTGCGGATCAAATTTGTTTATCCGTAGGGGCAACCATTGGTCGCCCGCGGGCGTTCGATGAACGCCCCTACAAAACAATACCAAACTTCCTTATGAGAACCACCCTTTACCGTTATTTTTTCTTAGTCAACGCCCTCACAAGGAAAAGACACACGACAAGGACCAATGAAATACCGATGACAAGCCAAATAACACGGACAGAGTTGCTTTCCGAAGCAGAACTTGGGGAGGACTCCTCCTCAGTGGGCTCTTGTGCTGCGGAGTTGTCGGTTGGAGACGCTTCCGTAGATACGATCTCGGAGGGCATGTCACCGGTCGTTGTCTGGCTTTCGATCGTTCTGACATAGTCACACTCGTTACAGGTTGTGTCCTTAGCGCCGCTGTAGCTGTGTGTGGATTGCAACACGTTACCGCAATCACAAGCTTTTCGATGCGTGACCGCATCGTTAGATATCCAAGCGCCGTAGCTGTGACCGAGAGATTCCTTCTTGGTTTCTCCGCAAGCAAGACAGTCAAATGTCTTTTCTCCCTCTGTTGAGGATGTGTGCTCTTGCGTAATCGCTCCGCTGTTCCAATCGTGATAAGAAAGCGTGCAATTTTCGGAATACGCCCTCCAATAGTCCCCCTTTTTGATCGATGTCCATTGTTGGCTTGTCCCACAGAACACCATCGTTTTAAGCGCTGAGCATTTGCTGAACGCGCTCTCCCCGATGACGGTAACGCTAGGTGGAATTATCACCTTTTCCAGCCGGGAGCAACCGTAAAACGCTTGATCACCGATAAAAGTAACACCGTTCGGAATTCGAATACTCTGCAAGCCCACGCAATAGGAAAACACCGAAGGAGCCATGGTGGTAATCCGTGGCGGAAGGTTGATCTGCGTGAGCATTGCGCAGCCTTGGAATGCCGAGGATCCGATCGCGGTAACCGAATCGGGAAGCGAAAGGCTTTCCAAGGACCTACAGCTATCGAACGCATTTTCTTCGATAGCAATAAGACCGTTCGGCAAACGAATGCTTTTCAGCTTATCGCAATGCGAAAAGGCAGCAGTTCCAATCGTCGTAACCGAATCCGGCAGCGTAACCGCGGTCAGAGACGGCGCAGCAAAAAACGCATAATCACCGATCGACGTCATTCCGTCAGGAATATCAAGGACAGTCAACGGCTCGCCGTTCACGTAAAACTGACCGCCGTTTCGTGTGGGATTGGCATATTCACCGTGAAGAATGACGCCGCACCAAGCACCGACATCCGTAAGGTGGACGCTTAATAATTGTGAGCAGAATCCGAAAGCACCTTCCCCGATAGAGGCAAGACTTGGGGGAACAGAAACACGGGCAAGCGAGGAGCAACCGAAGAACGCTTCCTCCCCTATCGAAAGAAGCCCGTCCGGTAAATCGATGCTTGTCACAGCCGAACATTCCTTGAAGGCTTCGTCTCCTATGGTAGCCACACCGGCTTCAAGCACGACGGTCGTCAGGTTCTCACAATAGCCGAACGCACCCTCTCCGATTGACCGGACACTTCCGGGAATCGTGACAGAAACCAAATCTCCATAATCATGAAATGCCCATTTCCCAATCGATGTCACGCCTTGCGGAATTACCAGCTCGGTCAAACGTTCACCGTTTAGATACAAAGAAGAGTTGGCGGAAAGCGGATTGGAGATCGCATCGAAAAAATCAATGCCGCACCAGGCCGCTATGCTCGTAATGTATATGCCAATATCCGCCCCGAAAATCTCATTGTTGCCAATCGTTCGGAGACTGCTTGGAATATAGATTTTCTTCAAATTGGAAGCAAAGTTCAGTGCCGCATTGGCAATTCCGACGGTATCCTCCCGCAGCATAGCCTCGGTATTCGTTTGGTCACACCGAATCATCCACCGATCCACATAGGACAGACCGTTCTCGGTCTCAATGATATGGGTGCTGCCCGAAAAGGCGTCCTCCGCAACCGAGCAAACGCTGTCCGGAATACGAATCTCTGTCAGAGAGGTGCATCGGGAGAGGGCACTCTCTCCAATGGAAAGCAGACTGTCCGGAAGCGTAATCTTTGTGAGTGCCTCAAAATTATAAAACACGTAATTATTGAGGGAAGAAACACCGTCCGGAACACGGATCTCGGTAACCGGGGCACCGTTCAGATACAGCGTTTTCGCATGGCAAAGCGGATTTGAGAGTCCGCTTGAAAATTCAATCCGACACCAAGCGGCAAGATCGGTAATATATACGGAAGTCAGGTCCTTACAGTTCTCAAACGCATGGCCGACGGATGTCACGGAAGCAGGAATATACATTTCGGTCATGGCACTGTAGATAAAGGAATGATCACCGATATGGGTAACGCCTTCTTCGATCACAACCGACCGGATTTGGGCACGGTAAGAAGACCAGGGAGCTTGTCCCCAAGACCAGTTTCGCATTTTCCCTTCTCCGGAAATCGTCATCACTCCGGTTTCGGTATTGAACGACCAGGTTACATTGTCGTATGTTCCGGTATCCTGATTATAGATATCACCACAATCCCCTTCCACTACCGTTGCGGAAGCCGACAGCGATCCGCCCAGCATCATGGATGTCAGTATTACTGCCATCCATATCAGCCACAGAAGTTTTTTCATGGTATTATCCCCCTGATGTTTAAGAATTCCGCTTTGTCGGCAGCTGGGCCACCACGATGGCCACAAAGATCAGAACACAACCGAGAATCTCCGGAACACTCATGGTTTCCTTCAGAATCAGCCAGCCCGCCAAAGCCGCAAAGACCGACTCCAGGCTCATCGCGAGGGTAGCCGGTGTGACATCGGCATATTTCTGACCGACAATTTGGAGAGTATAGGCCACCGCGCTCGACAGAATACCGGCATAGAGAATCGGCACAGCGCAGTCAAGAATCGCCCCCATCTGCGGTGTTTCAAACAACAGCATACCGATGCCCGACAACACCGTGCAAACCGCAAACTGCAAACAGGACATTCGAATACAATCGACCGTCTGTGAATACCGATCGATGACAAGAATCTGTCCCGTAAACAGAAGCGAGCAAAGAAAGACGATCAAATCCCCTCGGCCGATACCGCTTTCGCCGGTCATGCACAGCAGATACATGCCCACGCCGCCAAGAAGCACACCAACCCACACCGGCAGCCCCGCCTTCTTGCCGAGGAATATTCCGACAACCGGCGCAAAAACGATGTACAGCGCCGTAATAAAGGCCGCCTTCCCTGCTGTCGTATACTGCATACCGATCTGCTGACAGGCCGTGGCGCCGAAGAGAAACAAGCCGGACAGAAGGCCGGCCTTGAGCAGCGTTTTATCGCCAAAGCCCAGCGCCTTTCCCATCGGCTTTTTCTTACCGAGCAAAAGAGCAACAGGAAACAGCGCCACCGTGCCGAGTAGCGAGCGACTGAAGGTAAAGGTCAGCGGTCCTACATAGTCCATGCCCTCCTTTTGCGCGATAAAGGCAACACCCCAGATAATGGCAGTCAGGGCAAGGATTAAGCATCCCTTGAAATTATTCTTTTTCATTTGGATTTCTCCCCTTTCGGGCAAAACAATTACCACAGCATTGTAGCACATCTTTTAAAAAAATGCAACCCTTCCGTCTAAAAATCGGAAGGGCTACGTAACTCAGAATTGCCGGCGAAGCGCACGGTATCGCGCCAAACCAATCCCCGCAATCACGGCAAAGCCAAGGATGGTAATGAACTGCTGTAAAAAAAGGAAATGCTCCTGCCGCTCAAGGCCACGGTATTTATCCTCGGCACTCCATACCCGAATCGGCAAGCAGTCCTCCTGTTCGGATAGCTCGATGCGACAGGAAACCGAAGAGCCCAAGCCATAAAACACCGGCGCAGCCTGCGGGGTTTCTGCCGCATAAATGATCTGATATTCCACTCTCCGATTCAAGGGAAAGCGCAGAAGCACCTCGCCGTTCTCACCCAGAATTTCGCCGTAGGAAATCTTCTCCGGCTTTGCTTGTTCGCCATTCGGCAATTGCGTAACACTATCCTGATAGACATGATTCCCCAACTGAAAGATGGTTTTCTCGGCATACACCTCGGCAAAGTCAAGATACGCTTCATACGTCGAAAACACCTGCGGCTCGGCAAGATCACGCCACCACAGCGAGGACACAAACGAATGCACCGCGAGCATCAAACCGCCCCACACAGCACCGACCACCAGCAGCAGTGCCAACAAGCGCTTTTGCGCACGGTAAAGCCGTCTCTGTCGTTCGTCGGCCGGCATGTTGCCGCATTGCACCAAGCGGGAGCGAAGGAAAAAGGCATAAAACAGGCCCCAAATGGCGAGCGCCGTCCCGGCACAAAGAAGCCCCGCGTATAGCCATGTCTCTGCCGTCAGCCCCCAATGGGCATCCTCAACCGTAAGCAAGGGAAAGAGAAAGCCAAGCGAACCGATTATGACCGTAAAAACCCGCAGGGTTGTTCGGGTAATTGTCCCAACATCCTGTTTCTCTTCGGCCGTCAGCTCCCTTTTTTTCCCTGCGCGCGGCAAAAAGGAATTGGCAAAGCAAAGCTGACAAATGATTGCGGCCACCAAAAACACAAGTCCGGTAAAAAAGCCGACGATTGCGCGCAAAAAGCCAAGATTGGCAATCGCTGCGCCAATGATACCGAAAAACGGAAGACCGAGTGCGATTCCGCTGAGATTCCGAAACCGTGTCAGGCGATACGGTGGGTACTCTGTCCTCCGCGCTCGGCCGTCAAAGGCCTCTGCACTTCGGTTATCCCGGGAGCAGGCCTCGTCTGACTCATGGACACTCATACCGCCAAGCAGCTCATCCGAGGTAATTCCGAACAGCGAGGCGAGAAGCGGAATCAGCGCAAGCTCGGGGGCGGATTCATCGCGTTCCCATCGGCTGACGGTTTTATCCGAAACATATAGCCGTTCGCCCAGCTCCTTTTGCGTCATACCGCTTTGCTTGCGAAGGGCGGCAATCCGCTTTCCCAACGTTTGTTTCTCTTCCATTTTCTGTGTTCCTCTTTTCATGCATGGTGGCTATATTGTACCATACCGTCCGAAAGAATGCAATCGACAGCACCGAGAATCCCTCTCGAAATGTGAGAATCCCCCTATCCGTTTCCCTATACCGCGCTATCCCAGCAAAGGCTGCATCGCCGGTATGAGCCGCGCCATCGTTGTCGGCTTTGCCTCGGTCAGAGGCAAGCGGATCTCTGGCGAGCAGAAGCCGAGCTCGGCCATCGCCGCCTTTACCGGAATCGGATTGGTCTCAAGGAAAAGCGCGTGCATGAGAGGTAGAATATCGCGGTAGAGCGACAGGCATTCGCTCACCCGTCCGCTTTTCCATAAGACACACAAGGTATGCATCTCGGTGGGGAACAGGTTGGAGGCCACCGAAATGACGCCCTTTCCGCCGATTGACAGGATCGGAAGCGTCAGATCATCGTTGCCGCTGTAAAGCGGTAAATCATCGCCGTAGGCCGCCACCAAGGACGCCGCGCGCGACACACTGCCCGACGCTTCCTTGACGCCGGCAATCAGCGGATGATCTGCCAGGCCGTCGTAAACCGCATCGCTGATCTCACAGCCGGCGCGGGACGGAATATTGTACAGAATCAGCGGCCGCTCGGAGGTCTCGGCAATCGCTTGAAAATGCGCCAGTAAGCCCTCTGCCGTCGGACGGTTGTAATAGGGAGTGACCGCCAAAATACCGTCGGCTCCCTCCTTGACGGCGAGGCGTGACAAGCGCATGGAATAGGTCGTATCGTTGGTTGTAGTCCCGGCTATAACCGGAATTTTTCCTTCCACCGCCTCACAGGCCGCCGCCACGATGCGAAGCTTTTCGATCGCGGTCAGGGTCGGCGATTCGCCGGTCGTTCCGCAAACAATCAAGGCATCGGCACCATGATCGGCTTGGTAAGCACAGAGCCGCTTTAGGGCCGCATAATCCACCTTGCCATCGGCAAAAGGGGTGATGAGAGCCGTTCCCACACCGGAAAATAATAGAGATTTCATATCGCACCTCCGCAAAGAAAATCATATTCAGACCAAGAATATGGTCTGTAAAGTTTTTTTAAACTGGGAAACAAAATACCGAAAAACGGTTGAAATCGTGACGAGGATGTATTATAATAAACAAGATAACGATTTTTACAGAAAGACGAGTCGGTATGATCCGTAATAACCTGACCGAAACCTCCTTGACCACCAAGGATTTTTATTATGAGCTCCCCCCCTCGCATATCGCACAAACGCCCGCCGAGCCGCGCGATTCCTCAAAGCTTCTGGTGCTTCATAAGGATACCGCCGCTATCGAGCACCGAATTTTCCGTGACATTCTTGACTATCTGAACGAAGGCGATGTCCTCGTTGTCAATGACAGCAAGGTCATTCCTGCCCGTCTTTACGGCATCAAGGAATCGACCGGCATTGAAATTGAGGTCGTCCTGTTACGTTCACGGGGACTGGATATCTGGGAGGCTCTCGTGCGTCCGGGACGCCGCTGTAAGCCCGGTACTGTCATTCTATTCGGCAACGGTCTTTTGCGTGCCGAGGTTCTTGAAACCGTGGAAGGCGGCAACCGCCTTCTGAAATTCGACTATGAGGCCGACAATCTCTTTACGGTTCTCGATCGTGTCGGACAGATGCCGCTTCCGCCGTACATCACCGAAAAGCTGAAGGACAAAAACCGCTATCAGACGGTATACGCCAAGGAGGAGGGGTCGGCCGCCGCGCCGACAGCCGGTCTGCATTTTACTGAAGAGCTGCTGGAAAAAATCCGAGCCAAGGGTGTTCGCATCGCACCGGTCATGCTTCATGTCGGTCTCGGCACCTTCCGCCCTGTGAAGGAGGAGAAAATTGCCGATCACGATATGCACGCCGAGTTTATTTCGGTTTCCAAGGAAACGGCGGATATCGTCAACAACCGTAAAGGACGCTTGATCGCGGTCGGCACCACCTCTTGCCGCGTGCTGGAGAGTGCTGCCGATGAAAACGGTATCCTGCATCCTGTGACCGATGATACCCAAATTTTTATCTATCCGGGCTATCGCTTCAAAATCACCGATGCCCTTATCACCAACTTCCATCTTCCCGAAAGCACGCTTCTGATGCTGGTATCGGCGCTCACAGACCGTCATACCATGCTTCGCACCTACGAGGAAGCCATTCAGAAGGACTACCGCTTCTTTTCCTTCGGCGATGCCATGTTCATCTGCTGATGCGATTCTGAACAAGAGCTGCCGTGCTTTCTGAAACAGAAACGAGAAAAACATGATGAAAGAAACCGTCAAGCTGATCGCCGTGGTCGGCCCAACTGCTTCGGGCAAAACCGCCCTCTCGCTGGATCTGGCAGAGGCGCTGGACGGCGAGATTCTGTCCTGCGATTCGATGCAGATCTATCGCCGCATGAATAT
>SVSA01000046.1 GCA_015064545.1 Oscillospiraceae bacterium | reverse complement strand
GAATCCTCAAAAACTTTTGAAATAGCAAAAAACTGCGTTTTTTGCAGGGAAATCTTAAGAAATCCCTGCCGAAAACGCAGTTTTCGGCTATATCGCTTCTTTGCTCCTTTCTTTCAAAGAAAGGAGCAGGGTTCCAAGGGGCGGCGCCCCTTGGCGCGTCCCTTACTTCTTCATGCACAGAACCATAATGGCCTTCTGTGCGTGGAGGCGGTTTTCGGCCTCATCGAAGATTTCGTTTGCGTGTGCTTCGAAGACCTCGGCGGTGATTTCCTCACCACGGTGGGCAGGGAGGCAATGCATGACCATGGCTCCGGGATTGGCGGCGGCCATGACTTCATCGTTGATTTGATAGCCGGCAAAGATTTTGCGGCGCTCGGCGGCTTCCTCCTCTTGTCCCATTGAGGCCCATACATCGGTGTAAAGGGCATCGGCACCGGCGGCGGCCTCAAGGACGCTTTCGGTACAGGTGAAGCTGCCGTTTTCGGAAGCCCACTTCATGATGTCGGCATCGGGCTTGTTGCTGTTCGGGCAGGAAACCGAAACGGCCATACCGGTTTTGATGCCGCCGACGATGAGCGAATTAGCCATGTTGTTACCGTCGCCGATGAAGCAGAGCTTCTTGCCGGCAAGCGTACCTTTGTGCTCGCGGATGGTCTGCAGGTCGGCCATCACCTGGCAGGGATGGCAGTAGTCGGTCAGTCCGTTGATGATCGGAATACTGCCGTAGGTGGCCAGATCCTCGACCTCCTTTTGGGCGAAGGTACGAATCATAATGCCGTCCAGATAACGCGACAGCACACGTGCAGTATCCTCGACCGGCTCGCCGCGTCCGATCTGCAGATCGCGGGAGGAGAGAAACAGACCGGTACCGCCAAGATCGTGAATGCCGACCTCAAAGGAAACACGGGTGCGGGTTGACGACTTGGAGAAGATCATACCCAGCGTCTGTCCCTCAAGAAGATGGTGAGAAATACCGTGCTTCTTTTCGTATTTCAGCTTGTCGGCAAGGTCGAGCGCTTCAAAAATTTCCTCGGTGCTCCAATCGGAGAGCTTTAACAAATGCTTCATAGGGGAAACGCGATGAGAAAAACTTTTTGGAAAAAGTTTTCCTCAAACTCCTTTCAATACTTTGAACAGCCGAAAACGGTGTTTTCGGCAAAATGTATCCTAATCATTCCTTTTCCCGCGAAAACTTACGGTTTTCCCCTTCAAAAGTTTTTGAAGATTCTTAAGAAACTTTTTTTCAAAAAGTTTCTTAAGCGGGGTATGGGGCAGAGCCCCATATGCTTATAGTCTCTCTTCCAAATACCTCACCTGTCGCTCGAAGGACTCGGGGCCGCAGCCGCCGAGCGAATTGCGGCGAGCAACACAGGTTTCAAGCGAAATGGCGGGATAAAGATCGGCATCAAAGAGCTCATCGGCCGCCTTGTATTCCTCAAGGGGAAGCTCGTCGAGGACGGTGCCGAGGGCGATACAGCGAGCAACCAGCTGACCAACGGTCTTATAGGCCGAACGGAAGGGGCGACCCTTGCCGACGAGATAATCGGCGAGGTCGGTCGCGTTAATGAAGCCCTTCTGGGCGGCGCGGTACATGTTTTCGGGAATCGGCTTCATGGTAGCCACCATCGGAATAAAGACGGCGAGACAATGCGCGACCGTTTCGATTGCGTCGAAAATCGATTCCTTATCCTCCTGCATATCCTTGTTGTAGGCGAGGGGCAGCCCCTTCAGCACCGTCAGGGTGCCCATCAGATCGCCGAAGACGCGGCCCGTCTTACCGCGCACCAGCTCGGCCATATCGGGATTTTTCTTTTGCGGCATGATCGAAGAGCCGGTGGTGTAGGCATCCGATAGCTCGACAAACTTGAATTCCCAGGACGACCAGAGGATGATCTCCTCCGAGAAGCGTGAGAGATGCGTCATGATCAACGAGAAAGCGGCGAGAAGCTCGACGCAGTAATCGCGGTCGGAGACGCCGTCGATGCTGTTCTCCGAAATGCCGTCGAAGCCCAGCCTCTTGGCGGTGAAGAGACGGTCGGTCTCGTAGGTGGTGCCGGCAAGAGCACAGGAGCCGAGGGGGGATACGTTCATGCGCTTCAGCGCGTCGCGTAGCCGTCCCATGTCACGCTCGAACATCATGCCGTAGGCTAACAGATGATGAGCGAAGGTGATGGGCTGTGCGCGCTGGAGATGCGTGTAGCCGGGCATAATGATGTTTTTTCCTGCCTTGGCTTGGTCAAGCAGCACCCCGATCAGCTCGCGGAGCTGGCCGAGAATGGTCTCGGTTTCGTCGCGCAAATACAGGCGCAGATCCACGGCAACCTGATCGTTACGGCTTCTGGCCGTGTGGAGCTTCTTGCCGACATCGCCGATCCGCGCGGTCAGCTCGGCCTCTACGAACATATGAATATCCTCAGCCGTCGGATCAAAGGCCAGCTTGCCGGAGGAGATGTCCTCCAGAATACTGCCCAGCCCCTCGGTGATGGCCTCACATTCAGAAATAGTCAGAATGCCGCATTTGGCCAGCATCGCCGCATGTGCGAGACTGCCCTGAATGTCCTGCTTGTACATTTTGCAATCGAATCCGATGGATGAATTGAAATCGTCGGCAATCGCGTCGGTCTTGGCCGCCGTGACGCCTTCCCACATTTTTGCCATAGTAAACTCCTAACAGGGGAGGGGTGGGCCCAAGGGCTCTGCCCTTGGGAATCCCGCCAAGGGGGCTTTTTGGAAAAAGCCCCCTTGGAACCCCCAAAACTTTGATTGGCGAAACACGGCGTGTTTCGCGAACAGGCATAAAATACAAGTTGCCGAAAACGCAGTTTTCGGCTTTTTTAAGGTTTTTGAGGGGGTATGGGGGAACTTTTTGCAAAAAGTTCCCCCAAATTGTGTCTTTATTTCTTATTCTTCTCGTTCACCTGAGCCTGAACCTTGATCGGCAGACCGAAGAGGTTGATAAAGCCGGTAGCGTCGGCCTGGTTATAGACGTGATCCTCACCGAAGGTAGCGATCTCCTCGGAGTAGAGCGACCAATCCGACCAAGCGCCGGCCTTGATGATGTTACCCTTATAGAGCTTCAGCTTGACCTTACCGGTAACGTGCTCCTGCGTTTTGTCGACGAAGGCCGAGAGCGCCTCGCGGAGGGGGGTGAACCACTGGCCGTTGTAGACGAGATCGGCGAAGGTGACAGCCAGCTCCTGCTTCTTGTGGGCAGTCATCTTATCGAGGCAGAGGGTTTCAAGGTAGTTGTGAGCGAAGTAGAGGATCTCACCGCCGGGCGTCTCGTAAACACCACGGCACTTCATACCGACAAGACGATTTTCGACGATATCGAGAAGGCCGATACCGTTCTTTCCGCCGAGCTCGTTGAGCTTAAGGATAATGTTCTTGGCGCTCATCTTGACACCGTCAAGAGCAACCGGAACACCCTGCTCAAAATCGAGGGTGACATAGGTGGGAACATCGGGCGCCTGCTCGGGTGAAATGCCCATTTCGAGGAAGCCTTCCTTGTTGTAAAGCGGCTCATTGCCGGCATCCTCCAGATCCATACCCTCATGGGAGAGGTGCCAGAGGTTCTTATCCTTCGAATAGTTCGTTTCGCGGTTGATCTTGAGGGGAACATCGTGCGCCTCGGCGTAATCGATTTCCTCCTCACGGCTCTTGATATCCCACTCACGCCAAGGAGCGATGATCGGCATATCGGGCGCAAAGGCCTTGATGGTCAGCTCAAACCGCACCTGGTCGTTGCCCTTACCGGTACAGCCGTGAGCGATGGCGTCGGCGCCTTCCTTCAGGGCGATGTCGACGAGTGCCTTGGCGATGCAGGGACGGGCATGCGAGGTGCCGAGGAGGTATTCCTCATACTTGGCACCGGCCTTGACGCAGGGAATGATGTAATTATCGACATAGTCATCGGTCAGATCGAGAACATAGAGCTTGGAGGCACCGGTCTTGAGGGCCTTTTCCTCAAGGCCTTCCAGCTCGTCAGCCTGTCCAACGTTACCCGAAACGGCGATGACCTCACAGTTGTTGTAGTTTTCCTTCAGCCACGGAATGATAATCGAGGTGTCAAGACCACCCGAATAGGCAAGAACGACTTTTTTGATTTGAGACTTATCCATGACGGTATTTCCTTTCATAATCGCAACCGCAGAGCGGATTGTTTTCTATTGACATGAATAATTATACATCGATTTTGTATAAAAATCAAGAGGTTTTGAAAAAAAGACGGTTTTCTATGTTTTACACATTCGGCGACGGCCGAAGCAGGGAAAATGTGTGCAGAATGAGGGCAATGGCAGGCGATCTCCTGCTTTTTTGCGGTTTGAGCGCCTGTTTACGGAAGAGGAACGGTAAAACGAAAACAGCAAAACGATCTCCCCGCAGTATGCGGGGAGATCGTTTGTAGCAGAGGAATCAGAACAAGTTGCCCGGGATTACATCTCAATTCCGCCCCGGTAGTCGTCCTCCCAGTCCTCATCCCAATTCTCGTCCCAGTTGTCGTCAGGGGCGGTGGGAGTGAACATTTCGGCAAGGATACCGACCAGAGGATCGGTTGCCACTTCATTGGCAATAGCTTCAATCTGTGCCTCGGTCAATGCGAACACATCGGTATAGGCAGGAAGCTCCGCCGGTGCGGCGATCGTATCACCGGTGCGGACGGCAAAGGTCAGATCGATGGCCATGGTGATTGCCTCGGGAGCCTCGAACAACTCACCGGGAAGCACAAGCGTGGTCAGAGCCAACGTCATGTTTTCCTCGGTGGCCTGGTAAGTACCCTGCAGCGACAGCGGCTGGGTAACGGCACCGAGCAGGTAGGTGGAGAGGTTAAAGGCGTGGGTGCTCTTATTGTAGCTGAGTGTGTAGAGCTCGATATTGACCGAGGTGCTCTGCTTGGTGTAGGAGACGCTCAGCGATTCCTTATAGGAGGATTCGGTGTTTTCAAGAACCTCATGAGTGATCGAGGCCGAGACGGCGTCCTCCGGCTCCTTGAGCGATCCGGAACGGATCGCGATCACGGTCTTGTTGGCTTGGCTCATATCGAGTGTCAGCACGATTTCTCCTGCTTCGCCGTTGATCGTAGCTTCAAAGGTCAGGTCGGCTTTGGTGATAAGCTCCTCGGCGTTCAGATCGACAGTCAGCGTAAGGGTAAAGGGGTTATTATCGAGAGTGGTAAACAGATCGTTCAAGGCTTCGGGCGAAGCGAAGAAATCATCGTACTGTGCGAGTACATCATCCATTTCTCCGAGCTCCATGCCGGTAAGAATTTTATTCACGGCATCGCGCAGCTTGGTGTCCTTGGCAGCATAGTCATAAACGCCCTGCAGGATGGTTTTCAGATCGGCTGTGTCGAGGACAAAGACCAACTGCTGGCCGGCCTCGGTTTCGGTTACCGTGGCATCCATCGTGTCCTCAACAGCCTCGAGCAGAAGATCCAGATATTCGTTCAGAATCGTTTCGTAGGCCGAGAAATCGGGAGTGGCCTTCGTCAGCTGATCAAAGATCTCACCGTTGACGCCAAAAACCGATGTCAGATCAAAGGCGCCGCCAACCTCGGAGAAGATCGAATCAAGGTAGTCTTCCTTGGCTGTGCTCAGATCGACACCATAGGTTGTGTTACCAAGCACTGAGCAGGACAGGGCAAACTGCGAGCCTGCCATATAGGTGTCAAGCGTCAGGGGCTGGTTGGCAAAGGAAAGCGAGAGCGAAGCACTTTGCGTACCGTTTTTGTTTATAAAGCCATCCAGCTTGATTTCACCGAGTGTCGGCAAAAGAGCGCCGGTATCGGCTGTCGGCTTATAGTGAAGGGAAATCTGAGAATTGGTGGGAGCGGGCGTTTCCTCGGAGATGTTGGCACCGCGGTCGGCCAGCGTTGCCGAAACAGCGTCCGAGAAAATTTCAGACGGTGTGCGCGACGGCTTGCGGCATGCGGTGAAGCTCAGTGTCAGAATGAGTGCCGCCACAAGGATGGCAAAAAGCGAAAGACGATGTTTCATAATGTTTTCCTCCATAAAATAATGAATGATTCCTTGCGAATACGGAAACAGGGGTTCCAAAAGACTTGCTTCTCGGTCAACCATCTCCCCTTGATTCAATTATACGATTAACGTAGCGTAAAAGTCAAGCATTTTCGAAAAGAATTTCGTGTACGTTGCCGTAAACGGGGAGAAGATGACGGAAACGAGAAGGTATTGCCAAAAGAATCCGGCTTTTCTTACACCAAAACGAAACAGCATTCGTTTTTTCGCAAAAAGAATTAAAAAAACACAGCATACATAAAACAAGCTGTCGGAAACATAGGATGAAGCAAATACATACAGAACGCAACGGAGGGAACGCCATGCTTCTTACTTACGAGAGCCTGATGACCGAGCTGACTGCTCTGCAGGCTACCTATCCCTTTCTTCGGCTTTCCACACTTGGAAAAAGCCTTGCCGGCCGTGACATTCCGCTGATAACGATCGGAGAAGGAACAAAAAGCGTTCTCTACGTCGGGGCACATCACGGGATGGAGTGGATTACGAGTATCCTGTGTTTACGGTATCTTGCGGAGATGGCTTGTGCGCTTGCCGAAGGAAAGCAGGTGTTCGGCGTCGAAGCCGAGCAGATCCGCCGGAGCCGCCGTATTGCCGTTGTTCCCATGCTGAATCCCGACGGCGTTGAGCTTCAGATTCGCGGCTTTGATGCGCAGAATCCGCAGATGGAGCGCCTTTTCGGCATGAGCGGCGGCGATTTTTCGCGCTGGCAGGCCAACGGCCGCGGCGTGGATTTGAATCACAATTACGATGCCGGCTTTGCGGAATACAAAAGCCGAGAGCCCTCACTCGGAATCTTTGGCGGCGGCCCGACACGGTTTTCGGGCGATTTCCCCGAATCCGAGCCCGAAACGGCGGCGCTTTGCCACTGGATTCGTCAAAACGAGCCGTCTCTTTTGATTGCGTTGCACACACAGGGCGGCGAGATTTATGCCGACTATAACGAGCATATGCCGAGGGAAAGCGAACGGTTAGCCCGTCGTATGGCAGCCTTCAGCGGCTATACGGTGGCACGTCCCGAACCGGCCGCCTGCTTCGGCGGTTTAAAGGATTGGTTTATCCGTGTCTACGATCGGCCCGGCTTTACCATCGAATGCGGGAAAGGGGTGAATCCTTTGCCGTCCGAAACGGCGGATGCGATTTATCAAGAAATCCGCGGGATCCTTTTGTCGGCACCGACCTGGATTTGATTATTTGTCGCTGCCGTCGGCAATCCCGCTGATGATATCGCTGTCAAAGTCGAGCATGGCTGAGAGAATGTAGTTCGACACATACATGCCCTTGGGGGTAAAGAACCAGGAGCGTCCCTTTTTGGCCATAAAGCCGTTTTCCTCATAGAGGGTAAGATACTTGCCGAATTTTCGCTCAAAATCGATACCGAAGCGAGCGGCAAAGGCATCGGTGTCCACACCCTCGGTCAGGCGCAGACGAAGCATGACATATTCGCCGAGGCGCTCGTTTGGCGCAATCTCATAGTTTTCGGACAGCATATCCGCAACCGAACCGGGATATTCCATGCTCTTGACGTAATCCTCGGTGCTGCGGCGGAAGGCAAAGCGGCGGTTGCCGAAATAGGAGTGGGCGCCGGGGCCGAAGCCGATGTATTCCTCACAGTTCCAGTAGCGAAGATTGTGTACGCAGGTTTTTCCGGGCTTGGCAAAGTTACTGATCTCATACTGCGCATAGCCCTGCTCGGCTAAATAGGAAACCGCCTCGAAATACATCGCTGCCTCACTGTCCTCGTCGGGCAGTGCCAGCGTATCCTTACGCTCGGCAAAGGGCGTGCCTTCCTCGATTTTGAGTCCGTAGACTGAGATGTGATCGGGGGCAAGGTTTACCAGCGTTTGCAAGGTGTGGCGGAAGCTCTCGGGCGTCTGGCCGGGAATACCGTACATCAAATCGACGCTGATGTTTTTGAAGCCGGCCTTTCGTGCTGAGAGAAAGCTCTTTTGAAAATCCTCATAGGTGTGAACACGTCCCAGAGCCGTCAGCTCCTCGGCATTGGCACTTTGCAAACCGAGGCTCAGACGATTGAAGCCGGCACGGCGCAACCGACGAAGCTGACCGGTGGTTACGGTGGCGGGATTGGCCTCTACCGTAATCTCGGCATCGCTGCGGACATTGAAATTGTCATAGATGCCGTCAAGGATGTGTAAGAGCTGCTTGACAGGCAAAGCGGTCGGCGTACCGCCGCCGAAAAAGATGGAATCGATATCATAGCTGGAGGCCGCCTTGGCATAGTCCTCCATGTGAAGAATGACCGCTTGAGCGTAGCGGCCTCCGAGCGCCTGGTCGGTTTCGGAATAAAAATCGCAGTAAGGGCATTTGGAGAAGCAGAACGGGATATGGACATACAGGCCGAGAGTTTTTTCCGTCATGGCAAAAGACCTTTCTTCGGTTAATCACAGCGGCAAGCCGCAGAAGCATACAATGCGTACGGGGACAGCGCCCCGCCTTTCTATTATAACACAGATATAAACGGGTGACAATAGGTTTGAACGAGAAAAAACGAAAGCAAAGCCGAAAATTTTATGTGCCGTGGTATACGGTGGTCAGCTACGGACTCCTGTGGCTGCACGATCCGGGGCTTCTCGGCTCGGTGACGCTGCTGTCCGCGTTACTTCATGAGGCAGGCCACGTGGGGATGGCCCTTGCCCTCGGTGTTCCGATTACGGGCGTGACGCTGTATCCCTTTGGGGCGGATATCCGCCTTGGCTACGGGTTACGCTCTTACCGTAAGGATATGGCTATCGCGGCGGCAGGCGCAGTCGTGAATCTTCTGTTGCTGCTCCTCGGCCTTGGGCTCGGCGGACCGACGGGGATGTGCCTGCTTGCTTCCAATCTGGTGCTGGGCGGGATGAACCTGCTCCCCATCGAAGGGCTCGACGGCGGAGCGGTTTGCCGTTCGCTCCTTGGACTCATGTGTGACGGAAAGCGGGTGGAGCCGGTACTCCGGATTATCTCCTTTGGCTTTTTGTTTGTTCTGTGGGTGATTGCGGTATATGTTTTGCTTGTGAGCGATGGCGACCCTTCGCTGTTGGTGATTGTATGTGCGCTCTTTGCGTCGGCTTTTCTGCGCGACGACGGGAAGGGAAGGTTAGGGGGAAAACGAGAGTAAATAAAAGAATCCGTGAGTTTTTTCGGATTATTTCCGAGAAAACCGCGAATAATCGCGCCTCAATCCGAATAATGACGGTTTTTGCAGGAAAATTTGAAAAAACTATTGCATTTTGACGCATTGTCTGTTACAATGATACCGAATAAAATTGTGCGGCTTTTATGCGCGGCGAAAGGTGGTCGTTAAGTGTAAAATGGAACACGGCGCAGAAAAGATTATTGTCTTGCAAAATATCGTCAAATCGTTTGACGGTGAACAAATATTAAAGAGCATCAATCTGGAGATCAGAGATAAGGAGTTTGTCACGCTTTTGGGGCCCTCGGGCTGCGGTAAGACAACAACGCTCCGCATCATCGGCGGGTTTGAAACACCCGATAGCGGTCATGTATTCTTTGACGGTAAGATCGTAAACGACGTCCCTCCCTACAAGCGTCCGGTCAATACCGTATTCCAGAAGTATGCTCTTTTCCAACATTTGAACGTATTCGAGAATATTGCCTTCGGTCCCCGTCTTCGCGGCGAAAAGGGTGCCGCCCTGACGGCCAAGGTGCATGAAATGCTCGAAATTGTTAATTTGAAGGGCTTTGAAAAGCGCAGCATCAGTACCCTTTCGGGCGGTCAGCAGCAGCGTGTGGCCATTGCGCGGGCGCTCATCAATCATCCGCGTGTCCTTCTTCTGGACGAGCCGCTCGGCGCTCTCGACCTGAAGCTTCGTAAGGATATGCAGATTGAGCTGAAGAATATCCAGCAGCGGACAGGCATTACCTTTGTCTATGTTACGCACGATCAGGAGGAGGCTCTCTCCATGTCGGATACCGTCGTTGTAATGGATAACGGCGAAATCCAGCAGATCGGCACACCGCAGGATATCTATAATGAGCCGACCAATGCCTTTGTGGCCGACTTTATCGGCGAAAGTAATATTCTTGACGGGCAGATGCTCGATGACTATTATGTTGCTTTTTCCGGAAAGCGCTTTCGCTGTCTGGATGCCGGCTTTGCGAAAAACGAGCCGGTTGATGTCGTTGTACGTCCCGAAGATGTTGATGTGGTATCGCTGGAGCGCGGTATGCTGACCGGCGTGGTTTCCAGCGTGACCTTTAAGGGCGTGCATTATGAGATTATTGTCGATATCGGCGGCTTTAAATGGATGATTCAAACCACCGACTATGTGGAAAACGGAGCCGCTATCGGCCTGTATATTGAGCCCGATGCGATTCACGTTATGAAAAAATCCGAGTTTTCGGGTAAATTCGGCGATTATTCCTCGTTCTCGGACGAAATGGATCATCTCTCCGATGTGGAAGAAACGGAGGAGGAGGAATGACCGGCGCACGTCGGCAGCGGAAGGAACCGAAAAAGAGCGTAGCCGTTTCGCTGCTCAGCCGCTTTGCTGCAGCGCCCCATGTTGTATGGTCGGTGCTCTTTATCCTGATTCCGCTGGTTTTTGTGGCCTATTATTCCTTTACCGACCGTGATTTTCACTTTACGTTCGAGAATATTGCGGCCTTTTTCACCCCCAAGTATCTGCAGATTCTCTGGCGTTCGGTCAAGCTGGCGCTGATCGCAACGGCGGTTTGCCTTTTGATTGGATATCCGGCGGCGTATTATATCGCGCGCGCCGATGCCAAACGGCAAAAAATCCTGATCATGCTGATCATGCTGCCGATGTGGATGAACTTCCTCATCCGCACCTATGCCTGGATGGTTATTCTGCAGGATACCGGTATTCTCAATTCGGCGCTCGGTACGGTCGGTATCGGACCGCTGAAGCTGATGTATACCGAGGGAGCCGTCGTTCTTGGCATGGTGTACGACTATTTGCCGTATATGATTATGCCGATTTACTCGGTGATGGTCAAGCTGGATCCCCGTCTGGTGGAGGCGGCCTACGATCTGGGCTGTACTCCGGTGCAGGTTATCCGTAAGGTTGTCATTCCCCAGAGTATTCCCGGTGTCGTGTCGGGTGTCATGATGGTCTTTGTGCCGTCGATCTCGACCTTCTATATTTCGCAAAAGCTCGGCGGCGGTAATTTCTACCTGATCGGCGATGCCATCGAGACGCAGGTTTACACCGCGAACAACCTGCATATGGCGGCCGCCATTTCGCTTGTGCTGATGATCATTCTGTTGGCGGGTATGTTTGTCATGAACCGCTTTTCGGATGACAGTGCGGGAGGAGGGCTGATTCCATGAAATCCTCTAAGTTTGTCTCCCGGGTATACCTGTTCTTAATCCTGCTGTTCCTCTTCGCGCCCATCTTTGTTCTGATTTTCTTTTCGTTTAATTCCGAGAAGAGCACCTCGGTGTTTGCCGGCTTTTCTCTGCGTTGGTACCGCAATCTGTTCGAGGACGAGGCGGCATTGACGGCACTGCGGAATTCGCTGGTGCTGGCGGTCAGCTCGGCTTTGATCTCGACCGTTATGGGTACCTTCGCGGCGTATGGAATCAGTCGGATGCGGAAAAAATATCTGCGTACGGCGGTCATGTCGGTCACCAATATCCCGATGATGAATCCCGATATCATTACCGGTATCTCGCTGATGCTGATGTTCGTGTTTGTCGGCACTTTGCTCGGTCTTTCGGAATCCTTGAGCTTTGTGACGATGCTGATTGCGCATATCACCTTCGGACTTCCCTATGTGATCCTGTCGGTGCTTCCGAAATTCAACCAGATGGACAAGTCGATGCCCGAGGCCGCCCTTGACCTCGGCTGTACACCGCTACAGTCCTTCTTCAAGGTGGAGCTTCCCGAAATCATGCCCGGTGTTATGACCGGCGGCATTATGGCCTTCACCATGTCGCTGGACGATTTTGTTATCAGTCTTTTCACCAAGGGCAGCAGCTTTCAGACGTTGCCGCTGTATATTTACGGTATGACCAAAAAATCGGTTAGCCCCAAAATTTACGCTTTAGCGACCATTATCTTCTTCGCCATTCTGATTCTTCTTCTCGTGACCAACGCGATTAGCGCCCGCGACGAAAAGAAGCAGGCGAAGATGAACCGCACTCTGCGCCGCACCCCGCCGGCCAAGTGACGGTATCCCAATCGAAAGGAACTAATGTCATGAAAAAAGTTTGGATTGCGGTGCTTCTTGCCGCGCTTCTCACGCTCTCGCCTCTCGCGCTTACGGGATGCGGCGATTCGGATACAATCGTGCTTAATGTCTATAACTGGGGTGAGTACATCTCCACCGGCGAGGAAGGAAGCTACGACACCAATGCCGAATTTGAGAATTGGTATTTTGAAACCTACGGACAGAAGGTGCGTGTCAATTACAGCACCTACGATTCCAACGAAAGCCTGCGCTCTCAGCTTGAGCTGGGCACCGCCAATTATGACGTTATTGTTCCTTCGGATTACATGATTCAGTATTTTATCGAAAAGGATCTGCTCGCCGAGCTGAATTTCGATAACATTCCCGCATACGAAAATATTTCCGAAACCTACCGTAATTTGTACTACGATCCCGAGAATAAATATACGGTACCCTACACCTACGGTGTTGTCGGTATCATTTACGATGCCAACGAGGTGGATCCCGCCGATGTTACCGGCTGGGAGGTTATGTGGAATTCCAAGTATAGCGGCGAGATTCTGCAGTTTCGCAACTCGCGCGATGCCTTCGGCACGGCGATGTATATGCTGGATATTGACGTGAATACCGCCGATAAAGCCGCGTGGGATCGTGCGAAGGAAAAGCTTCTGGAGCAAAAGCCTCTCCGCAAAATGCTCGTGATGGACGAGGTATTCAATATGATGGAGATGGGCGAGGCCGCCGTGGCTGCCTATTATGCCGGTGACTATTTCACGATGCGCGATAATCAGGCGGAAAATGTCGATCTCCGCTTCTTTACCCCCGATCGTACCAATGTCTTTGTCGATGCCATGTGTGTTCTCAAAACCTCCAAGCATAAGGATGTTGCCGAGGCGTATATCAACTTCATGCTGATGGAGGATGCGGCCGTTGCCAATTCGCTGACGCATTGGTATGCTTCACCGAATACGGCGGTGCTGAACAGCGCGGCCTATAAGGAGGAGCTGGGCGAGGATGCCTATGCCGTGCTGTATCCCGAGAACTATGATTTCCACACCAATTACCAAACCTACGCTTACCGTAATCTTAATGCCGAAATCCTCGAATATATGACAACCCTGTGGGAGGATATCCTGATTAACTGATCTCTCCGGTGTCGTCCGAAAGCAATAAATACCCCCCGTAAAACGGGGGGTATTTCATTTTCGGGCGTAGCCCTAATACTACTGGCTGCGCACAAGTGCGCTTTAGATTGGCCTGCCAGCCACGCATTTGTTACTTGTTACCCGTAAACGGGTTAGGGACGTTTCTTCGCCTCCCTCCGGGAGGGAGGTGGATTTTTGCGAAGCAAAAAGACGGAAGGAGCACGCGATGAAAGGAAT
>SVSA01000045.1 GCA_015064545.1 Oscillospiraceae bacterium | reverse complement strand
GGGCGGCACCGCTGTAGATCTTCAGTCTGGTCAGAGACTTACGACCGATGGTGTTGTCGGGGAGCATACGCTTAACGGCGAGCTCCATCGCCTTTTCGGGCTTGGTAGCCATAAGGGTCTTGTACTGAACCTTCTTCAGACCGCCGATGTAGCCGGAATGACGGTAGTAGTACTTCTGCTCCAGCTTCTTGCCGGTCAGAACGGCCTTGTCGGCATTGATGATGATAACGAACTCACCGCAATCCACATGGGGGGTGAACTCGGGACGATGCTTACCTCTCAGGATGGTGGCGGCGGCGACAGCGGTCTTACCAAGGGGCTTACCGGCGGCGTCGATCACATACCATCTGCGATCAAGCGTCTCTTTTTTTGCCATAAAAGTAGACATTAGGGATTCCTCCAATATAAGATAATTAGATTACATTTTTTCAGCCTTCCAATTATAACACAGGGATATCATCTTGTCAAGCCTTTTTTTGAGAAAAATCCGATTTTTTTAAAATATCCTTCAAATGCTCTCGATTTCTCTCGTTTTTGCCGCATTTTCTCGCGTTTTTGAGTTGTTGAACAGGAAAAATGAAGCCTTTTCTCTTGTCATCCCCTTAACAAACGCATATACTGCAGTAAATCTACGGACCAAAAGAGAAAGGGAAGTGCTGACATGACAACACTCTGCTTACTGACCTTACAATCGGTAACTTATAGCATGAAGGCCCAGCGAGTCTTATCCGAGCGCGGCGTTTGGCTGAATGCCGTCAAGCTCGGGAGCGAATACGCCGCCAAAGGATGCACCCATGGCATTCGCTTTGATTGCCGCGACCGTCGAACAGTCGAACGCGTGCTGCGCGAAAACCGAATTCCGTATTCGGACATTAAAACGGTATGATTTATTTGGATAATGCCGCCACCAGTTACCCCAAGCCGGAATCGGTATGGCGTGCGGCGGACCGAGCAGCCAGGCTTTGGGGCGGTAATCCGGGGCGAAGCGGACATCGGTTGGCTAATCGGGCGGCGCAGATTGTGTATGATTGCCGAGAGGCTGTTGCCGGTTTGTTTGAGGCTTCTCCGGAGGCGGTGGTCTTTACGTCGAATGCCACGGGTGCTCTGAATCTGGCGATTGCGTCCCTGGCCAAGCCGGGGGACGAGGTGCTGATTTCCAACATCGAACACAATGCCGTTCTTCGTCCGGTGCACCGCTTGACAAACGGCCGTTATCGAACCTTTGATGCCTTGGGCGACAGTAACACGGTTGAACAGCGCTTTTTGGCGGCGCTGACACCGCAAACGGCGCTGGTGGTTTGCGCTCATGTATCAAATCTCTGTGGGCTTACGCTGCCTATTGAACGAATTGGCAGAATTTGTTATGAGCGCGGTATTCGTTTGATCGTAGATGCTTCGCAAAGTGCAGGCCATCTTCCGGTGTCGATTGCCGCCACCTATGCCGATGCGATCTGTGCGCCGGGACACAAGGGGTTATATGGTCTGATGGGGAGCGGTTTTGCGGTTTTTGCCGATCGCTATGTTGAGAATGCCCGTGTGCTTCGCCCCTTTGTGTGTGGGGGGAACGGTGTCAATTCTCGGGAACGCACGATGCCGGACTTCTTGCCGGAGCGTCTGGAAGCGGGGACCCTGCCGATGCCGGCATTGGCGGCTTTGTCCGAAGGGATTCGCGAGGTCAGGCGAATCGGGCTGACAACCATCGCGGCCAAGGAGGAGGCTTGCGGACGTTATTTGTGTGACGCCTTCGCGTCGATGCCCGGTGTCTCCCTCTACGGAGTGCGCTATGGCGGGGGAACCGTTCTGTTTTCACTTGACGGTATGGCTTCCGAGGAGGTAGCGGAGGCACTCGATCGCAGCGGCATTTGTGTGCGTGCCGGTCTGCATTGCTGTCCACTCGGACATGAAACGCTTGGAACGCCATCGGATGGGGCGGTGCGCGTCTCGGTGTCATATTTCACCCATCGGCGCGATTTGGACGCGCTGATTGATGCGGTTGCAAAGATTCTTAGGGAGCGTTGAGCGTTGCCAATGCGCGGCGTTTCGAAGCGGAAAGGCGCCTATGCCGGCAGGGGTGTTCTTGCTTTTTGTTTTTTTTGTGATATACTGAAAAAAACGCCAACCTTTTTTCAAGATCGTGTCTATCGGAGTGAAAGCTTTCAAAACGAGGAATAACAAGTGAACAGACAAGACGTAGAGAAAATCATAACGGAATACCTGAAGCCCATATTCGGATTTGCGCTCAAGCGCTGCAAAAACAGTCACGACGCCGAGGATCTGTCGCAGGAGATTGCGATAAGAGCGTTCCGTGCGCTCCTTATCAAGGATGACGTTGCGGACATGGGAAAGTTCATCTGGACCGTTGCCCATAACACGCTCAGCAACTATTATCGTGACACGGCGAAAAGTATGGTCGGTGTTTCGATGGATGAGGTTGCGGAGTTGATCGCAGATCCGTACGCTGAGCCGGATACCGACGACAATCGTGACGCCATCCATCGTCTTCAGACGGAGATTGCTTACCTTTCTAAGCGGCAAAGAAGAATCGTGATTGCGTATTATTTCGAGAATCGCAAACAGGCAGATATTGCAAGAGAATTGGGGATTCCTGTCGGTACGGTCAAATGGCACTTGTTTGAAGCGAAAAAAGAATTGAAACGAGGTATGGATACGATGCGAAAATCAAGCGAACTTAAGTTTAACCCTATTAAATTCCACTCCTACGGTATCAATGGTACCGTAGGTAAAAAGTCTCCCGACGAGTTTTTCCGTTCCACACTGGCCCAGAATATCTGCTATTGTGTGCGTAATACGGCAAAGACCATTCACGAGATTGCCGATGACCTGGGTGTTTCCCCCGTGTACGTAGAAACAGAAGTTGAATTCCTTGAGGAATACGGCTTCCTGCAGGCACAAAAGGATAAGTACATTATCAACTTCATCATCAGCGAGCCGACGGCAGAACTGCTTACCATGCAGAACGATATGTACAAGCGTGCTGCTGAGCTGTTTGCGAACGATCTGTATAATGAGCTGACCTCTTCCGGTGTTCTTGATGACCCGGACATCTGGTGTGGGCAAACGGACGAGCCTATATCCCTAACCGAGTCTCCCAAAGCGGACCGTAATTTCATCCTGTGGACGCTGATTCCTTATATAGCAGCTTGGTCCGGTGAGAAACGGATGGAGGAGAGCATTTCTTTTGAAGAGGTTGCCACGATCCGTCCGGATGGTGCTCATAATATCTATCACGCATCTGTCGTGCCGGATGAAAGGATTCTTCCCGATGACTATGTTTATATGAGAAACTGGTGCGGTCCTATGTGGAATGGCAATGGCAAGCATATCCTTTGGCAGATCGATAGTGAGTGGTCCGAACGCGGAGATGATGTCAGGCTCAAGTATTCTGAAGAAGCCAAACGTGTTCTTTCGCTCTATGAAAGAGAGTTTGAGGACTGTCTTTCTAAGGATGACTACGCTTGGCTTGCCGAGCGTGGTTACGTAAAAACCAACGGAGATTACGACGGATACTTCAAGACTGCCTGGCAGATTGTCGTGCTGGCAAGCAAGGAGATTCAAGATAAACTCCTTGCTATCGGCGAGCGAATCAAGGCCAAACATCAAGCTGACTTTGAGGCGCTGAAGGCACCTTATGCTGAGGCCGTCCTGCAATCGGTTCCTTCACACCTAAAAAAAGTGAAGGAGTATGAGCTGCAGTTTGTCTTTCATTCCGACGGATGGTTTTTATTACATTGTCTTGTGGTGCTCTTATCTCATGGTAAGTTAAAGCTACCGACACCGGAGCAGCGAAAATCTCTGCTGACGCTCTTAACGCCGCAAATCTAAAAAACCGCCGAAAGCTTTAGCTTTCGGCGGTTTTGGCGTGTAAGCACATTTATTTGGTTTTGCGGTTGGGACGTTTGGGGGGGAGGTACTTGTCGATAGCAGTGACGGCAGCCGAGATTTCCTTCTGATTCAAGAACTTGTTGCGGTTCATGTCACGAATCGTTTCAAGCAGACGATCTGAGGTCAGAAGCTTTTCGGAGCGCGAGAGAAAAGATACTTTTTTGCCGGAGAACACAACGAGATTATAAAGCGGCACGTTGTATACGTTTTCGCGGCGCAGAATTCGTTCAACCGCGTGCAGGGCAGGGCGATTCTGCTCAAAGGGATTGGCAATTTCGGTGGTACCGGCCGCATTACGAACCAACCAAACCCGGGGATCGGTATTATCAACAGCGCCCGACAGATGGCGGACACGGATGACGAAAACACCGCCGCGATCAATCAGAATCAGGTCGGCAGGCACTCGCGTTTTGGTGCCATCGGGAAGCTGAGCGGGGAGCGTGATATGCTTAAAAATGCGTCCCGTCTGGAAGGAGGTTTTTAATAAATCATAAATGAAATCTCCGCTTCGCTTTCCGCGACGAAGCAATTTTAAGGCCATCGCACGGGTTCTGAAATAGTGAATCAGAACGGCGAACACGACAAGGCACAGCAGTACTGCTGCTACAATTGAAATCGTGATCAGATATTCAATGATTTTCTCCAAAAAAACTCATCCTCTCCTTGATGTGTTACGTCCCGGGGAAAAACGGACAGCTTACTTGGCGGTCTCTTCCAGATAGGCAACGACGTCGCCGACGGTGATGAACTTATGGATATCATCGTCATTGACCTCAATGCCGAAGCGTTCTTCACAGAGAAGAATCAGGTCGGCAAGCTCCAGCGAGTTGATGCCGAGATCGTTGATCAGTTCGGCCTCGAGGGTAATGTCGTCAGCATTGACGTTCAGGTCGGTTGCAAGCATATTTTTGACGTTCTCAAACATGGGTGGTTTCCTCCAAATGTAATAATGTTTTATTTTACAAGAAAACGTTTGATTTTTCTTGTTGTAGTTTTTTCAAATTCGGTTTCACGAATGTCGATCTCGCGCATTTGCTTGTAAACGGGAAGCGATTTATTGACCTCGGTAACTGCGGCGCGGACACCGGACTCGATCTCTTCGGGGGTCTTGCCCTCGGAGAATTCGGGATTCGGATAAACGACCACCGTGATCACGGTTTCGCCGATATCGTTCGGGCGACCGATTACAACACTTTCGCCGATTACATCCGAGCGTTCGGCAAGATGCTCCTCCAGCTCCTCGGGGAAGACGTTTTTGCCGTTGCTGAGAATAATGACATTCTTTTTGCGTCCGGTAATGTATATGTAACCGTCCTCGTCCATATACCCGACATCGCCGGTACGGAACCAGCCGTCCTCGGTAAAGACTTCCTTGGTGGCTTCTTCATTCTTGTAATAGCCGAGCATAACGTTGTCGCCCTTGACAAGAATTTCGCCGGTGGCTTCGTCGTCGGCTTTGTCGATTTTTACTTCGCAGCAAGGAACTGCCGGGCCGACCGAGTGGAATTTTTCATCGCCGAGGGGATTCACGGCAACCAGCGGAGAGCATTCGGTGATGCCGTATCCCTCCAGGATATAGATACCGAAGCTGCGGAAGTCCTTGATGATCTTGGGACTCATCGGCGCACCGCCGACAACAATGTGCTTCAGGTTTCCGCCAAGCGCGCCGGTAATCTGACCGAAGAATTTGGGGCGCATATCAATGCCGAGCTTCAAAAGGCCATCGCTGACCTTCATGAGTGCGCACACGGTCTTGCGCATTCCTTTTTTGTCGATTTCGGCCCAAATCTTTTTGTACATGGTTTCCACATACAGCGGCACAAGCATCAAGGCATTGGGCTTGTATTTGGCAAAATTACGAAGGGCATTGCGTACGCTGTCGTTGATGGCCATGGTTGCTCCCAGATTCTGAATCGAGAGCTGACCCGCGGTAATCTCATAGGAATGGTTCATCGGAAGACAATCCACGAAGACATTCCGATCGTTGAAGTGATCCATAACCTTGCAGGCGCTGTTGAGGGTAGCAACAAAGTTTTTGTGTGTCAGCATTACGCCCTTGCTGGTGCCCGTGGTGCCGGAGGTGAAGAGAATCGCGGCTACGTGCGAAAGATCAGGCTCAACATCGGTAAAGGCGCAGTTGCCGGCGTCATACAGGGCTTTACCGGAGGCGAGAAGATCGTTAAATGCGATGACATTCTCTTTGGCGGTATCCTCGGACCAGTCCATGATGGGGATATAGAATTTGACCTTAGGCAGACGGTCGGCATATTGCGTGATGCGTTTGTTGAACTTTTCGGTATAAATGACCGCTTCTACTTCGGCAATATTCATGAATTCGATCAGCACATCGTCCGACAAATCCTTGTCAAGCGGGACCGTCGTGCCGTTTCCACAGATAATGGCAAAGAAGGCAGTCATGTAGGAGGGATGGGTGTCACCCATGATGGCAACATTTTTCCCAAGCAGACCGAGATCGGCTAACGCCGTTCCAAAGGCCAGAACGCGCTCATAGTTTTCCTTGTAGGAGAGATGCTTTTCTTCTTTTTGTTCCAGATAGATGTACAGATCCTTATCGCCAAATTGCTCGGCACCGGTTCGTACCATTTGGAGAAGGTCGGTAACGACCTTTGGGTTATTACGCTCTCTTTTCTTCAACGTAGGTTCCTCCAAAACGAAAAAATTGCAGATATATTCATCATAATTATATAATACTTCACGGGATTTGTCAACACAATATTTTGTTAACAGAGTTAATGGTAATGCAATAAAACAAAAAGGCATGATAAAACATGCCTTCTTGTTCTATTTATCAATACTCTGCTCTATGTCATAGACCGATTCGGTTTGGATCGTTTATCCTGTGCTCATTTTTAAGAGCGCTGCCAATACCCGTAGTTATATTTCCGGATTTCTTGAATCGTACTCTGCGAGGTTTCCAGGTTTCCGCTGTAAATTGTGACGGAACCGGCAGTATAGATCATCTTCCAACCCGTCTTGACTTCAAAAATAAACGTCTCAACGCCGTCGCACTTGTCAAAGGCGCCCTCTCCGATATAGGTAACCGAGGAGGGAATATAGAAAGAAACAACCGAGGAACAAGCGTAAAAGGCCGAATCGCCGATGGTGGTAACCGTGTCGGGAATCTCGATGCTCGTGAGACTTGTGTTGTTAGAGAGAAGCCGTTTGGGGATTTCCTTCAATTCTTTCGGAAGCGTAATAGCGGTCAGATTCTGGCATACTTGAAAGGCACCCTCGCCGATGCTGGTGACCGAATCGCTCACCGTGACCGAGAGGAGTGAGGAGAAGCCGGCGAAGGTATAGGGCTTAATGGCGGTAACCGTTTCGGGAATGAGAAGATGCGTGATTTCGCGGCCGTTGAGATACAGCGCACGGGCGGACATTCCCTTGTCGGCCGATTTGGAAACCCGGCACCAAGCCTCAAGATCGGCAACGTGCATTTCGGTAACGCTGTTACAATTGGCAAATGCGTTGCTCTCAATGCTTTCGAGAGATTCTGGAAAGAAGATGCGCGTGATGCTTTTCACATTGCAGAAGGCAAATGCCGAAACACGCGTGACTCCCTCGGGAATGACGAGATCGGTTATCGGCTCTCCGTCAATGGTATACATTGCTTTTGCTATGTAAGCGGGATTGGAATATTTGTTTTCAAACGAAATGTTGCACCAGGCAGCAAGGTCCTTAATGTAAATCTTTGAGAGCGCGGCGGAATAGCAAAACGCGTTTTTACCAATCGTTTTCAGCGTGCTGGGGAAGGTGACTTCTTTCAGTTTATCACAGCCGAGAAACGCACCGGATGCGATGGTTTCCAAGCCCTCCGGTAAGACGATTGACTGCAGGTTTTGGCACGTGTTAAATGCGCCGCTTTCGATGGTTATGAGGCTGCTGTTTTCCTCAAAAAGTACATCGGTCAAGGTATAGCAATAGATGAAAGCATCTTTGCCGATGATTTGGATTGTTGAAGGGATCAAGACCTTGCTGAATGAGCTCTTGAGCGAAAAAGCATCCGAAGAGATTTCGATAACAGGCTGCCCGTGATAGGTTTTGGGGATGATCAGAAATTCATCCGTGCAACTTCCTAATCCCGTCACGGCATATCCGCCATGGATCGCGGCAAAGGTCAGTCCTTCCGATTCCTTGACTGCTCCGCATTGACAAAAACCGTTCACAAAGCTATGGCTGCTCGGAATGACTTCTTCCTTGGTTTTAGTGCCGCAAACGGTGCAGGATCGGTGATGCAGACCTTCCGTTTCGCAAGTGGCTTGTCTATCAAGAATCCACTCGCCGTCGGTGTGCCCTTTGGCGGGAATAATCGTCTGCGGTATGAGCGTTTCACGACAAACCGAGCAGTGCTTGCCTTCGGTTTTGCCGGCATGGGTGCAAGTTGCTTCCATTGCAGAATCTGTTACTTCGGTGTGCGGCACTTTCGCTACAACTGTTTGTGCAACAAGTATCGTATTGCAAACCGAGCAATGACTGCCTTCCGTGAGACCGGTCTTTTGGCAGGTTGCGGAAACCGCTGCGTCGGTGACCGGCGTGTGCGTTTCGCTCTTAGGAATGGACTCTTCCTCGGTCTCCGCACAGGCAGTGCAGACGCGGACACGCTTGCCCGCTTTGGCGCAGGTAGCGGTTTCTACCGTTTGCCAATCACCGAACGTGTGTTGACAGGTAACCGGATCTTCGGGAGAGGTGTCCGGTACGGTTTCGCTGACGGAAGGATTCCGGTCGGTTTCTTCGGTCACCTCGGTATCCTCGGTTTCCTTACCTTCTTCGGTTTCCTCGAAGCTTTCGTTTCCCTCGGTATTCTTGAACTCCTCCGATGTCTCGACGGATGTGTTTTCTTCGGTTTCCTTGGCGTTTGACGGCGCATTCGTTGGATTGCAGGCAAAAAGCACAACCGCAGATAACAAGAGCAAAGCCATCCATACATAGTTCTTCATAATGCGATCTCCTAATAAAAAAGGTGCGTAACCGGGGCTACGCACCGAAAAATGCAAACCCCGATTGTTGCTAAACAAACCTCAACAAAACAGGATATTTTTCAATCTTCTTCGCTAAGTGGAATTTGCATTTTTGCCAATTCTGAGAGCGAAGACAAAAGGGTATATTTCTCCCTAAGAAAAAAGTTACCCTGTTCCTGTAATCTGGTTTGTTTAGCACTTTTATTCTATCATCTTTTTTTAAATCTGTCAAGAGCTTTGTCGGCAAACGGCTTCAAGGCCAAAGAAAAACCGCCGACTGCTGTCGGCGGTTTGAATGCTTAATTTAGTGGAGGAAGCACTTCTCGGTGTCTTTGTCGAAGAGGTGCAGACGGGTAACGTCAAGCGCCAGCTTGATATCGTCGCCGGTTCTCGCGGTGGAGCGAGGCGAAACGCGGGCAATGAGGTTCTGAGGCGTGTGAGGATCGTAACCGTCGGTCGAAACGTAGAGGTAGATCTCAGCACCCATCAGCTCGGTGACATCCACGTGAGCGTCGATGATTGCGTCGGCCATCGTGCTGATAGCGGCGGGCTCATCCTTAAGGCACTCGGGACGTATACCGACGATAACTTCCTTGCCGATGTAGTCGGCGAGGGCAGGATCCTGAGCCTTTTCGGCCGGAAGCTTGATCTCGTTCTTACCGAAGACAACAAAGACATCAGCGCCCTTCTTCTCAACCTTAGCGTCGATGAAGTTCATCTGAGGTGTGCCGATAAAGCCGGCAACGAAGGTGTTGGTCGGATAGTCATACAAGTTTTGAGGGGTATCAACCTGCTGGATCAGACCGTCCTTCATAACCACGATACGGGTAGCCATGGTCATAGCCTCAACCTGGTCATGCGTAACGTATACGAAAGTGGTACCAAGCTTCTGATGGATCTTGGTCAGCTCGGTTCTCATGGCAGCACGGAGCTTAGCATCGAGGTTGGAGAGCGGCTCGTCGAGAAGGAATACCTTAGGCTCACGAACGATGGCACGACCGAGAGCAACACGCTGCTTCTGACCACCGGACAGAGCCTTAGGACGTCTGTCGAGCAGGTGAGCGATGTCAAGGATACGAGCGGCCTCTTCGACCTTGCGCTTGATGGTTTCCTTCGGAACCTTGCGGAGCTTCAGACCGAAAGCCATGTTATCGAAAACGGTCATGTGAGGATACAGAGCGTAGTTCTGGAACACCATTGCGATATCTCTGTCCTTAGGAGCGACATCGTTGATCAGACGATCGCCGATGAACAGCTCGCCTTCGGTGATTTCCTCGAGACCTGCGATCATACGAAGTGTGGTCGACTTACCGCAACCGGAAGGACCAACGAAAATGATGAATTCCTTATCTCTGACTTCGAGACAGAAATCGGAAACCGCGGTAACGCCGCCGGGATATTTCTTGTAAATGTGCTTAAACGAAAGACTTGCCATGGAAACTCCTCCTGTAAAATGGTAACTAAACTTTTTTAGCGTATACTATTGTACCAAAAGTCTTGCCGAAAGAAAAGGGGGTAAATTCCCAAATTTTCGGTCAAGTGTTTATGCAAAATGCATAAGAAACGCCGAAAAATGGGGAAATCCGGGGAAAACGAGGGAAAGGCGCCTTTAATATATTAAAAATCAAAGCTTCATCGTCAGGCCGATGCGCTGCTTTTTGACATCAACCGACAGCACCTTTACGGTTACACGGTCACCGACGGAAAGAACCTCCGAGGGATGGCGGATATACTTATCGGAGATCTGGGAAACATGGACCAGACCGTCCTGGTGAACGCCGATGTCGACAAAGGCGCCGAAATCGATGACATTACGCACCGTCCCGGTTAATACCATGCCTTCCTTCAGATCCTTCAGATCGAGGATATCATCGCGGAACTCCTGTTGGGGCAGAGCATCACGGACGTCGCGTCCCGGCTTCTCCAGCTCTCCGATGATGTCGTTGAGCGTGGGCTCGCCGATGCCGAGCTCCTCGCAAAGCTTGGCGGAGCCGTATTGCTTCACCGAGGCACGCAAACCGCCGAGACGGGCGGCACGTACATCCTCGTCGGTGTAACCGAAATGGGCAATCAGTCCGCGGGCGGCCGCATAGGATTCGGGATGCACACCGGTGCAATCGAGAATCTCGGAGGAACCGGAAACGCGCAAGAAGCCGGCGCACTGTTCATAGGCCTTGGCACCGATGCGCGGAACCTTAAGAACCTCGGCGCGCGAATGGAATTCGCCGTTTTCCTCACGGTATTTGACAATATTCTTAGCCGATGTGGCGTTAATGCCGGCAACATAAGAGAGAAGGGAATGGGAAGCGGTGTTCAGGTCGACACCGACGGCGTTGACACAATCCTCAACCACGCCCTCCAGCGCTTCGGACAGGCGGGCAGGCTTCATATCATGCTGATACTGACCGACGCCAATCGATTTGGGATCGATCTTGACCAGCTCGGCCAGTGCATCCTGCAGACGGCGTGCAATCGAAACTGCGGAACGCTGGGTAACATCAAAATCGGGAAACTCCTCGGCCGCAAGCTTGGAGGCCGAGTATACCGAGGCACCGGCCTCGCTGACCATAGCATAGTGGAAGGTTTCGGGAAGCTTTTTGATGAGATTGGCGATGAAAATCTCGCTTTCCTTGGAGGCCGTGCCGTTACCGATGGCCACAACATCGACCTTATATTTACGGATCAGGGCGCTTGTGATGCGTTCGGCATCGGCAATTCGCTCATGAGGCTTGGTCGGATAGATGACGGCGGTATCCAGCACCTTGCCGGTTTTATCCACTACGGCGAGCTTACAGCCGGTACGGTAACCGGGGTCGAGGCCGAGCACGGTTTTCCCCTTGAGAGGGGGCGTCATCAGAAGGTTTTTCAGGTTTTCCGAGAATAGCTTAATAGCACCCTCCGAGGCATTATCGAAGAGATCGGAGCGGATTTCGCGCTCAATCGACGGCGCAATCAGACGGTCGTAGCTGTCGACGGTGGCGCGGGCGATATAGCGGAAGGCCGGACTCTTGGCGTTGGTTACGGTGTGGGCGAAGAGATCGTTCAGAATCAGATCGGCCGCAACCTCAAAGGAAACCTTGATCACCTCTTCCTTTTCGGCGCGGTTGATGGCAAGGATGCGGTGGCCAGGAATGGCGGCAATCTTTTCGCTGTACTCATAGTACATGGCGTAGGTTCCGTTTTCGTCCTCACCGATCTTTTCCGTTTTCAAAATACCGTGGGCGACCGAAAGCTCGCGGATGCGGCGGCGGTAGTCGGCGTTATCCGAGATGTCCTCGGCCAGAATGTCGCAGGCGCCGTTCAGGGCCTCGGCGGCCGAGGCAACGCCCTTTTCTTCGTCGATATAGGCAGCAGCGATGGTGTCCCAGTCGGCTTCGTACGTCATTTCCTGTGCTTGTAACAGGGCGGCCAGCGGCTCCAAGCCCTTTTCACGGGCGACATCGGCACGCGTTTTGCGGTGGGGCTTGAAGGGACGGTAAATATCCTCAATTTCAGCCAGAATCTCGGCACGGTCGAGTGCCGCGGAGAGCTCGGGTGTGAGCTTTTCCTGAGCGGCGATGGCCTCGCGTACCTCTTCGCGGCGCTTGTCAAGATTGCGTAAATAGGTCAGACGGTCGTTTAAGGTGCGAAGCACCGTGTCGTCAAGCGATCCGGTTACCTCTTTGCGGTAACGAGCAATAAAGGGGATGGTGTTGCCTTCATCAATCAGCTTGACGGCGGCTTCCACCTGCTTGAGGGCAATGTTACATTCTTCGGAGAGTCGGGATAGGATGTCCATACAGTTTCACTTTCGAGCATAGAGATTCTGCCGTTTTCAGACGGCACTATTTTGTATTATACCATATCTTATTCGGAAAATCAAGGTTTTTGCCGGTTCTCAAAAAGATTCTTCCATTCAAATTACGGCTTGACATTCGCCAACCCTGTGCTACAATACAAAAGAAACAAAAGAAATCCGAAAAAATTTACGAGAACGACAAGTGTTTTGGTGTTAACCTTCGTACTATAAGCGATCGATCAAATTCGACTGAAGGAGGGAACGATATGAACGACGAGGAAATGCTGACTGCCATTCGGCATCGGGACAGCAGCGGCATAGAGTGCGTGATGACAGCCTACAGCCGTTTGCTTTGGAAGGTTGCCGCCGAGGTTTTGTGTCCATTGGGAAGCGAGGCCGATGCCGAGGACTGTATTGCCGATGTTTATATTGATTTATGGGAGCATCCCGAGAGCTTTGACCCGGGGCGCGGCACACTGAAAAGCTGGCTGTGCATGAGAACACGATGCCGAGCCATCGATCGCTACCGTATGCTGATGCGAAGCCGGACGATTCCCATCGACAGTATCGTTTCGGCCGAGCCCTTTGGCGTGCAGGAGCAGGTGCTTCGGGAGGAAACCTATCGCGAGCTGAAGGAGGCGGTCATGAGTCTGGAAGAGGAGGAGCGCGATATTCTGCTCCGCCGCTATGTGGCGGGACAAAAGCCAAAGGCCATTGCCGTGGCACTCGGCTTAACCGTCAAGCAGGTCGACAACAGTTTATATCGTACCAAGCAAAAGCTGCGTCACCGTCTGACGCAATCGAAAGGAGAGTAAGGATGAAACATTTTCAGCATAAAAATTTAGAAGCCATTCAAAAACGATTTGAGGAGGCAACCGGTGTTGCTCTGAGCCGTAACGAGGCTCCCGCTTGCGGCCGCACCGCCGGTTGCCT
>SVSA01000044.1 GCA_015064545.1 Oscillospiraceae bacterium | reverse complement strand
TAAAGCGTTGAGCCGTCACGCTTGAGAATCAGGCAGGGGGGCATCTTGTATTCTGAGAGATCGACGATCGAAGCACCGTCGTCAATCTTGAGGAGATCGCGGTCGCGCAAGCGCTGCACCTGTGCGGGCATTTTATCGGTGTAGAAGCTCTCGCCGGCATAGGAATCGAAGGTGATGCCGAGCTGCTTATAGGTGCGCTCGTATTCCTTCAGGCTGATGGCAACAAACCATTTCCAGAGTGCAATATTATCCTCGTCGCCGATTTCCATCTTATGGAATTCGTCGCGAGACTGTTGGGCGAGGTCGTCACGAGCAGGGATCCCCTTTTCCTCGTCGCCCTTGATCACATTGTTGATGCGGACATAAAGCTCCACGAGCTTGTCAATACCGCCTGCCTCGATCTGCTCCTTGTCGCCCCACAGCTTGTAAGCAACAATCAGCTTACCGAACTGGGTGCCCCAGTCACCGAGATGGTTGATGCCGATGGCATGCCATCCGGCAAATTCATGGAGCTTTTTCAGCGAATGGCCGATGACAGTTGTGCCGAGATGTCCGATGTGAAAGGGCTTGGCCACATTGGGCGAGGAATAGTCGATGACGAGGGTTTTGCCGTCTCCGTCATGACGCTTGCCATAGTTGTCGCCCTCGGCCAAAACACGGTTCAGTACCTTATCGGTAAAGTAGACCTCTTCGATAAAGAGGTTGAGATAACCGCCGGCCACCTCTGCTTTTTTTAAATAGGGAATTTCCGAAAGATTATCGGCAATGGCGGCGGCAATCATCGGGGGCGCCTTGCGGAGCGTGCGGCTGAGCTTGAAGCAAGGGAAAGCCAGGTCGCCCATCGCTTTATCGGGCGGATATTCGAGCATGCCGCGCAGCTCGGTTGTATCGGGGGCCATGCCGGGCGCCATCGCTTCAATGGCGTTGCGGATGGCTGTTGCTAAATTTTCCTTAAACTGTAACACTTTATACCTCCGTGTTATAAGCACACTTATCTTTATTGTACTCCATTTTACGCCTTTTGTCAAATGATTTTTATAAATTTATAGATTTAAAGATAGAAAAAACAAAATAGCCGCCCGTTGGGGCGGCTGAAGGTTCGCGATGTGCTTCGAAATCCAATATAAAAGGACGACCATTCGACAGTCGGAACGTTACGAGCCGTAATATGTATCATAATCCATCGGATACCAGTGCTCCTCTCCGGCGTCTAAGCGGTATTCATAAATACCCGGCTGTGAGCCGAAAAAGATACTGTTTCCTAGCTTAACCATCGAAAATGGCTGTATGTCAAAAAGCCACTTTGCTTCTAAGATACGCGTTATGGTGCCAGCCTCGGTTACCGAATACAAGGAGCTTGTGCGATCGAAACCGTTATTGGCCATAAGATACAACTGCTTTGTTTCGTGATCGTAATATCCCGTAACGGGGACTTCGGGAAAGGTAGCGATAACCTCCCATTTCCACCATTGCTTTGGATCCTCGCCGCCTACGTAAGACAAACGATATAGGTTACCCGCCGTTTCCATTTCTTCCGGTGTTAACGCGTATTCATTAAAGGTCAACAGGAATGCATTTTCGGGATCGATTTTAACAAAACCTTTGCAGTGATGGTTGGTGATGAGAACCTGTCTGTCGGTGAACTCGTAATCACGGTAGGGAGAATACCGCACCCAGCCGTCATAGATGTGCATTGACACACCGAAAAAGTAACCGTTTGTTCCGCGAAAAATCTCAAATGTGGGATCCGGAAGAGTGTCGGAAACGATCAGATTGCCGTCCTTTACCGTAACATAACAACCGTGATTTCGATGACGATAATACGGGTTAGACCATTGACTCAATTCTTCTTGTTTGTATTCCTTCCAGCTAACCTCCGCTAACGAGGTCAGCCCGGGATAATCGTCCGAGTAAACCGTGATGGAATTGACTTCGTTTTTGCAAGAGGAAAGAGACAGAACTAAAAGGAAAAACAAGAGAATAGAATATATAAATCTTTTTTTCATACTCGTATTACCCACATAACTATTGCCGCCTAAATACTTCAAGAGTGTTTGGCTTTCAATAACAATACAAAATTTACTATTTCCACAGTAACAAATAGGGAGATAAGACAAAGAATAACAATGACGTTTACTTACTCTATTGTTCATTTATCGCCGATGGATCTTATGAAGTACATAACTACCACACTGGTAAGAAAAGCACTTCCGTAAGTTGCCGGCTTATTCTTTTTTGAAGTAACTTTTTTCTGTACAGGATCCTTGCAAGGAAATATGAAATTAATATCAAAAGAGCAATGAGAGAAACCACGATCCATTGCGTAGAAGAGTTTTCTTTCGGAAGAAAATCGGCTTTTATATACACCATATCGGTAAGAATAAACATAAGCGCATTAAATGCCGAAGCCGTTAATATCAGCCTACTTCCCGAGCGAAATATGGCATGTATAAGCGAAAGCACAGAATAAATTGATCAATATTTTCCATAAACAGTATACCATATGCCGTTTTTCCTGTCAAGTTGACAAATTTATGTTCATGAAATTGTTACACTGTCGGATCAAAATATTGCTTGACAAAGGGGAAGGCTTCTGCTATAATGTGTAAGGTATTTTGCTTTACACCGTTTTCGGAGGCGATTTTGTGTCCAAGAATCTGAATATGTCGCTCCTTCTCGATTTTTACGGCGAGGTATTGTCCGAGCCGCAGCGAGAGGCGATGGATCTCTTTTATAACGGCGATCTCTCGCTGTCCGAAATTGCCGAAATCACCGGAATTACCCGCCAGGGCGTACGGGACCGTATTGTCAAGAGCGAGCAGATTATCGGCGGGCTGGAGGAAAAGCTCGGCCTCGCAGGGCGGTTTGGGCATGTAAACAAAACCGTAGCTTTTCTTATACAACGCCTTGAGACGATTGCGCGCGAGACCGGTGTCAATACCGAGGATTTAATCGCGGCGGCCAAGCAGCTCGAGGGATAATACCGTAACGGAGTTAGGAATCTTCTTATGCCAATGTTTCAGAATCTTACCGAAAAGATCAACGCGGCATTCAAAAAATTCAAGAATAAGGGTAAGCTGACCGAGGAGGATGTCAAAACCGGTATGCGCGAGATCAAGCTCGCACTGCTGGAGGCCGATGTTAATTTCAAGGTTGTACGCGATTTTGTCAAAAAAGTCACCGAGCGTGCCGTTGGTGCCGAGGTGCTGGCAAGCCTGCTTCCCGCACAGCAGATTATCAAGATCGTAAATGAGGAGTTAACGGCTCTCATGGGCGGTGAAGGCGAGCGCATTAAGCTGTCCTCGCGTCCTCCGACAGTCATTATGATGGTTGGTTTGCAGGGTGCCGGTAAAACGACGCACTGCGGAAAGCTCGCCGGAATGTTCAAAAAGCAGGGACGCCGTCCCCTTCTTGTCGCGTGCGACGTCTATCGTCCTGCCGCTATCAAGCAGCTTGAGGTTGTCGGTGCACAGCTCGAAATCCCGGTGTTTCAGATGGGAACCGATGTTTCACCGGTTCGTATTGCCGCAGCCGGTATCGAGCACGCCAAGCAGTATGGCCATGATGTTGTCTTTATCGATACCGCCGGCCGTCTCCACATTGATGAAGCGATGATGGAGGAGCTGAAGCAGATCAAGGCAACGGTCGAGCCGCAGGAAATCCTGCTGGTGGTCGATGCCATGCTCGGTCAGGATGCCGTCAATGTTGCCGAAAGCTTCAACGGCCTTTTAGATATTACCGGTGTGGTGCTCACGAAGCTGGATGGTGATACGCGCGGCGGTGCCGCGCTGTCGGTACGGTATGTAACCGGTAAGCCAATCAAATATGTCGGTGTCGGCGAAAAGCTGGATGCCATCGAGCCCTTCCACCCCGATCGCATGGCCTCCCGTATTCTCGGTATGGGTGATATGCTGTCGCTGATCGAAAAGGCCGAGGCCGCCTATGACGAAAAGCAGGCGGAGGAGTTGGAGCGCAAAATGTGTACCTCTCAGTTTACGCTGGAGGACTTTCTCGATCAGTTCCGTCAGATTCGTAAGATGGGCCCGATGAAAGATATCCTCGCTTCACTACCCGGCATGGATGCGTCCAAGCTCGAAAACGCGCAGATTGATGAACATGCGATCGACCGCATGGAGGCCATCATTCTTTCGATGACACCCAAGGAGCGGCAAAAGCCCTCGATCATCAATCCCTCCCGCAAGCGCCGTATTGCCGCGGGAAGCGGCACGCGCGTGGAAGACGTCAACCGCTTGCTGAAGCAGTTTGAGCAGACCTGCAAGATGATGAAGGAGATGTCAAGCGGCAAATTCAAGCGCATGATGCGCAAGGGAAAAGGAAAATTCCCGTTCTAACGAAAACATCGGTGTCAACACCGTTGTCTATACAATATGTCAATTATTTATACGATTTTGGAGGAAAAGAATCATGGCAGTTAAAATCAGACTCAGAAGAATGGGACAGAAGAAGGCTCCCTTCTACCGTATCGTTGTTGCGGACTCGCGTTCGCCCCGCGACGGTCGTTTCATCGAGCAGGTCGGTTACTACAATCCGATGACCGATCCGGCTGAGGTTGTTATCGACGCTGAGAAGGCTACGCAGTGGATCAAGAACGGTGCTCAGCCTACCGATACGGTACGCGCTCTTCTGAAGAAGCAGAACATCATCGGGTGAGCCTGATGCTGGAGCTGAAACAGCTTCTCGCAGATATGTCCTGTGCCATCGTCGATGAGCCCGAAAAGCTCGAAATCGAGGAGCGTGTGGAGGGCGATACCGTCATCTTCACCGTAACCGTTTCGGACTCGGATATGGGTAAGATCATCGGCCGTCACGGCAAAAACGCGAGATCGATACGCACCGTAATGAAAGCTGCCGCAAACACCGTCGGCAAAAAGGTCATCGTTGATATTGCGGAATAAGCGCCGGTCAAAGCCAAACAAACCCCGAACAGCTTGCTGTTCGGGGTTTTGCCTGTTTTTAGGGGCTTCATACGCCCGCCATATACAAGGCGGCTAACAGTAAAAGCGCGTCACGTCCGTTTTCCTCACCTTCACTGAGGAAAAGCAGAATGAGACCGAGAAGCAATAAATCGTCGCTTTTCAGATTGGCCGGATCAAAGAGGCGTGAAAGGCGTACGGCTTCCTCTTGCTCACCGATATCGTTACGCTCGACCGAGGCGGGTATGTCGGTGTTTGGTGTCGGGGCGCCTGATGGCTGGCCCTGTCCACCAAAAGGCGGAGGACTGAGGGGCCCGCGTCCGACGGTCGGCTTTTGACGCACCGAGGTTTCGCGGCGAATCCTCGGTTGGTTGTCCTCAGGGAGAGGTGACAGTTGTTGACGCCGCTCAGCAAACCGCGGTTCCGGTTGCTGACGTGGAGGCGACGATTCGGCTGGGGCTATCACCAGCGCCGTTCCGCCGTAATCGGGGGGGAGGGAGCGTGCAGACGGATAGGTTGAATTTCGATAGCTTCGTGTATACATGAAGTATCCTCCTACTCGTTGAACAGCTTGTTCAGGTCGGCCAGCTTTAGCATTTTGAGCATCTTGATCAAGCCGTCGGCGGTCTGCCTTCGGGCAGGCGAAAGGTAAGGGCGGACAGCGGTAATCAGGGCGATGCGTTCACTGTTGCCGGCTGTCATGCGTTGCAGGGCGCGCGAGGGCTCCTGCTTCTCGGGCGGCGGCACCTCGGGGGGGACGGCCTCAGATGCGCTTTTGCTGTCCGGTGTCTCAGAAAGGAAGCTTTTTGCGACTCCCATCAGCTTCTGCATGGCATCGGGATCCTGCAAAACCCCCTGTAACAGCTCCGAAAAGTCTCCGTTCATGTTTGCCCTCCGTTATGATTTCAGCTTTTGCAGCAGCTCTTGCTGTTTTTCGGGCGAAAGACGCGAAAGGTATCGTGTCAGCTCGGCTTCGGAGGCGCCGAACAGCTTGTTTCGGATTCGATTGGTGTGATTCTGCATTAGCCGTTTTTGCGAGGGGGAGGCACCAAGTGCGTCGGCAATATCACCGATTGCTGCCCGTAATTGGTCGTCGTTTAAATGCTTCAGTTTATCCAGCGTATCTTTGGAGAGTTCCATGTCAGAGTATTCCTTTCCGAAAATCTTATCCACAACAAATTTACAGAATGATGTGGTAATCGTTAGCATTGTATGTTATAATGGAGAAAAGGTTACCGCGCGAACGGTAAATGGCAGAAACGAAAGGGGAGGACGGAGACGTGATGCGAATGTTAGTGTTTTCCGATTCTCATGGCGATACCGCACGAATGCGGCGGGTAATCGAACGGACCCCGGCCGATGTGATCCTGCATCTCGGGGATGGAGCCAGAGACTTTGAACAATTATCGGAAACGGTCGAAACCCGTGCGTTGTTTTTAGCGGTGCGGGGAAATTGCGACGGCGTGTCGGATTGGCCGCTTGAGCGTCTGTTTGATCGTGAGGGAATTCGTTTTCTGATGCTTCACGGACACACCCATCAGGTCAAGCATGGCACCGAACGCTTGGCACGCTATGCCGAAGCCAAGGAGGTGGATGTGGTTCTTTATGGACATACGCATCGCGCGGAGGACCGCTATGTGCCGGCCGAGGGGGAAGGGCGTCCGCTTCGCCTGTTCAATCCCGGCAGCATCGGAGCTGCTTGGCGTGATGAAGCTTCCTACGGTTATATTGAAATACGAAATGGCGTACTGTTAACGAACGTAGCCGCCTATCAGTGAGGATAACGATGACATATTTTTCAAAACGTACAAAGGCAACCGCCACGGTTCTGACCGTGATTTTGTTTATCATCGCCGGGATCTGTGCCTGCCTTACCCGATTGGATTTTGGGTATAACGGCCTTTTTTGGGTTTTGACGATGGCGGCACTGGTGGCGATGATACAAATTGCACAGCGATACTTGCTGGCAGGCTACGAATACATTCTGGATCCGGAGGAGGATCTTCTCCGCTACAATCGACTGACGGTGATCCGTATTGTCGGAAATCGACGTACCTCGCTGTTTACGACGCCGTTGGCCTCGCTGACGCGTGTGATCCCTTACCGCAAAAACCGAAAGGTTCAAGCGGAATTCGGAAAGGTTTCAGCGCGGATGGATTTTTCTGCCGACCTCTTTCCTGCGGAATCGTATTTGCTGTTTTTTGAGAGTTACGGTGAGCTCACGACGGTTCGGCTGCAGTGTGATGCTGCTTTTGCCGAGGAATTGACGCGTCGGGCAGGAATTTGAGTCGATCCGACATTTTTTTGCGCGAAAGGACTTGTCATACCGATAGGTTTTGTGGTATACTATATGAGATACCGTCCGGTATCCCCCGAAACGATAACGAAATGCCGAAGAGGAGAAGACACAATGGAACGTGTATCCAAGATCAACTACTATCTCGACATCGCTCAAACGGTAGCGAAGCGCTGCACCTGCCTGCGTAAGCATTATGGGGCTATTATTGTCAAGGACGATTGTATCGTCTCAACCGGTTACAACGGAGCACCGCGTGGCAGAAAAAATTGCTCCGATCTGAACTTCTGTATGCGCGACAAGCTGAATATACCGCGCGGCGAGCGCTATGAAATGTGTCGCTCGATTCATGCAGAGGCGAATGCTATCATCGCGGCTTCGCGCGAGGAAATGATCGGCTCTACGCTGTATATGGCTTGCCTTGATCCCAAAACCGGAGAGGTGGCTTCCGGCATGACAAGCTGTGCGATGTGTAAGCGACAGATCATCAATGCCGGTATTGAACGTGTGATTGTTCGCGATTCTGCTGAGGACTACCGCATTATTGAGGTTGCCGATTGGGTCATTCATGACGATAGCCTGACCGGTCAATTTGGTTATTGATTAGAATTTACGAGGTTTGTTTTGAAAAAACAACGAAATCTTGAGCAAAAACGGGCGAAAAAACAACAAAAGAAGAATGAGCAGCGGCGTAAGCGCTATCTGATTCTGTCGGTAGCGGCGGCCTGTGTGCTGATGATCGGGATTGTGATGCTGATTGCCTCCTTGCCGATTCGCTTTGTCTATGAAGGCGATGCGATGAAAAATGAAAGCACAGGAGAGCTTTATTATCTGGCACCGTGGAACTATGAGCCGGCCTTTTATACCAGCAAGACCTATGGACGTCTTGATGGTCATAAGGTGGTGACGCTGAACGGTGACGGTAAGGATAAGGAGCCGATTGATCCCAAGCAGTGGCTGGCACGCGATGTTTATGGTATCTACGAGGTCTATTATGGCGAGGGAGTTACCTTGCCGACCTTGGAGAATTTTGAAGTGAATGCCATCAATATCTGTAATGACAGTGCCGACGCCAATACGTTTATTGCTGCGATTACCAAATCGAGTGAGATACAGACGGTTTTGCGCTCGATTCTGGAGGGCACACCGGTGGAGGTTCCGGATGACGGAGAAGCCTTGGCAAACTATACCCTCCGTTTTTCCTCCTCCCGCTATGACTGGTTGTATTATAAAATCACCTTTCATGTCAACAGTAAGGGCATCTATTATTACGATCGCGAAACCCGGACAACCTATGTTGCCGATGCGTTGATTGAGGATTACATCAAGGAAGCCATCGAAAATCTGACGCCGACAACCGAGTCGAACTCAGATACCGAGTCTGTCGGTACGGTATGATAACCATCACGAGAGCGACAGTAAAGGATGCCGCGGCCTTGGCTGCGATCGATGCCGTCTCCTTTTCCGAGCCGTGGAGCGAGCGTTCCTTTGCCGAGGCGCTGGAGCTGCCTGCGTACACTTTTTTTCGCGCCGAGAAGGAAGGAAATACGGTGGGGTATATCGGTATGATGGCGGTTCTTGACGAAGCGGATATCACCGGTGTTGCTGTTCTGCCGGCCTTTCGGCGGCGGGGGATTGCCCGTCGACTGTTGGAACGATTGCTTGTCGAGTGTGAGGAAAGCGGTCTTGTATGCTTGCATTTAGAAGTGCGGGAAGGGAATCATGCCGCACGAGCGCTGTATGAATCGATGGGCTTTCTTGTGGACGGTAAGCGAAAGCAGTATTATCGCTTTCCTGTTGAGGATGCTGTTCTGATGACTTGGCATCGTAAGGAAAGCTATGAGGCAAAAGAATAGGAATCAGGCAAGCAAGGCTTGTCTTGTGAGGCACGGGCATGACCCGCAGAAAAACCATGATCATATTAGGAATTGAAAGCTCTTGCGACGAAACCTCGGCAGCCGTGGTCGATATGGCCGACGGCAAACGAACGAGTCTGTCGAACATCGTCGCTTCTCAAATTGAAACCCATGCCCTTTACGGGGGCGTAGTTCCCGAAATAGCCGGACGTGCCCATATCGAGGCAGTCTCCGGGATTACGTATGAGTCGCTGGAGACGGCAGGCATAACGATGAGCGATATCGATGCTATCGGTGTCACGAATCGTCCCGGCCTGATCGGAGCTCTTTTGGTCGGACTCAGTTTTGGCAAGTCGCTGGCGGTTTCGCGCGGCATTCCGCTGGTTCCGGTTCATCATATTCGCGGTCATATTGCCGCCAATTATTTAGCTCACGCGGAGCTGGAGCCGCCGTTTTTGGCGCTTGTCGTTTCGGGAGGGCATACCTCGCTGATCGAGGTGAAGGATTATACCACCTTTCAAACTATCGGACGTACACGCGACGATGCGATGGGCGAGGCCTTTGATAAGGTTGCCAGAGTGATGGGAATTCCCTATCCCGGCGGCGCCGAGATGGATCGCTTGGCCTCGCTTGGGGATCCGACAGCCTTTGCGTTTCCCTCAGCGGCGATTCCCGATGGCTCGCTCGACTTTTCCTTTAGCGGCTTGAAAACCCACGTGATTAATCTTTTGCATCGTTACGAGCAAAAGGGCGAGCCGTTTCCGAAGGAGGATATTGCGGCTTCCTTTACCGCGACGGTCTTACATTCGGTAACAAAGAAGCTGTCGGCCGCCCTGGCATCCTATCCGTATCGCACCTTGGTGTTGGCCGGCGGCGTTTCGGCGAATTCGCATCTTCGTTCGGCGCTGCAAAGCTATGCGGAGAAGAACGGTCTTCGCTTCTATGTACCGCCGCGTTCGCTGTGCGGTGATAACGCCGCCATGATCGCCGCACAGGCGTATTATGAGTGCTTGGCCGGTCATGTTGCGGATGCTTCGCTCAATGCCTTTGCTTGTGGAGAGTGAGGAAAAACTTTCCACATCCCGTGGAAAACACGTCAACAATCGGCGTAAATCGCCGTTTAATTCCCCTTTTTGCGGATTTCCTCGGTGGAAAAGTCGGTGGAAAACGGGGAAAACCCCTTGCCGTTATCCGATCATGACGGTGAAGGTATTAAGTATTCTGTGATCGGAGAAAGAGCAAAATTATGGCAAACTACGAAAACGAGATCCGCTCGGCGGTGGAAAAATATGAGGCATTGCTTCGCTCTCAGCTCAAGCGTGTTGAGACAATCAATGCTGCCGGCGAGGCGGTGGATTATACCAAGCTTGAGAAGATTGTGATCGGTATCTGTGGCGGCGATGGTATCGGACCGATTATCACCGAGGCTTCGCAAAGAGTGCTGGAATATCTTTTGGCGGATGATGTGAAGCGCGGCCGTATTGCGTTCAAGGTGATCGATGGCCTGACCATTGAAAATCGTGTCAAGCATATGCAGGCGATTCCCGATGATGTCATGGAGGAGCTTTATGCCTGCGACGTCATTCTGAAGGGCCCGACCACAACGCCCCGCGCCGGCGATCCTTGGCCGAATATCGAGAGCGCCAATGTTGCTATGCGCAAAAAGCTGGATCTGTTTGCCAATGTCCGTCCGGTCAAGGTGCCGGATAAGGGAATCGACTGGACCTTCTTCCGCGAGAATACCGAGGGTAGCTACGCGGTGGGCAGTCAGGGTGTTCATGTGACTGACGATCTGGCGCTGGATTTTTGTGTTACCACGACCGAGGGCTGTCAGAGAATCGCTCGTTTGGCCTATGACTATGCCAGAAAGAACGGCAAGAATCGTGTTTCCATTGTCACCAAGGCGAATATTATCAAGACGACCGACGGTAAATTCCTCCGTCTTTGCGAAGAAGTGGGTAAGGAATATCCCGAGATTGAGACCGATAACTGGTTTATTGATATTATGACGGCGAAGCTGGTCGACGAAAAGCGCCGCACCGCCTTCCAGGTCTTTATTCTGCCGAATCTGTACGGCGATATTATTACCGATGAGGCGGCCGAATTCCAGGGCGGTGTCGGTACCGCCGGCTCGGCCAATATCGGTAAAAAGTATGCGATGTTTGAGGCCATTCACGGTTCGGCTCCGCGTATGATTGCGGAGGGGCGCGGTCAGTATGCCGATCCTTGCTCCATGCTTCGTGCGACGGTGATGCTCCTGTCGCATATTGGCTATCAGGAGGAAAGTGACCGTTTGGCACGTGCGCTGGATATCTGTATGTTTGAGGAAAAGAAGCTGGTCATCACCGGCCGCGATACCGGTGCGACCTGCGAGGAATTTACCAATTACGTGAACGAAACCTTGAAGAAACTGTGAGCAAGCGAAGGGGAAAGCAACGGCTTTCCCCCTTGTTCCCCTTTTTATCGGGACGGTAACGCTATACTGTTCCGAACCTTTGTTCCGGGAGACCGCTATGAGCAGACAGAATTATGGGTATTTATACGGAAGCGCGGCCAAACGGTATCCGCGCTATTTTCGCTGCTTGCGCGAGTATCTCATTAACGGAAAACGGAAGATTAGCTCAACTGAGCTTGCCGAACGCCTGGGGATTACGCCATCACAGGTGAGAGCCGATCTGAATGCGTTTGATGGAATCGGACAGCAGGGGTACGGTTATCCGGTCAAGCAGCTCTATACCGAAATCAGTCGCGAGCTCGGGATTGCCGACGGGATGACGGCGATCGTTATCGGCGGCGATGCCGCTATGGTGACGCTGTTAACCACGCGCTTTGAGAGCCGCGGTATAACCGTGACGGGGCATGTTTCCGCACAGCCGATTGCGGATGACCGAAGCTTCTCCTATGCCGAGCTTGCCGAGCGGCTGACGGCTTGTGCTGCCGATATCGCGGTATTGCTCGAGTGGCCGGAGGCGTATCCCGATCTACCGGAGTTGCTCGTTTCACTTGGCATTGTCGGTATTTGGAACCTGACACAAACCGATTTGCATTTGCCGATTCCCGTGTTGAATCTGCCGATCGGTGATATTATTCTGAGTCTATGCTGTGATGTCAGACATTATCGAAAGGAGGAGCCGACGTCATGAAATATACGGTAAATTATAAAGACGGTGCGGTATGCCTCCCGGCCGATGCCTTTCTTTCCTGCCGAACTCTGCAGGAAGCACGGCTTTTGATGTTATTGTCCTATGATCGGAGCATGGGAGATGCTGAAGAAGCGGTGCTCGCCGAGCAGCTGGGCTGTACGCTTGAGGAGCTGGAGGAGGTAATTGCCTCTCTGCGCCGTTCCGAGCTTTTGATTCCGGAGAAAAAGGTAATTCCGACCGCGGCCACCAAGAATCTGACCGGGGAAGAAATGGCTACTCTCTTGGAAAGTGATGACGATCTCAAGCACTTGATTCCGTTATGCGAGGATCTGTGCGGTAAGCATCTGACGCCGACCGAGATTTCGCAGATTGTAGCGCTGAAAAAGGAACGCGGCTTCAGCGGTGACACGCTGCTTCTGATGTTCTCCTATTATGCGGAAAAGCTGGCAGCCGTAGGACGTAAATTACGTGTCAGCTATGTCGAAAAGGCGGCGTACAGCCTGTATAATCAGAATGTCCGCACTCATGAGGCAATGGAAGCTTACATTCGCGAGGAAGAGGAGCGCAATAGCCTGGCCTTCCGCTTCCGCAAGCTATTTGGTATGGGCGATCGGAAGTTTACCGCCAAGGAAACCCGTTTTTTCGAAAAGTGGACAAGGGAATGGCAGATGCCGTTTGTTTTGATCGAATATGCCTTCGATATCGCGGTGGATGCCACGGGTAAGCCGTCGCTTGAGTATATGTCGAAAATTCTTTCGGATTGGCATACCGGCGGAATCACGACGGTCGAGCAGGCCGAGAAGGCCGGTGAGAGCTTCCGTCAGGGAAAAACGGCCTATCAAACCAAGTTCAAGGAGCGGCCCGCAGAAACGGATACCGGCTCGAGCTTTAATACCGAGGACTTTTTTGAAAAAGCGCTTCGACGCAGTTATGCCATGATGCACGCCGATGTAGGCGATGACAACCGAGAAGGGGACGGTACATAAATGGGCTTTAACCGTGAAAACTATCGTAAAATCAAGCGTGAATATGAAGGAAAGAATCTGAGAGCCAAGGAGCAGGCTGAGGCGCGCCGCGCCGAGCTTCATGCGGCCATTCCCGAGCTGGCTTCGCTGGATCGGGCGTTGTCACAGCTGGGGCTTCAAATTTTTGAGACCTTCACACGCTATGGCGGTCAGCAGTTGGAGGCAGAGCTGGCAAGGCTGAAGGCCGAAAATGCCGATCTTCTTGTTGCTCGTGCCGACTGTCTTTCCCGTAACGGCTATCCGTCCGATTATTCCGATGTCAAATATGAGTGTCCTCTTTGTATGGATACCGGCTTTGTTGAGCTGAAGATGTGCCGCTGCATGAAGGAAAAGCTCATATTGGCCGGTTACGAAAGCTCGGGGATCG
>SVSA01000043.1 GCA_015064545.1 Oscillospiraceae bacterium | reverse complement strand
GAAAAACCGACGTTATTGTGAAGGAAGATGACGGCTTTCGATGTCGGAAGAAGCTTTTATTTTAAACAAATCAGGTGACGTATGATACCACATCAAGTGATTGAAGAAATTAAATATCGCAATGACCTGGAAGAGGTCATCGCCGGCCATGTGACCTTGAAACGGGCAGGCTCCAATCTGGTGGGCTGTTGTCCGTTCCACAGTGAAAAAACACCATCGTTTACCGTGTTTACCCAAACCAAGTCGTATTACTGCTTTGGCTGCGGTGCGGGCGGAGACGTGATCACCTTTGTCATGCGAACCGAGAATCTCGATTATGTTGAGGCCCTGCGGTATTTAGCCAAGCGGGCGGGCATCGAGATTCCCGAAGAGGGACGGGAGGAGCCGACGGGGGTGCGACGGGAACGGATTCTGGACATGAACCGGGAAGCGGCACGCTTCTTTCATGAGTGTCTGAAAAACAGTCCCGAAGCGCAGGCCTATTTGAGCCGACGCGGACTCTCCACGGCCTTGATCAAGCATTTCGGCGTGGGATATGCGCCGAACGAGTTCGAAGCCCTGGCCAAGCATTTGCGCGCCAAGGGCTACTCGCAGGAGGAAATGCGTGTCGGCTTTTTGTGCTCGGTCAGCAAGAAAAACGGAAAATCCTACGATATTTTCCGAAATCGCATTATGTTTCCGGTGATTGACGTCAAGGGCGATATTTTGGCCTTTGGCGGACGGACGATCGGGGATGACCCCAATGAATCCAAATATATCAATTCCTCTGACACCCCGGTATTCAATAAGCGACGTAACCTTTTTGCGCTGAATTTTGCGCGGAATCACAGTGCCGAGCAGATGATTCTCTGTGAGGGATATATGGATGTTATTGCGCTTCACGGCGCAGGCTTTGCCAATGCGGTTGCCTCGTGCGGTACGGCCTTGACCTCGGATCAGGCAAGGCTGATGAAACGGTATACCCAATCGGTTATCATTTCCTATGATGCCGACGAAGCCGGACAGCGAGCGGCAGATAAGGCCTTCGGACTGCTGGGCGAAGCGGGGCTGGAGGCCCGGCTTCTCAAGGTGGAGAATGCCAAGGATCCCGACGAATATATTAAAAAGTTTGGCAAAGAAGGCTTTGCCAGATTGCTGAACCGCAGTCGAAGCCGCTTTGATTTCAAGTTTTCAGGGTTCTTGTCCCAATATGATCTCAGCAAGCCGGATGAAGTGGTGAAGGCGGCCGGTGAAGCGGCCGATATGCTCGCGACCATATGGTCGGAGGTAGAGCGCGATGTGTATGCCCGACAGGTGGCGGCTAAGCTGGAGATTCCGCTTGAAAGCCTGAAGGCCGATATCCGACGGAAGATCGACAAACGGGAGCGTGCGGAGAAAAAGGAAAAGAACCGCGAGGTGATCCGAACGACCGCGGGCTTTGGCGACCGCGTGAATCCCGACCGTCTGCGCCATCGCGGCGAAGCCGGTGCCGAGGAGGCCATTATCGGTATTCTGGCCATGTATCCCGAGCTGATTCCCGAGGCCGCTAACGGCAGTCTTCATTTGTCAGCCGAGGATTTTGTGACCGAGTTTAACCGCCGTGTCTATGAAACGATGTTGAACTGCGGCTCGGATTTTGATGTCGGCTTGCTTGGCGAGCAGTTTACGCAAGAGGAAATTTCCCGTGTTGTGAAAAACACGGTGTCCCGTCAAGGATTGACCGAAAACGGGATGGCTGTCATTCGTCAGTGTACCGAAAAGCTGCGCGCCGGACGCGCCAAGGAAACGCTGTCGCTGGAAGAACTGATTGCCAGCAAACGAAAGAAAAAATAACGGATTCAAAAGAAACCCGTCAAGAAAGGCCGCCTGTCGGCGGAAGGAAGGATATTATGAACGGAGAAAAAAAGTTCGAGGTCAGAGAGCTGATTGAAAAGGGAAAGGCCAAGGGCTCGCTGTCTAACAGTGAGATTATGGAGGCCCTTGAGGATGTCGATTATGATATCGAACAGGTAGAAAAGCTTTACGACACGCTGGAGAGCATGGGCATTGAGATCACAGGGTATCTGGATACACCCGAGTTTGAGGCGATCGAAAGCGATGTCGAGCGCTATGAAAGTGCCGAGGATATGGAAAAGATGCTGGCACAGGAGGGTCTTGCCATTGATGACCCGGTGCGTATGTATCTGAAGGAAATCGGTACGGTGCCACTTCTGGATTCGGAGAGAGAGCTGTATTTGGCCGAACGGATGGCCGAGGGCAGCCGTCCCGCGAAGGACGAGCTGGTGAAGGCGAATCTCCGACTGGTTGTCAGTATCGCCAAGCGCTATGTCGGAAAGGGTATGTTCTTCTTGGATTTGATTCAGGAGGGCAACCTCGGCTTGATGAAGGCTGTCGATAAGTTTGACTATCGGAAGGGCTATAAATTCTCAACGTATGCAACCTGGTGGATCCGTCAGGCCATTACCCGCGCCATTGCCGATCAGGCCCGCACAATCCGTATTCCGGTACATATGGTCGAAACCATCCACAAGGTTTCGCGTATTCAACGTCAGCTGCTTCAGGAGCTGGGGCATGAGGCTACGGCAGAGGAGATTGCCGAGCATATGGGTATGAGTGCCGATAAGGTGCGCGAAATTATGAAGATTTCGCAGGATCCGGTTTCGCTTGAAATGCCGATCGGCGAAGAAGAGGACAGCCACCTTGGTGACTTTATTGAGGACGATTCCAACCCGGCACCGGCCGATGCCGCCGCCCAGCGGCTTCTCAGCGAACAGCTGAACGAGGTTCTTCATACGTTGACGCCGCGCGAAGAGCAGGTTCTGAAGCTTCGCTTCGGCTTGGTGGACGGCAGACCGAGAACACTGGAGGAGGTTGGCAAGGAATTTCGCATTACGCGTGAGCGTATTCGCCAAATTGAGGCCAAGGCCCTTCGCAAGCTGCGTCATCCCAGCCGTTCCAAGCGCTTGAAGGACTATTTGGACTAATTGTATTTGGGATTATCTGATAAAAATATCGGTGATTTTTTGTTAAAAATGATCCGAATAATTGGCATAATAGCTAAATGTCAAAAAGATTTGTTGTCATAAATGCTCAAGAACGGTGGCGAATTTGTGAACAGATGCGCAAAAGGCGATGTTTTTGCCGCGCGTCGTTTACAAAATAAACTTGACAGAACCCGTTTCTTGGTGTAAAATAGTATCTGTTAAATTATACGAAGAGGGGCACTCTGCCCATTTTCCAGGAGGAACTCAATGAAAAAGAAGCTTTTATGTTTTCTTCTCGCCATGCTTTGCATCCTGCCGCTTGCCTTGGTAGGTTGTACAGAGGAAGAGGAAGAAGAACTGACCTCGTCCGATGTCAAGCCGATGACGATTACTCTCTATGGTATTACCGGTGAAGGTACGACCGAAGAGGCAATCAAGAAGGTCGAGGAGGAGATCAATAAATATACCGAGGGTAAGTTCACTACGCATGTCATTTTGCGTCTCTTCCCCGAGGATGAATACTATGCCGAAATCGATCGCCGTCTTGCCGAGGCCGAGGCGCAGAGGCTTGCCGAGGAGGCCGCCAAGAAGGATAAGGATAAGAATAAGACCACAACCGAGGTTGTGTCTGAAACCGAAACCGATGCCGAAACCTATTTTGAGCACGGCGTTACCCAGGTGGTTTATCCGACCGAAAAGGGCACTCAGATCGATATCTTTATGGTTCAGGGCGCTACCAATCTGCACCGCTATGCCGATACCAAGCGGATTGTCAAGCTGAATGATTCGCTGAACAATTCGTCCAAGATTCTGAGAAAATATATCTCGGGCGATATGTTTACCACGGTGACCATCGGCGGTACCGCATTGCCGAGCGGTCTGTACGACAAGGGTGATATCTACGGTGTTCCCAATAATTATGTTACCGGTGAGTATACCTACCTCCTGATCAACAAGGAGCTGGCCAGCCAGTATTTCTATACGCCTGCTGACCTGAATACGCTGGATTCTCTGGCTAACTATCTTGACGATGCTTCGAAGCACAGCGACTACATTACCCTTTATAACGAGCCGACGATTGGTCTTGATTACCTGACCGAGGAGCCCTCGCTGGTTGGCGGTGTTTGGACTTCGGCTTCCTACATCTTCTCTCCGATGATTCCGCGTGATATTCTGAATATCTCCGCGTATACCAATTATCTCCAGAGCCTCTATGATTATAATGAGGCCGGTTATGTCGTCAAGGGCGACATGAGTGCACTTCCCACCGATGAGAACGGTAACGAGAAAAAGGTTGCCGCTGCCTTCCTGAAGGGCAATGCCGCGCTTCCCGAGCAGTATGAAGACGACTACTACGTTGTAACCTATCAGAAGCCGTTTGCCAGAGCCACCGATCGCCCCGGTACGGTCTTCTGCGTCAGTGCCTATGCTGCGAATGTCGATCGTTGCATGGAGGTAATCACGGCGCTTCAGATCGATCCCGAGTTCCGTAATACCTTCCAATACGGCGTCGAAGATGTACACTATCGTGTGGATGAATACACCGGCGAGATTTCGATTCTGAATCAGGATTATCAGATGGATCCTGCCGATACCGGTAACCTTTTCCTCCTGACTCCGAATACCTCGATGAGCGAGGAGATGAAGGCGCTTGCCGCCAATGACTGGGCACTTGGCAAGCAGCAGTATCGTGATACGATCAGCAGTCCCTATACGATTTTCGATTTCCGTGTGATTACCGAGGATAATTATAAGACCGATTCTCCGTATTACTTGGCGCTTTACGAGGAGGCCTATGAGGCCGCTAAGGATATCGCTAAGGCAGAGGCGAAGGCGGAAAACAAAAAGTTTGATGAGGCTGCGTTCAAGGCTTCGTTTGAATTTGATGCCGAATATCCGTATGAATACACCGATACGATCCTGGAAAATCTGCTGCAGCTCAGCAAGGAGATGTGGCAGCAGATCGATGAATTTGAGGAATATACCGACGAAAACGGCAAGGTTGTTACCTTGAAGAATTATATCCGGACGCTTCGTACCAAGTTTGATACCAACAAGTGGTATAAGATGCTGATCGATTCCGAGAATCCCGATTCTCCGCTGAGTCAGTATAATGCATGGCGCGAGAAGTACGGACCTAAAGTATCCTAAGGTTTAATGCACAAAAGATGGGAGCCGAAGCGGAAGCGTCGGCTCCTGTTTATTGAAGGAACTATCGTATGAATAAAACTGTTATTGAAAATCAGACCATGGATGAAGAGAGAGCACTGTATCATCTGCTCAATACCGAGGTTTACCATTGTACCTTTGCCGGTCCTGCCGATGGCGAATCGGCCTTAAAGGAATGCCGCGATGTTGTTGTGCGGGATTGCCGTTTTTCGCTCCGCTATCCGCTGTGGCACGCCAATGGTTACCGCCTTTTGGATTCGGTGATGGACGACAAGGTTCGTGCTCCGATTTGGTATGCCATGAATGGCTATATGGAAAATTGCGAGATCACAGGTGTCAAATGCCTGCGTGAATGTGACAATACGGAAATTGTAGGCTCACGCATTGTCTCCCCGGAATTCGGATGGCGATGCCGCGGCGTAACAATCCGCGAGAGTGAGATTACATCGGAGTATTTTCTGTTTGAATGCCGCGACGTGACGATCGATCGTTTGAAAATGAAGGGAAAGTATTCGTTTCAGTATGTAGAGAACATGACGATTGAGCAGTCTGAGCTGGATACGAAGGATGCCTTTTGGCACAGCAAGAATGTGACGGTGCGCGACAGCGTGGTAAAGGGAGAATATTTGGGATGGTTTTCGGATGGTCTGACGCTGATCAACTGTCATATTGTCGGGACACAGCCGCTCTGTTACTGCACCAACCTGAAGCTGATGAACTGTACGATGGAAGGAACCGATCTTTCGTTTGAGTATTCGGATGTCGAGGCCGAGTTGGTCGGCGAGGTTCTGTCGGTCAAAAATCCGCGCTCCGGTTATATTGTGGCAGATGCGATCGGAGAAACGGTATACGAGGGCTCGATTATGGAGTCAACTTGCCGTGTTACGCTTCGTCGGCCGACACAGTAACATAAAATTCACAAAATACTGCTTGAAATCAGGGCTTGTTGTGCTATACTGAATACATCTTATTTGGAAAGGAACGATTACCATGAAAGAACTCAAGGGCACGAAAACCGAAGCAAACCTCTTGGCCGCTTTTGCAGGAGAAAGCCAGGCCAGAAACAAGTACACCTATTTTGCCAGCGTAGCCAAGAAGGAAGGCTACGAGCAGATTGCCGAGATCTTCCAAAAGACGGCCGACAATGAAAAAGAGCATGCCAAAATGTGGTTCAAGGCACTCGGCGCACTGGGTGATACCGCCGCCAATCTGGCAGCTGCCGCCGATGGCGAAAACTATGAGTGGACCGATATGTATGCCACCTTTGCCAAAGAGGCCGAGGAAGAGGGCTTTACCGAGCTGGCTATCAAGTTCCGCATGGTCGCTGCGATCGAAAAGAGCCATGAGGAGAGATATCGCGCGTTGCTCAACAATGTGGAGATGCAGAAGGTTTTCGAAAAGGGTGAGGAAACCATGTGGGAATGCCGCAACTGCGGTCATCTGGTGATGGGCAAAAAGGCCCCGCAGATTTGTCCGGTATGTGCACATCCGCAGAGCTATTTTGAGGTCAGAAAAGAGAATTATTGATAAAAAAGCATTCCGTCGTTGTGCGGAATGCTTTTTTTTGGATTTCTCTTGAAGGATTCGCGCCGATGTGTTATCATAAGGGTATCAATCCCGAATGTAAGGAGTTTCCTATGTTTGAAAAAGCATCTCCGATCTGGCTTGCGGGACGAGAGAAGGAAAGCCACCTGACGGTCCGTTTTAAAGCCTTTTGCGGGGCTTTGCCGTCAGCCGCTATTCGCGTAGCAACCTCGGGGCTATATCATCTGACGGTCAATGGACAATTTGTAGCTTATGGCCCGGCGAGAGCCGGCCGAAACCATTTTCGGATGGACGAGATCGATGTGAGCGGTCTTTTAACGAAGGAAGACAATGTGATCGTCATTGAGGTTTGCGGCTATTATGCCTACAGCTTTGAACTGATGAAGCAGCCGTCCTTTTTGATGGCCGAGATTGTTTCGGAGCATGCGGCTATTGCCTGGACCGGCGAACACTTTACCGCACAGGTTCACCCCTTCCGCCGCCGTCGGACACAGCGTTACAGCTTCCAACGCCCGATGTCGGAGTCTTATCATATCACAGGGGCCGATTCCTTTTTGATCGATACCACGGTCGGAGAAGAACCCCTGACCGTTACCGAGCCCAAGACGGTGATTTTGCGCCGAGCGCCTTATCCGCAGTATGAGGTTTCGGTGGCAGCGCCTCTTCTTTCGGGAACCGTAACCCCGTATGAGCCGGCCGAGATTCGTGGCGATCGTGCCTGGTTGAATGTCTCGGAGGACAAGCTGACCGGTTATCCGATCGAGGAGCTGGAGGTATATCCGACCGAGGAATGCCAGCGCATGGCCTTTACACCGGGTGAGACTTGCTTGAATGGTGACCTGCGAGACGGTACATATACGGTTTATCGCTTCCCCTATAATGCCAGCGGTATGCCCTGTCTGACGGTGACTTGTCAGATGCCGATCACGCTGTATTTGTTGTTTGATGAGATTTTGTGCGACGGTCATGTGGATTTTTTGCGGATGCAATGTGCCAATATCCTTCGCTATGATCTTGAGGCCGGTACGCATGCGATACAGACCTTTGGCATCTATACCATGCAGTATCTTCAGGTGACGGTGTTGGGCGGTGACTGTCAGATCGGTACGGTTTCCTTGATCGAATATAAGCATCCGCCGGTGGAAATGCCTCTGTTCGGTCTCTCGCCGTCGGAAAGACGTATTGCCGAGGCCGCAGTAGAGACCTTTCGGCAGAATGCCGTCGATCTTTTTATGGACTGCCCGTCGCGAGAGCGTGCGGGATGGTTGTGTGACAGCTTTTTCACCGGTCGGGTGGCGCATTTGTTGACCGGCACGACCGATGTGGAGACTTCCTTTTTGGAAAACTTTCTGCATGAAGAGCACTATGACTGTCTTCCGGAAGGCATGTTTCCCATGTGTTATCCGGCTGACCACCGTGACGGTGTGTTTATTCCCCAATGGGCCATGTGGCTGGTGATCGAGCTGCGTGAGTACCGTGACCGCGGCGGCGATCCTGCCTTGATTGAGCAATTCCGTCCCCGCGTGGAGAAGCTGATTGCCTATTTCGAGGGGTATCGAAACGAGGATGGCTTGCTTGAAAATCTTCCCGGCTGGAATTTTATCGAATGGTCGCAGGCCAATCACTTGATCCGCGATGTGAACTACCCGACGAATATGGTATATGCCGCCATGCTTCGCGCGGCGGGAGAGCTGTATGAGGTGCCGTTGTATACCGAACGGGCTGCCGAGGTACGGGAACGTATCCGGGAGCAGTCTTTTGATGGTAGCTTCTTTGTTGATAACGCCGTGCGACGTGACCGACATCTTGTACCGAGCGGCGAACGTACCGAGGTGTGTCAGTATTATGCCTTTTTCTTTGGGGTCGCAACACCCGAAAGTCATCCGATACTGTTTGACCGCCTGATGCAGGAATTCGGCCCCGATCGTGCGAAAACGGGCGCGTGGCCCGAAATCTATCCTGCTAACGCTTTTATCGGAAATTATCTGCGTCTGGATATGATGATGCGCTACGGATATCGTGATGTGGTAAGGCAAAATATGGAGGGCTACTTCCATTACATGGCTGAGCAGACCGGAACGCTGTGGGAAAACGTGAGTACCCATGCCAGCTGTAATCATGGCTTTGCCAGCTATGTCCTTTGTTGGCTCGAACAGTTTCAAACGCAATAATCCCCGACGGCTTCCTATGGCAAAAGCGCCCGACAGCATACGCTGTCGGGCGCTTGTAATGTTTGGTTCACGGTTGTGCTTAAACGGGGATTACAGTCTTGCCACCCCGCTGTCCTTGGCGGCTTGGGCAACGGCCTTGGCCACCGCAGGGCCGACACGCTCATCAAAGGCGGCAGGAATGATATAGTCCTCGTTCAGCTCTTCGTCGGAAATCAGATCGGCGAGAGCATAAGCGGCCGCCATTTTCATTTCCTCATTGATATCCGAGGCACGTACGTCAAAGGTGCCGCGGAAAATGCCGGGGAAGGCCAGAACATTATTAATCTGGTTCGGGAAGTCACTGCGTCCGGTGGCAATGACACGAGCACCGCCTGCCTTAGCATCGGCAGGGAAGATTTCGGGAGTGGGATTGGCGCAGGCAAAGATGATCGCATCCTTGTTCATGGTCTTGACCATCTCGGTTGTGACTGTACCGGGGGCAGAAACGCCGATGAAAACGTCAGCACCGACCAGAACATCGGCCAGCGAGCCGGCCTGCTTCTCTCGGTTGGTAACCTGAGCCATTTCTTCCTTAATCCAGTTCAGATCCGAGCGTCCCTCGTAGATAGCGCCCTTGCGATCGCACATGGTAATGTTGGTAAAGCCGGCGCTGAGCAGAAGCTTGACAATGGCAACCGCGGCGGCGCCCGCACCGGAAGTAACGATCTTGACATCCTTATTCTTGCCGACAACCTTTAGCGCATTCATAAGACCGGCAAGCGTAATGACAGCCGTACCGTGCTGGTCATCGTGGAAGATCGGAATATCGCATTTTTCCTTCAGCTTGCGTTCGATTTCAAAGCAACGGGGAGCTGAAATGTCCTCGAGATTGATGCCGCCAAAGGAACCGGACATCAAATAGACCGCATTGACAAACTCATCCACATCGTGTGTCTTCACACAAAGCGGGAAGGCATCCACATCACCGAAGGCCTTAAACAGGGCGCATTTTCCTTCCATGACCGGCATACCGGCTTCGGGACCGATATCGCCCAAGCCGAGAACCGCACTACCATCGGTGATGACGGCGCAGAGATTGTGACGGCGGGTCAGGTCGTAAGAGCGCAGGACATTCTTCTGAATCTCAAGACAGGGCTCGGCAACACCGGGGGTATAAGCGAGTGAAAGATCATCCTTGGTTTGGCACGGGACCGCACAGACAACCTCAATTTTTCCCTTCCATTGTTCATGCAGCTTCAGGGATTCTTTTGCATAATCCATATTGAAATCTCCTTTTGTTGAATAGCATCAAGGCTTGTGAAGCTCAAAGCTTCACCGAAAAAACATGTTGATATGGTCATTATATCACATTATTCTGAATCCTACAATGCTTTTTTCAAAGAAAATTGCAAATTATACCAATAATTTTCGGAGGTCAAGCATAGAAAAAATTATATCTTGGCGATGAAAAAGGGACCTTCAAGCGGAAGTCGATACGTAAAAAGCCGGCAGAGAAAGGCAATCTCTGCCGACTTTTGTGTAAGGCGCAAAGCGTGGGAGGCGATCGATAACGGCCGTTTGCCGCAGGGCCGCGGTTACTGACGTGTCATCAAGGAATCGACGGCCTTCCGATAAAGCGGATTATTCAGGATAATACGTTCAAACAGCTCGTAGCCAAGGTCGGTGCCGAGCTTATCACTTTCGGCCATCCATTTTTTGACCACCTCAAGCGGATACATCGATGGCTTTTGGACGAAGTAGGTGAAGAAGGTGTTGACGGTTTGTAGGAGATTGATGTCGCGGGCGATGCGGGCATTGATGCTCTGTCCCTTGAAATAATCCTCCCAGACGCGATAGAAATGTGTCATATTGGCCACTTCCGGATAGGTGCCCTTCAAGAAGAGCTCGCACAGCAGATTGTTCTGACGCTTGAGCTCCTTGGTCGGCTCGGAAAGCTCACCGTGACAGTCACCGAGAATGGCTTCTGCCATATCGTGAATCAAAAGCATATCCAAGACGGTATGCTTATCATAATTCTGCTCGTTATATTCATCGGGCAGATAGATCATGGCCATCAGCCAGGCGTTCAGCACGTGGTCGGCAACGCTTTCGGGATTTTCAACATGATAATTCTGCCATTGATCGCGCTTGGTGTCCTTCATCTTGGAGAGATTGTCGTACAGATAGAAGGCGGCATCGAAGCGGGAATTTCGCAAATAGCTTTCCAAGTCCTTTTCGATCGAACGGAAATAGTATAACAAGGTTTCCGAGACCAGGCTGCGCGGACGCTTGCGGTATTCACGAAGCAAATCCAGACACTTCCGACAATAAGGAGCCAGATTGTAGGCGAGCTTTTCGGGGGAGGTGTGCATACGGGCCTGTACAAGCAGAAGCAGGGATACCAGATCGGTTTCCACATAGCTTCCGCGCTTGGCTGTCAGATCGGCTTCCACGCTGCTGCACAGAATGCGGATGGCCTGCTCGCCGATATTGGGGTTATCGTCGAGATAGAAATCATTGTGAGCGCTGACCTGATAGCTGTCGCCCATATAACGAACGACGGTGCCGCGATCGATGGCGTTCGTAATATCGTTGGTGATAACCAGGTTCAGATATTCGTCGAGAATATTGGTTCTTCCGTAGGAAATCAGACCGTGGCAGACCGAGCGATACAGGTATTGATGATAGCGATTGGTCAATGTCTGGCTGTGATCCTGAGAAACCAGCGGCAACAGGCGGTCGTGCTCCTTGTCAAGCAATGTTTGTGCGGCATCGGTCAGCTCGGCATACGAGAGCTTGCCGAGCCAATAGGCGGCATTGCTCTTTTGATGAATGTCCAGCGAGTCATAATTGGAAAGCACAAGCGACAGTAAGGCTTCCTGTAAATGGTAGTTGTTGTGCAGATGGGAGGCCATGAAGCGGTTTTCCATCGAGGTCATCGAGTTCTTTAAGAAGCGGAGACTGTTGGGACCGTCGGGATGGAGAATGGAGTGCACCGCATACAGGGCGATCATAAATTCCAAATAGGCATTGTGCTTATGAGGAAGTGACCACAGAACCGCATTGTAGGGGCGGTTTTTGACGTTATGCTGGTCGTTGAAGCTGTATTCATAGAGCTCGCGGGCAATCACGAGCATTTTATCTTCGTCGCCCTTCAGTTCGTTCAGTGCCAGTCGCTCGTACATATCGACGAGTGAGATATCATCTGCCGAAAGACCGTGTGCCAGCTCGGTGGCTACCAACCGTACCGTAAAGATATCCAGCGTGGGGAAGCGTAAGCGCTTGAGCGTCTGATAAACATCCTCGGCCTCAACCCCGTCGTGGACTTCCTTATACATGGCAAGGATTGCTTGAATGACCGCCATCGAGGAGGCCTTATCGGTGATCGGAACCGAGGCGAAGCGGAAAATGTGTCCCGAAACATCACCGAGCAGAGGAATAGCGTGCTTGAGGCGCTGACGGTTTTTGATCAGTCCTACGTCAAGGGCAACAATACGGTTGAATTTGTTGAATTCCTTGGCCGTTTTGGCGTATTCCTTGAAAAGGTCAAGAATGACATCCTCGGGGGCAAAGGCGGATACTACATGCTCGCGCACCGCCTCGACCATCAGAACGGGATGTACCTCAGGGTTTTTTCGTACAAACGTGTAAAATTCACGGCATTCGGCATCGATTCGTGCCTTCATATCGCCGCGTTCGTTTCCTTTTTCATAGGAGAGCTTTTCATAATAGCTGGAGGAAAGATAGAGGGGAAGATAATCGCTTGCGCCGGTGCGGAAATTTTCCAGCATTTTGTAATAGGCAAGCTGTAAGAGCATGTTCTTGGCGCAGCCGGGAAGTCCTTTGACCTGAATCGAGATGTTTTGACCTTGGGACAATGTATCAATGATGAAGTCCACATAATCGATTCCGCCGGCCGTAACCTTCCCCTTGAAATACATCGAAAGTGTATGGTCAAACAAGACCTTGGCCAGCGATTTGAAATGGTCGTACGCTTTACCGTAGGTGCGATCACGCAGACAGTAGGGAAATTTGCCGATGTTTTTCAGGAGTACCGTTACGATTTCGTCGCGCGAAAGCGAGGGGGTATTATCCTCCTCCGTCACCGTGGCCGCTTTTTCAAAGACGGGAATCGGCTCGGAAACACTCTCCTCTTTGGCATCGGGTGCCGGAATGACGGTACGGACGGCAAGAAGCAGGTGGCGCAGTCCGTCATTTAGATTGGTGTAGGCATTGATCCACTGCGCCTGCTGTAAGAAATACAGGTTGGACTTGGAAAGCGCATATTCTCCCAAACGGAAGGGAATGATTTTTTTGTTGGCACTGAAGGCAAGAGAAAGCTCATTGCCGACGTGTCCCGAGTCGTTGGAGTTTTCGGAAGCCATCATGACGAAGGCGGTACAGTCATTAATCGCATCGACAATCTGTACGGCAAAGCTTTCGCCGCCCTCAATATTGCGCGATGCAATCCAACAGTTGATGCCGTTGCCCTCCAAATAACTGTATACCAGATTTGCAACATCAGAATCTTTGGTGGAATAGCTGATAAATACAAATGGCTTTTTCATAGCGGGTCCTCGTTTTTAATAGAATAGAGTCTTATCAAGAAGTATAGCATAAACCCCAAGGCTTGTCAATGTTTTGTCGGGATTACGCGAAAAAGGGCGTGTCAACAATAAAACAGGGCAACGCTTGTGTTGCCCTGCTTTTGGGTATGTCAAGTTAAGAATCGATGGCTGTAGGATGATACCAGACACAAACGCGCACCGTTGCCGTCTGCGCTTGATCCAGGGAGACTTGTTTCCACCGAGAAAACTTCAGACGGTCGCATACGAGTATACTTGTTTCCAAGCTTGCGCTCTCGATCACGATCAAGAGATCGCTGTCGTCGGGAAAACGAGCGTTAATCCTGTCCGCGATCGCGTGAACGGCCGTCAGGTTTTCCTCGTAGTCGAGGAATTGGAGCTTTGGCGCGGAAAAGAACGAAAAAACATCCTCGAAGTCCATGCCAATATACCAGTTCAGCTTGTCCGGATCGCCGTTCAGGATAAACCGCGCGAAGGCCTCTCCACAGTTGCGGGCCTCCTCTTCCGTACGGCAGTCAAGGACGGTTTCTTTTGTATGGGATTTGGCATCGTCATAAATGTTGATAATGCATCTTGACTCGCAAACCAAAATATCCGTAAGGAGGTTGTTGTCCGAATCGGATAGGGTTATCCTTCCATTTTTGTGCGTGGTTATTTGTAAACCGCTGTGCTTCATTTTGTATTCCTCTCATGATCTTACTTCTTTTGAATTATCTTGTGCTCATTATATCACACGAATAAAAAAAACGCAATCCCTTTGTATCGGGATTGCGGTTGATATTTGAAGACTAACCCTAATTTTAATACAAATGCACCCCCTTTTGAGATTAGGGGGTGCAAAGTCATTTTAGGGGGTGCATTTTTAGATTAGGGGGTGCAAAACTATACACCTTCTCTGTAAACTGACACCTTATTATCAGTTGTAGTGTTCTCGGTCACTGTAACCTGATAAACTTTGTTATCCGTTTCGTAACTGATAGTTTGCTTGACTACAAGTTGACCGTTTTGCTCTTCTATATCTAAACGAATGTGAACGTTA
>SVSA01000042.1 GCA_015064545.1 Oscillospiraceae bacterium | reverse complement strand
CGGGATAGATGGTTCCCTGTGCCAGGAACTGTACGCCCTCCAGCTTGCGCGCTTCGTCGGCAAAGACCTCAATGAATTCCTTACCGATGATCTTACGCTTGCTTTCGGGATCGGATACTCCCTCCAAAAGTGTGAGGAACCGATCGGTAGCGTCAACGTAGATGAGATTAGCCTCGAGACGGTTACGGAAAACCTCAATCACATTTTCCGATTCGTTTTTGCGCATCAGACCGTGGTTGACATGAACACAGACAAGCTGCTTGCCGATCGCTTTGATGAGCAGCGCGGCAACGACCGAAGAGTCAACTCCGCCCGACAGGGCCAGAAGAACTTTTTTGTCGCCGACTTGAGTACGAATTTCGGCGACCTGTTCGTCGATGAAGGCTTGAGCCAGCGCGGGTGTTGTGATGCGGGCCATGGAGGCAGGACGTACGTTGTTTTGCATAGCGGTTCCTCTTTATATTCGTTTAGATTTTTACTTCGTTTCGCGTTTTACGTGAAAACAGGAAAAACCGTCAGGGTATGGCCGGACGGTTTTCGACAAAGGGGTCATAACGATGTGGGGGTGCCGTTGGCAGCGTGATGCCGACAAATGTGCGCACAAAAAACGGGGAGGGCAAGAAAATGAAGACCACACATACATCGGGACTCCTTTCGGCTGTCATAACAGCAACATCGGAATGGTACTTTCTACTACTATCTTATCACAAATTGGGGTGGAATTGCAATCTATTTTTTGACAAAAAATTACGATTTTGGAAGATAATCCTTATTCAGTCCTCCGATTTGCGAAGAAATCGAAGCCTTCCGCAGTCAAAAGACGCGGGAAACTGCCGAAACAAGCGGAGGAATCAGAACAATCTGCAAAAGAATACCGGGCAGGGCGGTAAGAAAGGCGTTGCTCACAAAGGCAGACCAGCCGAAGGCAGTACTGCTGAGATGGCACAGGATGACCATGACCGCCCCCCAGAGGATCCGTCCGAACAACATCGTGCCGATAAGCGATACATAGAGCATGAGCTTGGTTTGGGGCAGACGGCGATGAAGCAGGCCGGCGAAAAAGCCGTAGGCAGCAAGCTCAAAGCACATGGCCACTGCGGTAGGATACAGCGGCGGCATGCCAAACCATAACGAACGGATTAAGGGAGCAATCGCGCCGATCACAAGACCGAATCCGGGACCTAAACCGTAACCGCAGAGAAGGATCGGCAGATGCATCGGACAGAGCATGTGGCCGATTTCGGGAATTTGTGCAGTTAAAAAAGGGAGAAGCAAGGCCAAGGCCAGGAGCATCGCGGCTACAGTCAAGCGATGAAGGGAGAAGGGGCGATTCATCATCGGGTTATACCGTCTTCCGACAGGCCGAGAGCGCGATGATCTCGCAAAGCTCGTCATAGGGGATTCCGATCGCGGCGGCCTCGCGCGGCAGGAGACTCAGCGGCGTCATGCCGGGGAGCGTATTGGCCTCAAGGCAGTAAGGGATGCCGTCGGACAGAATGAAATCGATACGGCAATAGCTGCCGAGACGAAGAATGTCCGCAGCCTTCAGCGCCATGTCCGAGAGGGCGGTTGCCTCGGCCTCTGTCAGGATGGGGGGACAGATTTCCTCGGTCATTCCCGACTGGTATTTGTTCTTATAATCGTAAAAGCCGCATTTCGGAATAATCTCGACCGGAGGAAGCGTTTTTCCTTCCAGTATACCGACCGTCATTTCACGACCAATCAGCTTTTGTTCGATCAGCACACGATCCTCATAAGCAAAGGCGGCGGCCATCGCCTCTTGCAGCGCTTCCAAATTTTCGACGATCGAAACGCCGACCGATGAGCCGCAGGAGCAGGGCTTAACAACACAAGGCAGGCCGATCTCACGAAGCAGGGTCTCCTCGGCGTAGGTTTCGGGGGTGACCGTGATGCCCTTCGCCATTGGCACACCGCCGCCGACCAGAAGCTTTTTGGTAATATCCTTATCCATCGCTAAGAGACTGCCGATATATCCGGTACCGGTATAGCGGATGCCATAACAATCGAGAAGAGCCTGAAGCTGACCGTTTTCACCCATTGCCCCATGCAGGGCGAGGAAAACCACATCGGCATATTGACAAAGTGGGACGATATTGCGGCCGATCAGCGCGTCGCCGTTTCCGCTTGTCGCCTTCAGCTTTTCTAAATCGGGAGCGGTTTCGGCAACGCGGAAGGGCGGTTCTTCGGCTTCGGTAAAGAGGGTTGCCACCTCGGCATCACAGCCGAGATACACGTCAGCTAAGGCCACGCGGTGTCCCTTACGGCGCAGCGCATTGGCAATCAGACTGCCGGAGGTTAGCGAGACGTCACGTTCGGGGCTGAGGCCGCCGGCAAGTACAGCAATTTTCATAGATAAAATCCTTTCGCGGCAGTAACCGCCGGTTTTATTTTCGCAGTATATCGCCGGCCTTGACGGGAAAGGGGACGGCCAGCGAAAAACGCATAAGGGGATGGGGGGCAGAGGGGATGGGCTCTCCGTTTTCATTTTGGAACGCGGTGGCAACGATCGGACGGCCGATATGGCCGGGAGAGATAATCTCCACGGCTTCCCCTGCCGTTACCTTGTTACGCTGGATAACGGTCGCGCGACCGGTGGACGCATCATAGGATTCAACCACGCCGATGTAGGCTTTTTCGCGGACATAGCCGGGCATGGTAACCGTCTTGGCATCGCTGTCAAGCGCATCGAAAAAATAGCCGGTACCGTATTCGCGGTGGCTGACGCTGTCCAGCTCGTTGAGCCAAGCAGGATCCATGACATAGGAAGCGGGATCGGCGAGATAGCGATCGATGGCCATACGGTAGGTATTGGCGGTAACAGCGGTATAATAGGCGCTTTTCATACGTCCTTCGATCTTGAAGCTGTCAATGCCGCTTTCAATGAGAGCGGGAATGTGTTCGATCATCGAGAGATCGCGGCTGCTCATGATAAAGGTACCGCGATCGGTTTCAGCAATCGAAAGCGGTTGATCGAGGCGCTTTTCCTCGGCGATTTCGTAAAGGTGATAGTTCCAACGGCAGGGCTGTGCACAGGCACCACGGTTGGCATCACGCCCGGTAAAGTGATTGGAGAGCAGACAGCGGCCGCTCCACGAAATACACATGGAGCCGTGGATAAAGACCTCGAGCTCCATCTCGCCCGAGGTGCGGCGGCGGATCGCGGTAATCTCCTCCATAGTCAGCTCACGGGCAAGCACCGCGCGGCGACAGCCGAGACGCAAATACTGCTCGGCGGCTTCGGCCGAGACAATACTGGCTTGCGTCGAGACATGAATCGGAATATCCGGCAGAATTTCACGGACGAGGGCAATAACGCCCAGATCGGCGGCGATGATACCCGAAAGGCCAATCTCACTCAGCGAAGCCAAATACGCACGCAAGGCCGGATATTCATAACCGTGCGGCATAACATTGACGGTCAGATAAACCGAAGCACCGTAGGTGTTGGCAAGACGAACCCCCTCGGCCATGGAGGAGAGATCAAAATTATCGGCCGCGGCACGCATGCCGAAGCGCTGTCCAGCCAAATAGACCGCATCAGCACCGTAGCGTAAGGCAGCAGCCAGCTTTTCGGGATTACCGGCCGGCAGAAGCAACTCGGGCTTTCGATTATCGCTCATGCGTCCTCCTCGGCCGTTACTAGACTGTCGTAGTCGCAGCTTTCAAAGCGATAGGCATTACGCGTGGCAATTCGCTCGGCCTCCGAGCCGGCAGGCGCATAGATGGTAAGCGCGGTGCAACCGGTAAAGACACCCTCACCGATCGTTGTGGTTTCGCTCGGGATAACCATTCTGGTCAGCGCCGAGCAAGAGCTGAAGGCATAGTCACCGATTTCGGTGATTGTCTTGGGAAGAATGATTTCGGTCAAGGCGGTGCAGTTATAGAAAGCGCGTTCACCAATCTCGTAGAGACGCGGCTGAAAAGTGATACTTGTCAAACGGGAGCAACCGTAAAAGGCATATTTGCTCAGGCGAGAGACACCGGCAGGAATTGTCAGCGATTCAATGGGAACATTGTAAAAGCTGTATTTTCCAATACCGGCCACGCTGTCAGGCAAATGCAGAATGGTGAGACCGCTGTTACGGAAAGCATAATCGCCAATGGTTTCCAAGCCTTCGTTAAATACCACTTCGTTCAAAGCCGTACAACCCTCAAAGGCGTAGCGGTCAATGGTCAGCGTACCGGCAGGAAGGATGACACGAGTGATTTTTGTGTTATTTTTGAAAGCATTCTCGCCGATTAACTTAACGGTCAGGCCGGCCGCCGAGTGAGGAAGCACTAAGACGGTATCCGAACCGCTGTATCCCTTGATTTCAGCATATGTTTTATGAATATCGATGGTGAATCCATCGGTCTTGATGGTCGAAACAACAGGCTCCTCGGGAACACCCTGCGTGACGACATCGGGCAGACGGCTGATTGTCTCGTTTTGGCAAGAGGTGCAGAGTCCGACCAAGGGTGTCAAAATAAGGAAAAGAAGCAGAAGTGACGATATCAGGCGTTTCATGAAGGAACTCCTTTTAACAAATTACTTACCCTCTATTATATCATTTTGGGCTGCCCATGTCAAGAGAACAGAACATCTTTCGCGAGCTTTCAAAAAAGAAGGGGCGCTTCTTCTCTGCAACTATAGCGGAGAAATCATTTCATATCGTAGGGCGGGGGGCTTGCTCCCGCTCTACGACGAACCATTTCTCTGCGGATAGTGGGTTCGGGCTTCTGCCCGATCGTGCGTGGACTGCCACGCGCTATGCTTGCCTCGGACGTGAGCGTTGGGAAAGCGGAGAATCCAACCCGAGGTTGTCTTTCGTTCGTATAAAATATCCTTTTGATATATGGGAAATAACTACGTGTTGTGCTATAATGATTACAGTGATCACGAAATTCTATTTTGAGGAGTAAACTTATGAATATTGGAACGAATATATATGCCTTACGCAAGGAAAAGAAAATCACGCAAGCACAGCTTGCGGAAAAGCTCGGAGTGTCAGATCAGGCAGTTTCTAAATGGGAGAACAATCAATGTGCTCCTGATGTAAGCCTGTTTCCGATTATCGCAGACTATTTCGGCGTTTCCATTGACCGCCTTTTTGGATATCATATGAACAGCTATGCCGAAGAAGTCAAAGCAATCATGAAAGCTGCTGATGACAGCATGGATACCTATAAAGAAATTGAGATTATCCGTGATGGACTGAAGAAGTATCCTAACAGCCCCGATTTAAAAATCTATCTTGCCTTTTCTCTTTCTATGGTCAATCGTATGTCAAAAGACGACAATGAGAAAAAGAAAGCCATCAAGAAAGCGATTACGCTATGCACTGAAGTAATTGATACTTGCGGAGATAATAAACAGATAGACCGTGCTCTTAATATGCTGACACGTATTTATAACGAAACCGGCAATTATGAAAAAGCAGCAGAAACAATTTCTAAAATAAGTGCGGATCATTTTGAGGATCGTGTTGTTGGTATGGTGAGTATGTTAGGAGGCAAAAAGTGTTATGCAGAACAAGAACAGTTTGCTGAAGATTCCCTTTTTAAGTTGTATTGGACAATGAGCCATGTGTTTGAGTATATGACTCACTCCTATACGATTAACAAAGAATACGAAAAGGCAATCGCCTTCTTTGATGCACATGAAAAGATGCTTTCTATTTTTGATCGTGGTTGTTCCGATTTTTATGCAACATACAAGGTTTTTGCTTGCGAGAACAAGGCAAAAGTTTATATGAAAATGGGAGATAAAGAAAATTGCCTTGAAGAATTGAAACGTTTCTTTGCACTGGCCGAACAAGTCAGAACTGTTGCACAGAGCAGCGATTTCAATATCGCTGTTCGTAATCCGATGTATTTTTCAAATATCTCCGAAGAGATTGGAGAAGAATATATGTCAAACATATATCCCGAAAAGGCATTGGGAAAGTATGATGCATTTTTCGGAGAAGATGAAGCATATATTGACTTCAAAAAATCTGTGACTCAATAACCGCTCGCCCCACCCGCGCGGTGATATGCACCCCAAAAGTCAGACACTTTTGGAGGTGCATATTTTTATGTCAAAAAAGCCTTCTCCTGTGGGAGAAAGCAATATTACCGCCCGACTGTTTTCCTGAAAGGTGTAATACACTAGCCTAAACGGGCAAGGTGTGTGAAAAAGAGTACGAAGAAAAAGCGTGATGTTCTTATCGGAGAAATTACGAATCATTTTCTCATATTGCGCAGATTTTCTCCGAAGTTGACAAATAATTAACCCCAACAGATTTTTCAAGGTCTGTTGGGGTTGATAATTATTAACTACTTTTTGTAGCAATTCTCCACAAGTGTATGATAGTCCTGTTTTTCAAATTCGAAGTTGCACACAGCGAACCACTCAATATTCTTTTCATCCTGATAATATGGAAATGTATAGTTTATTCTTCTGCGGTACAGCTCCTCAGTCCAGTTTTCCCCTATCCACTTACACCATTCGGGACTATCTACATCTGCAAGAGCAATATTATCAGCATAACGAATACGATCTTCGTCGGTATATGCCGCAGTATAAAGAATTCCTCTGCGTTTTTCCTGTTCGAAAGATTCTGCTGAATGATTGACTTTTCCTATACGTCTCCATATCACTTTATCATCTTGCTTTATGACATCAGCTACAATGACAATACAAGAAAAATCAAAATCATCCGGACAACTCAAAATAGGGGTAATCGCGCTGTTTTGTTTAAGGACAAATTCCATGAATTTTGCATCTCCGGTATAATCATATTCACTTGTCCAGCAAATAGTTAAATCATCGGTTGGAGAAATTGATTTTAACAACTCGCTATTGTTAGACAGCCATTCATTTATATATTCATACAATGGACGGCCATCAACAAAAAAAGCTTTTGTCTCGTATCCGGAGGATGTGAGTGAATTTCGTATTTCTATCCTATTCATTAGTACCTCCCGTTCCGTTTATCGCCAGTTTCGCCTTTGTATTACAGCGTTGCAAGCAACGCCGGCTTCGGGCAAAGCCCATACCCCTAAAGTGGCGCTCGTCTTAAGGCTCTCCCTTTGGGAGAGCTCCCGCGATAGCGGATGAGAGGGTGTTTCATTCCATAATCTAACCCTCTCCGTCGGCTTCGCCGCCACCTCTCCCAAAGGGAGAGGCTTCTCGTTAGTTCCATTATACCACAAATCAGCAGAGAAAACAAGTGTTTTCTCTGCCGACTTTCTGTGCCTTCAATTTCTCCGTTAAGGACAACAGAGAAATTGCTCGTACTCCTTGTTGTATTCATCTCTCGCCGCTATCTTCACCTTTACCGCTGGTTTTCGGCAGCATCAAGGCACTGCTCTACGATATTATCGGCAGGTAAAACCTGCTTTATCGCAGTTACCCCTCTCGGATTCTCCTTTTTGCGATTTCGAAAAGCCATGCGAACGCATTGGCTTGACCCAAGGTCTTTGCCAAAGGGATCACACCTACACATGGTTTTTCTGAGGAAAAGCGTCATCATCTCTTGAAAAAACGCACGAACTATGCTATGATAGAGTCATCCGATTTCCGTCTGTGCCTTCATTCGCTGCCGCGTGGCATCCAGGACAGACAACCCCTTCTCCGAGGTATTTTTCATGAAACGCTATGTTTTTTTTGACTTTTTCGGTGTCATCAGCTCCGAGGTTACGCCTTTTTGGTTCCGCAAGTACTACGACAGCGAAACCGCCGACCGCGTCAAGCACGAGATCGCTTCCTTAGCCGATATTGGGGCCATCAGCGAAGAGGAGACCTATCAGCGCATTTTCGATATGCTCGGGGTTCCTCCGGCGCAAATTTCGCGTGAATGGGATGAGCTGACCGTTATCCATACCGCTTTGGTGGATACCATCCGAACCATCCGTCAGCATTATCCCGTTTATCTGCTCTCTAACGCCATCCCCACGCATCTGCGCCGCATCTTAAAAACCTATGAGCTTGAGCCCCTCTTTGACGGCATTTTTATCTCCGGAGAAATCGGAATCATCAAGCCGAACCGTGCCTATTTTGATCACGTTATTGCTACCCTCGGCATCGATCCTGCCGAAGCGGTTATGATCGACGACAATCCCGCCAATCTGAAGGGCGCCGCCGAGGCGGGAATCGATGGGATTCTTTTTACCGATCTTCCGGCGTTCCTTGCCGATTTCAAGCAGCATTTCGACACCAAGGATCTCGCGCTTTGACTTGACAGGCAAAAAAAGCCGTGGTATACTAACAGTAAGCCTATTATGTCCCATAACAAATCTATGTCCGAGTATCATCGATAAGGAGATTGCCCTATGAATAACAAACCCATTTGCTTCGTTATCAGTCCCATTGGTGAGGTTGGCACCACAACCCGTCAGGATGCCGACGATCTGTTAGAGCTTATCATCAAGCCCGTTCTCGATTTGTTCGGCTTTGAAACCATTCGCGGTGACCATCGCTCAGAGGCCAATCAGATCGATGTGGACGTCATCAAATCGGTACAGAGCGCCGAGCTTTGCATTGCCGATATCAGCCAGCCGAATCCCAATGTCTATTATGAAGTCGGCCGCCGCGATGAAACCGGCAAGCCGATGATCCTTCTCAAGAGCAAGTCCTCCGATTTACTTCCGGTTGACATTGCCACCCGCCGTTATATCGAATACGATCTTGACAGCCGCCGCGGTCTGGGAGATGCCAGACACCAGCTCCAAAACTTTATCGAACCGCTGGTAAAAAGCGGCTTTGAAGGCAACGGCGCCGGCACCTCGCTCAGCGATCTTGCTGCTGTGCTTCAGCGTGTTGAGCGTAAGCTCGACCGCATGGCCAATGCCGCCCCCGCCTCCGCCACGACCGCTTCGGTCATCAGCACACTGCCCGAAGGCACCGATCCCAAGGAAGCCTTCCAGCTGGCCAGAAAGCAAAATAATATTGCCCTCATGGATCAGGCGCTGGATATGCTCCGCCTGTCGATTGACAAGTGGAAGTTCCTTGACTATTATGTCGAAATCGCCGCCGGTAAGGGCTCTCAAAAGGCTGCCGCCATCCTGTTTGAATCTGCCTCGGAGTTTATGGATCAATCCTTTATTACGTTCCATCAAAAGGTGGAGTACATTGCCACGATGGTCACGGTATGCGGTCAAAACGATACCGAGCTTCGTAATTTGGAGGTCATGGATGGCCTGTTCAATCGCTTGGAGGCGCTCTGCGAAGGTGCGGATGCCATCGATATCACTACGATCTTCAACCAGCGTAACCGCCTCTACTACGGCATTTTCCTCTCCACCAAGGATCCGAACTGGCTGAAGAAATCGATCGAAAATCTCGAAATCGCCCTGCATTATACCCCCAACGAGTCCTTCCTGTGGCACAATCTGTCTCTCTGCTATCAGAATCTGGAGGGACATATGGAAGACGCTGTCCGTTGCATCGATCGCTCGCTGGAGCTCGACGGAGATAAGGTCGACGAGGGGCATCTGCAAACTGCCTATCGAATTTACCGCGCCGTGGATGATCCCCGTAAGAGCGACGTGCTTGAGTGCTTGCGCGCCGTCAATCCCGTTAAGGCCGCCCTGTTAGAATCACAATGAGAGAACAATAACCCCGACATACGCTGTCGGGGTTATTTCTATTCGGTTGTCGGAACCATTCTTCGTTGGCTTCGCCACCGCAACACCAGGCTTCTGAGAGCGTGCCCGATTACGGCAAGCACCACGCTGATACCAAACACCGCAAGACACCGCACCATCGGCGAAGAAAAGGTTATCAGCATACCGAGCGTAATACCAACCGCCACATGGAACACATAGACCCAAAAGGAAAGATCCTTCCCAAACAAGCGGTAGTACCAAGCGCCCTTGGGCGATTTCGTTCCCACAAAAAACTGCAGCAAGCACATCGCTGACAAGATGGTCGAATGATACATCTCAATCACAATCAGACGGCTTTCCGCAATCTGCAGGAAAAAGAAGAGGATTCCCAAGGCCAAATATACATACCGATACCAGGTCTTTTTATGGAATTGGTATTTCGCCATCGTAAACCCGATGCCAAACATCGGCAAGCCGAAAAAAAGCGCATTCCGCGTATAGCGAATCGGCATATCGGTCTCCTGAAACAAATGCATATATCCCTGAAAGAAAAGGTAGATAGCCACACCGAACGGAATGATTGCGTAATACCAATGTTCCTTTTGATAGCGTACCAACAGAAAGTGAAGAAGCGATACCACAAACAGCGCAATCAAAAACCAAAGCTGATAACCGCTGTAGGTAATCGGACGGTTCAGGATAAAGAAATCTAACCACAGGTTTTCGTAGAAAAGCGTCGTAAAATAGTACCCTACCCCATTGCCGTTCACATAGCACATGACAAAATCATATACCATGTAAATGCCAAAACCGAGGATCATATTTTTGACACAGCGAGAAATGAAGGCCACGGTTTTTCTTGCCAATATCTCCCGATCCTTGTGGTAATTGAAATACCCACTGATCATAAAGAACATCGGTACCGCCAGACGGTACACCGGAAAATACCAATAGGCCTCGCCGGCGAAGTGGATGCAGATCACAAGAAAAGCCAAAAAAAGCTTAAACAGATCCAAATACAGATTTCGCCCCGCCGCCTTACCATTCGGTGCGGCGTTCATCCGACCGGGTTATCCTTGAACACGTTGCAAATATCGGTAATACGAGGACTGTACTTGACCGGATCAAAGCACTGTAATGGCAGAACCTCATTCATAAACAGATCGCGAAGCGGCGTTTTCTTGTGCTTCTGCGGAATTTGCAAATGCTGCTTGGAAAAGCGCAACCGGTTAACCAGCGGTGAGGTGTGAACACTTACCTTGGGAAGCGCATCGAAGGCGGCCGCACAGCGTGCACAATCCTCAAGACAATTCAGCGCCTCCTCCTTCTCGTCGAGTGCCATATGTAAAACCGCCATATCCTTTAACAGCATCATATGAACATAAGCACCCTCAAAGATATCTCCCTCCGGATACACCGCTTCGCGGATCCGACGAGCGGTCTGACAGAAGGCCAGCTTTTCACGGGCACCGAGCGCCGCGTTCACCGAAGCATACTCAACAATAGCCGTAGCAAGCAGGGAGGCATACGAGGAAATATTCTCCTGAATGGCATTCAGCTTGGCATCTCCCTCCGAAACAATGGGAAGCATATCCTCGCGGCAAATTTTACGGCCGGGAAGTGAGAACGCGATCTCACGTGCCTTTTCGGTATCGTTCAGATCCTCATAATAGTGCAGACAAAGCAAACGCTTGGCCTCAAGCCGCACGGCATCCTCGGTACAGGTAGCAAGAATTTCTTCCCCCAGCGCCAAAAGCTCGGGAGAATAGTGCTTCACCGTTGCCGGACGGTCGCAGCTGACATATAGGCCATACATAAGAAGGCATTTCAAACGAAAATCCTCCGGGAAATGCATGATGCCCTCACGAAGTGTTTCCACCGCCTCCTTGATGTTGCCAACCGAAAGCTTTTCATGGAAGACATCGATATATTCGCGGATTTTATCCTCATTATCAAACTGATCCATACACATGAGCTCATCGGTTGTCGTTCCGAAATAGCCTGCCAAAACCGGGATATACTCGATCGGAGGATAGCTCTCGCCCTCCTCCCACAGCAGAATGTCCTTACAGGTTACGCCAAGATAGCGGGCCAACGCATCCTGTGAAACTCCCTTTGCCTCACGGCGATAACGGATTTTTGCGCCAATGTTAATAAACATGGTGGTATTTCCTTTCTTCCTGCGATCAGTAGCGTCCAACCGTCAGGGCTATAATTTTTCGGATATCATCGGGCTGTACCACAGCCTCATGCGCCGTGCGGTTTCGCCGAAGTGCGCCGCAAACGGTGCAACGGTGCGTGAGTATGTAGCCCTTCTTGGGGTCGGGCTCTGCCTTGATCGGCTGCATCTGTCCGCCGCATTCACTGGCACGGTCGCCCGGATTCACATCAAGGTGAAGGGACCATAAGCAAAAGGGACAATGATTGCGCGAGCTGTATCCAAGGGGCATAACCTCGCGTCCGCAATGTTGACAGACAAAACCGCCGTCATTCTTGGTAAAGCGCTTGGTTTCGATACCGTCGGTCATGGCAGGATCCTTTCCTTTTTGATGGGGATAGTTCTATTATAACGGATTCCAACAGCTTTTTCAAGAGGAAGAACGGGGTTTTCGGGGTTAATTTTTTGCTTTTGGTGCAAAGATTTCGTTTTCTCTTGCAAATTTCTTTCCAATCCCTTATAATAAGCATATCAACCGAGAAAGGCCAGCTCATGAACGAAAGAACCACCACCATTACCGAACGCCTCTACGAATCGGATTCGCACTGCTTTACCTTCACCGCGACGGTTATCGCCTGTGAAAAAGAAAACAATCACTATACGGTATTGCTCGACCGCACCGCGTTCTTCCCTACCGGCGGCGGTCAGCCCTGTGACACCGGCACCCTAGACGGATGGCCTGTCACCGAGGTTTCCATCCGCGGCAAAGACATTCACCATACCGTACCCTCCCCCTTGCCACTCGGCAAAACCGTGATCGGCGAGATTCACCGTGAGGAACGGCTCTCGCGCATGGCCAATCATTCGGGTGAGCATTTGCTCTCGGCGGTCTTGTTCCGCCGACACGGCCTGCAGAATATCGGCTTTCATATGGGACGCGAGGATGTCACCTGCGATTTTGACGGCGTGATATCGGACGATGCGTTAGCAGAAGCCGAGGATGAGGTTAACCGCCTGATCCGCGAAAACCATCCGGTTTCAGCCTCCTATCCTGCACCCGACGTGCTTGCTGTCCTTTCTTACCGCAGTAAGCTTGCTCTCACTGAGGACGTGCGAATTGTTTCGATCGGGAACGACGGTGAGATTGACCGCTGTGCCTGTTGTGCTCCTCATGTGCACACAACCGGTGAAATCGGTGTGCTGCGCCTCCTTGCCCGCGAGCATTATAAGGGTGGCTTGCGTCTGCACATTCTTTGCGGAGCCGATGCCCTGGCGCGCATTCGCGAGGATGCCGCCTGCCTCTCCACCATCTCGACGCTCTTGTCGCTCAAGCCGGACGGTGCTTCGGTAACCGAAGGTGTCTTACGGTTAAGTGAGGAGCTCAAGCGCCAAAAGGAAGCCTTTGCCCGCTTGAATGATGCCTTGAATGTTGCTCTGTGCCGTACCCTGTGTCCCGGCTCTGCGCCTCAGCTTCTGTTCGATGATCGTCAGGATGCCGTTGCCCTTCGTCGGTTAGCAGTCCTGGCCGCCGAAGCCATCGGCGGAACCGTTCTTGTCTGCGGTGGTGAGGACGAGGCCTATCGCTTTGTCTTGGCCGGCAGTAAAGCCAAGATCTGCTTCCTTTTCTTGAAAAATACGCTCTCCTTGCGAGGCGGTGGCTCCGACACTCTGATCTGCGGCTCTCTGCCTGCCTCACGCAGCCAGATTGAAGCTGCCTTTGCCACACTTACAGAAACAAAATAGCAATACCGCAAGCAATCAGCACACCCGAAAGACAAAGACCGACTAAAAAACCAATGCCAAAACGAATCCAAAACGCTTTCATGTTACCTCCGCCCCCTTCTCGGGGGCTTTTTTATGAGGATTCCCCATCAAAGAAGCATTCATGCATATCATAGGTACGTAGATCTCTCCCCCAAGGGGCGCCGCCCCTTGGGAGGGAACGCGGTCTCAACACCGCAGGGCTCTGCCCTGCACCCGCTTAAGGGACTTTTTGAAAAAAGTCCCTTAAGAATCCTCAAAAACTTTTGAAGATAGCAAAAAACTGCGTTTTTTGCAGGGAAATCCTAAAAAATCCCTGCCGAAAACGCAGTTTTCGGTATATCGCTTCTTTGCTCCTTTCTTTCAAAGAAAGGAGCAGGGTTCCAAGGGGCGGAGCCCTTTGGGGAGGACGCATCTCAAACATGCAGGGGCGCTGCCCCTGCCACCCCGGCAAGGGGGATTTTTGAAAAAATCCCCCCTGCACCCCAAAAACTTTGAAGATAGCAAAAAACTGCGTTTTTTGCAGGGAAATCCTAAGAAATCCCTGCCGAAAACGCAGTTTTCGGCTATATCGCTTCTTTGCTTCTTTCTTTCAAAGAAAGAAGCGGGGTTCCAAGGGGCAGCGCCCCTTGGGGGGAGGACGCGGCCTCAACACCGCAGGGCTCTGCCCTGCACCCGCTTAAGGGACTTTTTGAAAAAAGTCCCTTAAGAATCTTCAAAAACTTTTGAAATAGCAAAAAACTGCGTTTTTTGCAGGGAGATCCTGAGAAATCCCTGCCGAAAACGCAGTTTTCGGTATTTTCGCTTCTTTGCTCCTTTCTTTCAAAGAAAGGAGCAGGGTTCCAAGGGGCGGCGCCCCTTGGGGGTAGGACGCGTCTCAAACACGCAGGGGCGCTGCCCCTGCCACCCCGGCGAGGGGGATTTTTGAAAAAATCCCCCTGCACCCCAAAAACTTTGATAATAGCAAAAAACTGCGTTTTTTGCAGGGAAATCCTAAGAAATC
>SVSA01000041.1 GCA_015064545.1 Oscillospiraceae bacterium | reverse complement strand
TGGCAAATATGCAGAATTGCTGAAATCAAAAGATGGTGTTGGCGTTGGATTTGTAGATGGGAATATCGAAATTTTACACACTAAATAAATAACGAACCCCCGATGGATTTTTTAAAATCTATCGGGGATTATTATTTGTTTTCTGCAAGTCAAATTCACATCTGAAGGCAAACTTCCTTATGAGAACCTGCCTTTGTCTAAGGTGTTTTTTTGTTGTTACAGCACATATCCGTAAATGCCGAGGAATTGCAGGATACTTCCCAAGAGGACAAATACATGAAAAACCGCGTGAAAATAGCGATGCTTTTTTCCGACACCGTAGAGAACGGCGCCGAGGGTATAGGCAATGCCGCCGAGCAGGACAAAGAGAAAGCCGCGGCTTGGCATGGCCTCAATGGCCGTTTCGGCAGCCAGGAGGATCGACCAGCCCATACCGAGATAGCAAGCCATTGCAAACTTGCTGTATCGTTTTAAATCAATTGCGGTCAGCACGGTTGCCACCATGGCAAAGCCCCACACAATCGCAAAGATGATCCAAGCCCATTGCTTGGAAACCGAACGAATGGAGCAAAACAGAATCGGTGTATAGGTGCCGGCGATCAAGAAATTGATGGTGCAATGGTCGAGAACGCGCATAACCTGCTTGGCTATTCCGCGTGGCAACGCATGATAAACCGAAGAAACGCTGTACAGCGCGATCAGCGAAGCACCGTAGATGGCGCTGCCGACAATCCCCCACACATCGCCCCGCGCAATCGAGCGCGAAAGGCAGGCAACCAGCGCCGCTATGCCGAGCAGGGCGCCAATGGCGTGCGTGACAGTATGCCAGCGCTCTTCGGCTATGGTATAGGAGGGAAAGGGGCGATCGGCTAATTTGGTGCGGTTCATGTTTTGCTACCTCGTTATGAATATTGCGAAATGTAATTTCGGATATTATTATATCACGTGATAGACAAAATGTCAACCGATTTTTAAATTGTTTTCTGTGATCCTTTCGATTTTATTCGGCATTTCTCGATGTTACTTGTTTCGATCGCGGATTAAAAAGACGACACAAAGCAGGATAATGGCGACCACGCAGGCAAGGCTGACCCATGTGGAGGCGGTTTGCAGTCCGGGAAAGCGGTCAAAATAACCGGCGGCATCGATCAAGGCCGAGAACAGCGAGAGCAGAGAGATGCCGAACAGGAATTTGTTTGCCGTTTGGTCGGCTTTGACGGCCTCGGTGTTCTGAAGAATTTCCATCTGCTCTTCATTGTCGCGGATGTCGGCCAACAGGCGGTCGATGTCGAGAATCCGATAGAGACGGGCATAGACGTTCTGATAGATTTGGTCGTCCGAGATGACGTTGAAGGAAAAGACGGTTTTCAGGCGAACAATGTTACGGTTCAGCTTTTCCAGCTTGCGGCGGCTATCGGTGCCGCATTCGGCAATTTCCGTGATATAGCGAATAGCGCTGAACCGCTGATTCAGGAGCAACAGATAGAGAAAATGGTAATCGACGGCAAGATGATTGAACTTGAAATGATCCAAGAACCAATCGTCTTCCTCGTTTCCTGCGCGCAGATTCAGGTTAACCAGCCCCTCCTGACTCCCCGCCCAGCAATCGTTGGGATAGGGGTCGTAGCGCATATCATACTCGCTGTCATCACCGGGGAGACGGAACCACTGGGCATAGCTTCGGCGAAGCAGACAGAGCATCCGATCCAGCGACTCGTCGGTTTCGGTGCCTTCGGTGATACAGAGACGGTGGAAGCAAAGACATTCCTTTTTGAAATCCGCCCGTCCTTCAAAAAAGAAGGTGACCGACGGTGGCAACAGCTTTTGGGCCGCGTCGAGCAGCAGTAACTCGCCCTCCGCGGGCTCTCCCTGTGCCACGCGCTTGAAGCGATAGGCAAAATCGGTGATTTCGGTCAGCGAAAGACCGTCATAAAAGACATGAAGCTCCAAAAAACCGATGCCGGTGGCAAAAAGCGAGAGACGAATCTCCTCGATCCGAATCCGATCGGTATAAGCGAAGCGGTCGCTGTGCAGACAAAGGCGAGGCATCGCATCGGCTGCCAGGCGGTAGCACCGGAAGAGAGAGGGATTTTCCGCGATCCGTGCCGCATAACGAAGCAGATACCGTGTGGCAAGCGCTTCGGTCGGTACGGAATCCCAGCAGGAAAGGGAAGAAACCTCTTGCGGGAAGGATTCGGGTTGTTCGGCCGAAAAGGGCAGGAAAAAGACGGTGGAGGGACGGAAGGTAGTATCAGGCATGGTTCTTTTCCTCATAAAGGCGGCGGATCTGCGCACGGAACGCCTGTTTACTTTCCTCTTCGGGTGCGTTGTTGTCGAAAATCAGATCGTAAGGATAGTTTTCTACCTCGTCATCGGCCTGATTGCCGTAATGGTGCGAGGAAATGACATCGCGGCGCACCAAAAGGGACAAGCAGGGCAGCGAAACCTCGCGCACAAATCTGGCAATCTGATCGCTTTCGCGGATGTGGACACAGAGAATTTCGGCATCGCTTGCGGCAAAGTGGTGATACTGCTCGACAAGATACCGCGTCGGCAGGTCATTATAGTCGGCAAAAATACGCTTGAGCTCGGCCAAAAAGCGGCGGGAGCGATCGTCCTTTTCGCCCTTCCAGCCGTGTTGGGCGGCAATCTCCTTAATGGGGGTGATCGCCGAAATATTGATAACCGAAAAATCTTCGGTCAGCGCGTTACACAGGGTGTCCTTGCCGACACCGCCGGCACCGTTGATGACGATAACGAGCTTTTTCTGTTCCATGACGTTTCCTTCCGTTCGTATAAGAATATGGTATGCTATCACAGCCGTTCTCCATGACGGAAAACAGGCGGGGGTTATTGCTTTCGCATGCCGTTGGACTTAATCCCCGTGGCCATGTCGATTTTTCCGTAATAGGAGGCATCGAACGAATTATCGTCCAAGGTCCACCAGCCATAGGGATTCTCCTGTGTGAAAAAGATAACGGATATTGTTATTATACCATAAATTTCAGAAATTGCAAGTAGGACAGCCGATATCTGGTCACGTAAAAAGCCTCTCACGGCGGTTGGTTCCGTGAGAGGCTCGGTTTCAGGATTCCGAAGATTTTATAAAACGGGAATAGCCCTTGCCGTACTGCACACAGCGCGAGACACGGCTGAGGGTGGCCGAGGAGATTTCGGTTTCGGCAATTACCTGCTGATAGGTTTTTCCCTGCATGAGCAGACGCGCAGCGAGCACTCGCTCGGCCATCTTTTCGATCTCCTTTTCGGTGCAGAGATCGCCGAAAAGATCCCGGCAATCCTCCGGTGTCTCAAGACGGAGGATCAGACGGTAGAGTGCTTCGATTTTTTCACTCATGATGGCCTCCTTACAGCGAGGACTGCGTGCCACGAAGGAACGCTTTGGTTTTTTCGCTTTGCGGATTCTCAAAAATCTGCGCGGGCGTTCCCATTTCCTCAATGACACCGTCGGCCATGTAGATGACCGTGTCGGCAACATGACGGGCGAACTCCATCTCGTGTGTGACAACAATCATCGTGGTGTCGCGGTTCTTGAGCCCGCGGATAACGCGCAACACTTCACCGGTCAGCTCGGGGTCCAAGGCGCTGGTCGGTTCGTCGAAGCAGAGCACCTCGGGCTGCATGGCCAATGCTCGGGCAATGGCAACACGCTGCTGCTGACCGCCCGAAAGCTGGAAGGGATAGTTCGTGAGCTTATCCGACAGGCCAACCTGATCCAGCAGACGTCGTGCTGTGGCGTCGATTTCCGCCGGAGTTCCTTTTTTCAAGAGAGTGGGCGCGAGGGTGACATTTTCTAAGGCATTGTACTGCGGGAAAAGGTTAAAATTCTGGAAAACCATGCCAAAGTGAAGCCGGTTCTGCCGAATTACCTCATCGCTCAACGTGGTGGCGTCACTACTGTCAAACAGCACCTTGTCTCCCACCGTGATCGAGCCCTCGTCAGGGAGCTCAAGAAAGTTCAGACAACGAAGCAAGGTGGTTTTGCCGCTTCCCGACGAGCCGATGATGGCAAGCACCTCGCCGCGGTTGAGCGAAAAGCTGATGCCCTTCAGCACCTCGGTTTTTCCAAAGCTTTTTTTCAGTTGATTTGCGATTAATAACGCCATAGCTTTAACTCCTGAAATAGCTCATCTTCTTTTCAAGGCGGCCGAGCACGATGGTCAGAAAACCGACAAAGACAAGATAGAAGGCACCGGTATAGAATAACGGCCAGATCATAGCTTTGTTTGCGGCCAGCTCATTGGCCTGCTTGATGATCTCGCAGACCACGATGCAGTTGGCCAAAGCGGTATCCTTAATGAGCGTAATGATCTCATTCGACATTGGCGGGACGATACGCTGAACGACCTGCTTTAAGATAATATGTCGGAAGATCTGCTTTTTGGTCAGGCCGAGGACATAACCGGCTTCATACTGTCCCTTCGAAATGCTTTCGATGCCGCCACGGTAGATTTCGGAAAAGTAGCAGGCATAATTGATGGTAAAGGCAATCAGCACGGCGGTGATTCGTCCGGCATCGGCTACGCCGTAATTGACAAAGAAGAAGCGGTCTACACGGCTGAACAGGGGAAAGTGGAAGACCAGCCCCGGCACATAATAAATGATAAAGATCTGCAGCATCAGGGGAACACCCCGAACGATCCACACGATCACTTTTGCAATGGCTTTCACCGGCTTGAAGCGGCTCATGGAACAAAAAGCGATGGGAAGACCAAGCGGTGCACCGCAAAGCAGTGTTACCGCAAAGATCAGCAGCGATATGTAAAAGCCGTCAAGGAGGAAAGCGGTAACCTCTAAAAAAGACATGGATAGCGCTCGCCGGGATTATTTCTGATCGGAGAAATCGGTGATAGCGGTGGTGGCAACGTTGTACTTTTCGGCCAAAGCGGCAATGGTGCCGTCGGCGGCCAGCTTTTCAAGCTGCTCGTTGACAAGTGCGGTCAGCTCGCTGCCTTTCCGGAAGACGATGGCGTAGTATTCAACATCGCTGGACAGTCCGTCGATGACCATAAGATCGGCATAGTCACCCTTACCGACATAGCTCTTGGCGAGCTGAGCGTCGACAACGGCGAAATCGGCGGTACCGGCGTTAACCTCAAAGATACACTTGGTCTGTACGTCAAAGCCCTTGATGGTGACACCCTCAAAGGTGTTGCCGTAGGTTTCGCCGGCGGAGCCGCTTTCGGCGGCGCCCTGCTTACCGCTCAGATCGGCGGCGGAGGCAATGCCGGAGTTCTTCTTCACAACGATAACCTGACGGTTTTCCATATAATTATACGAGAAATCAACCTTCTCGGAGCGCTGAATGCCGTCGTCGTTGTCGGGACAGTTCGCGGTGAAGCCGTTCCAGATGCAGTCGATGGTGCCGGCGTTCAGGTCGGTGTATCGGCTTCCCCAGACAATTTCCTGGAAGAGAACCTTGTAGCCGAGGTTTTCAAAAACAGCGGTGGCAAGCTCGGTGTCAAAGCCAACGAGCTTACCGTTTTCGTCGGTATAGTTCATGGGTGCGTAAATGGTGTAACCGACAACGATGGTTTTTTCGGGTGTTTGGCAGCCGACAAAGCAGAAGGTGAGCATCAGAGCGGCCAGCAGAAGGGCAAGAAGTTTTTTCATGGTAAGATTCCTTTCGGTAATGAATGGTTAGTTGATACAGACATTATACTTCATCACGCTAAAGTTGTAAAGTGCTTTTTGGCTTTTTATGAAAATTCGGCGTTTTGACCAAGCTTTTTGGCATATCCTTGGAAGATTCGTGCAGTTATGAATGAGAAACGGCAGGACAAAACCGTGCGGTGTTGCCGTTTCGCGCAGGAAACGAAATAGAAAGCGGCAAGTCGGATCATGACTTGCCGCCAAAAGCCAAGGGAAGGGCGTTATACCTTGTCGAGCGTTCGGAGCATACGGGTGGTAACCGTTTCGGGATCCTCCTCCCGATAGACGAAGAGCCGCCCGCCGCGCCGCTCATCCACACCGTAACAGCGGTAACCCACGCAGGCGTCCCACAGGAGACGAATGCCGCAGTATTCGGCATCCGCGTCATTGCGATGGGTATGACCGCAGCAAATGGCCTTGACATCGCCCCGTTGCAGGAGAAGCGAAAAGAGACCGCTGTTGAAGGGCGTACTGCCGAGAGGCTCTTCATAGCTTCCCTCCCTGACACAGAGGGTAGGGTTGGCCATGGCGGTGCGATATTCATAGGGGGCGATATGCATACAGAGAAGTCCCGGCACCTTGCGTCCCTGCTCGCGTTCTAAGGCGAGAGAGGTATTGTGATACCACATCAGCTGATCAAAATAGAGGGTGCCCCATACCCCGTAGCCGACCGGCTGGTTGGGAAGTCCGGCCATGTCGTGCAGGGAGCGTCCTCCGACAAGGCAGTCTAATTCACGGACATGATGGTTGGTATCGAGTCCCCAGATGGCGAGTGCCATCTCGTTTTTGCTGTTGAAAACCGGAAGCATAAAATTGGTCATACCGTGGATTCCCTCGACATGGGAGGAAAGGCAATGGGGATAGCTTTCGTACAGCGCTTGATGGCGATCGGCGGGAATCGGCACATCGTGGTCGTGATTGCCGAAAACGTGTGCCCACGGGATGCCGCGCTTTTCCATCGGAGTTGTAAAAATATCGAGAAATTGCTTCAGATCCTCCTCCCCGTGAATTTCGGGGCCGAAGCAGTTATCTCCGCCGAGGATGACAAGATCGGGATCCCCTTCCGCTAAGAGCGCTTCAACCGAGCGAAGGGAACGAGGGTCGTAATGAGGCGATTCCTGCAGGTCCGACATCATCAGCACCCGAAAGGTGCCGTCGGAGCGAAAGGAAAGCGGAAACTTAGCGGAAAACGCGGACATAAAAACCTCCGTTGGATAATAGTAGTATGATTATGACACAAAAGGGGAAGAATGTCAATCCTTGGCATAAGACACAGCAGGCTCTCCGGAAAGATCGGAGAGCCTGCTTTTCGTCGCGTTCCTTCGCAGACCGGTTCGGAGAATTATTCTTCACCGAACACGGCGCCCCGTGACAGCATGATGGCTCTGATCTCGCTGCCGTCTACTTCGCGCGGAAGAACGGCTTGGGAAAGGGACAGCGCGGCTCCAATGCCGGCCGCCTCTCCCGAGGCTCGGGCCGAATGCTGGACGCGGAGACTGCTTTGAGCCAAAAATTCGGCACCCAAGCAGCGTCCCGCTACCAACAAGTTGTCAAGACCCTTGACAACAAGCGAGCGGTAGGGAATCTCATACCACGGCTTGCCGTCGTTGGCTGCCGGTTCCTTTTTCAAATGGAATTGTAAGGTTTTTCCGTGGACATCCATGGGATAATTTGAGCGGCAGATGCTGTCCGGGAATTTGTGGCGCAGCAAGAGATCCTCGGCACTCAGGACATATTCGGTGAGAATGTTACGGCTTTCCCGCACGCCCACCATCGAAGCAATTTCCGAAACATAGGCCTGCGCAAAGCCGGGCAGATACTTGCGGTAAAAGCGCATCTGCCGCAGGATTGTCTGTTTGCCGAGCAGCTGAATTTCGGTGAGATGGTCGGGATCGGTGCCGTCGGTTTTGTGGAAGAATTCGGGATTATTAAAGGCGATACAGCCCTTTCGTCCCGTAACCGTAAAGCCTTGCCAATAAACCTTGTCCTCCTCCAAGAGATCGCCGTTGGCGATGGCTTCGCAGAAGAGATCGGAAAAGGCCCAGGAATCATCGGCACAGCAGGCCACGGCAATACGGTCGTTGGTATAATAGGCGCCGCGGCCGTTTTTCAGCTTGGCAATTTCCTGAACGAAGGCGCCGAAGACCTCCATATCGATGCCGGAGACTATATACCGCAGGGATACGGCTTGGTTCTTGCCGGTTTCGGGATCGCCCTTGGTGAAGGAAGCGCCGGCACGGACGGCAAGATCACCGTCACCGGTGGCATCGATAAAGCAGCGTCCGCGGATGCGTCCGAGCCCGGCCTTGTTCACCACTACCAGCTCGTGAATCCGGTTGTCTTGCCGGATGGTGTCGGCCAGTGTGGTGTAAAACATGATCCGTACTCCTGCCTCGGTGCAGAGCTGCTCCAACACGATTTTCAGAAGCAGAGGATCGAAATTCATGCCGCCTTGATCCACGCCGCCCAAAGACAGCAGCTTGTCGCGAACCAGACCGCTGATATAGGAGCATTGCGGATTTCCCGGCATATGGGTGCTCATAATCGGTAATACCAAGCCGTTTGTGGCCGAGCCGCCGAGCGAGCCGAGCTGTTCAACAATCAGGACGCGAAAGCCGCTGTCAGCCGCCGCCTTGGCGGCAAATGCACCGGCAGTTCCGCCGCCGCAGATCACAATGTCTGCCTCGGCAAAAAGGGGAAGAGAAGTGTAATCCATACGTGTTTCCTTTACCTGGTTCACTGTAAACAATGTGCTTATACCTCTGCGATCACGGCGGTGTCCTCAAAGACGCACATTGCCTTCAGCGTGATAAACGGGATATTCTCCCAAACGCGGTCGGCACCGTAATGGTAGTGGCCCTGCCATACGCGCAAGACACGGTTTTCCTTTAAGATTGCCAGTACGTCTTCATAATTGCGCACGCGGTGATGCGCCTCGGCCTCGGGCTCCAGATTCTGGTGAAGGAAAACCTCGGCCTCCCGTCCTGCCAAAGCCTCGCGCAGCCACGCCAGCTCTTTGGGGGGAACATTGGCATCGGTCCAATCCACGTGATGGCATTGATACGGGGTATAGTTGCTGTCATAATTGGCATCCAGGAACACAAGGCGCTTGCCCGACGGCAGATCGTAGGTGCAGGGGGCGATCAGAAAACCGGTGACCTCAGCAAATTCCTCGCGCGTCATAACCTCGCCGTCATGGTTGCCCATACAGAGGATGCAGGGAATCCCGCTGTCGGTCAGTACCTTAGCGGCCTCGGCCGCATTTTGCTTATCCTTCTCCCGCGAGCCCTCCATGTTGACGAAATCGCCGAGACAGACAAAGAGCGATATGCCCTCTGCTTGGGCGGCGGCCACCATACGCGTCATTTTTTCAAGCGAAAGCTTGGGCTTACGATCAGAATTGCCCAGCGTTTCCTTGGAGCAGTAATGCGGATCGGCAAATATACAGATTTTCATAGTTGTCTCTTTCTTAGTTGTCTTTTCCGTTTGCGCCGATGATCGTACCGATATCGGTCAAGCCGAAAATGTGCGGATGCTTGGCAAATTGCTCGTTATCGTACGTACCGTGACCGAGCAGGAAGGTGTGGCCGATGGTGTGGGTTTCGTCCTCCGATACGTAGAGGCGGGTGACTGAGCAGTCGTAGAAGGAGTTCTGACGGGGATACCCGTCCTTGGCCGTAGCGTCTAACAGCAGACCGGTGCAGGTGTCAAACTTGTAAACATTAAGATGGCAGCGGAAGAAGGTCAGCTTCTCGGCATATTGGATATGGGCGGCGATCGAATTATCGGTTTGGGAGGTATCGAAGCGGCAATCGGTGAAAACGGTGTTGCTCACCAAGGCCCCCGCTTCGGGATTACCGCCGATAAAGATACCGGTGGTTTCGTTGATGAAGTTGCCGCTACCCACCGATTTGAAGAGGTTGTCGTGACTGCCCACAGCCGATACGGCTGTATAGATATAGGCGGTTTTGCGGAAGTTTTTCGCCGACACATTTTCAATGGTGCATCCAACCATATCGGTCATCTGCATCATGCCGTCGACCTTGCCGTCTCCGTAGAACTGAATGCCCGAGATCACACAGTCGGCAATCGGACCGTTGATCTTCATCATGATCTCCATCTCCTGCTTGGGACGGATGTAGGTCAGGCTGATCGTTTCATGGCCGGCAGAGCTGCCCATGCCGATCAGGCGGATTCCGTTTTTGGTGGAGGGGGTGTCTTTCGTGCCGTTACCCACCTCAAGCGGCTTGGAAATGCGATAGGTACCGCCGGGGAGGATTACTTCACCGCCGTTGTCCGGCAGGGCATCGATGGCCGCCTGAATGGCCTCGGTATCATCGGCGCTGCCGTTTCCGATCGCACCAAACCATCGGACATTGAAGGTCATACCATCAAAGATACGGTGATAACGCCCCGTATCGGCGCCCTTGGGTGCAATCACGGTGCCGCCGTTATCGGGCGTGGTGTCCGAGGAATCCCAGTAAAAGAGACCGCCGCCGCCGTCGCCGGCGATCGTGTATCCATCCAGCATCACGATGGCATCGGTGGATTCGGGGAGGGTTTTACGCATGGCGTTGATGTTGGCAAAGAAGTAGCGGCTCTGGACTTCCGGCAGGCTTTCCGATGATGAGGGATCGGTGGTATCAGAGGCCGGTGCCTCAGAGAGATTGCTCGGTGTCGTGTGAGGCATGACACAGGAGGTTGTCAGAAGCAGCAGAGCGGCAAGGAGCGCGATCAAACGCAGATTGGATAAGAGTTTCATGTTTATTCCTCCTTACTCGGTCAGAAGGGCACCGTAAAGGCCAACCTCGGCACGTTTACCGTCGATGAAGGTAATGGAGGAGGAAACCTTTGTGCTCTTCCACACTGCCACGCCGTAGTCGCTGGCCGGTACGTCACCGGTGATCACAATGAGATAGTAGCCGGTCGAAAGTCCCTCAAAGGCGACCTCCTGCCAGCTGTTGTCGGGGAAATTCTCAATCCGCCCCGACGCCACCGGCTGTCCCGCTACCGTCGTTGCGTAATCGGTATTCCATTCATAAGCCTCCACCTTGATACTGCCCACGGCATTGCTGTAGCTGGAGCAATAGAGGGTGAAGCCGGTTACCTTTGTCGCCGCATTCACCAAAACGGCAACCGATCGGCTGGGATCCTTCAGGTTGTAGTGCTCTTGCGCACCCAGCCCCTGGAAGGTTTCCACGCGACCTGCCTTGGGCAGAAGCGTATATTCGTTCCAGTTGTAATTCGGATCCTTTGCGGCGATGAAGGATTCCACATCGTCGAGATTAAAGGTTTCGCCCTGATCGGTGACGCCGATCAGCTTGTTGTTGGTGGGAATCGGCTCGCCGTCGGTGGTTTTTAAGCCGAAGAAATACTGTTTACGAATCTGATGGGTATTGTCCTCCAATACCTTTGTGGAATCCACCGAGCAGTCATAGAAGGCCATGCCGCAGGGGAAGAGATTAACGCTGAAGGCGTCGAATACCATGCCGACCGAGGAGGTGTCCTTGGCCTTGAAACGGCAACGGTAGAAGGAAATACTGTCGACAAAGCGGAAATGCGCCGCTTTGGCATTCTGATATGAGCCGGCGTCGAAGCTGCAATCGGTAAGGGTGGTCAGCCAGGTGTCGTTTCGGATACCGTCTAAAAAGAGACAGGTGGTATGGTCGGCGGTAGCCTTGACGTGAATCGTCTCAAAACGGTTGAAGATATTGTAGTTACCGGTAGGCTCATTACCGCCCATGATCTTAAGGCCGATTTTGGTAAAGCCGGTCAGCGTCAGATTCGAAAAATGACAGCCCGAGAAGGAGTGGAGATACAGCGCGTTCTCGGCCTTGCCGTTGGCATCAAAGCAGATACCGCTCAGCTCGCAATCCGAGATTCTTCCCACAAGATACAGCACCGATTCCATCTTCTGATCGGCGCGGAATACCGTCGGCGCCGTACCGTCGGTCACGGCCATGCCGCCCGTTCCGATCAGGCGAACGCCCGAACGACCGGATATCGTCTCGCCGGCATTACCGTTGCCGATCTGGATGGTCTTGGAGAGGCTGTACGTACCGCCCGGTACGATCACCGTACCGCCCTTTTCGGGCAGGGCCAGGATGGTTTGCTGAATGGCATCGGTGTCGTCATGCTTGCCGTCGCCCACAGCGCCGAACCACTTAACATTCAGGGATAGCGGATCACACTGGCGCGTGAAGCGTCCGCGAGCCACACTGCTCTTAATCACAACACCGCCATCCTCGGTCGTCCGCGTGGTGGCATTATAGAGAAAGGTTCCGCCGCCGCCGTCGCCGGGAGTGTAGTATCCCTGCATAATAACAAGGGCTTGCATTTCGGCAGGCTCGAGCGCTAAGAGCTCAGCCATATTCGCTACGATGTAGCTGCCCGGCTGGGTTGGTACCGGGTCTTCCCATGCCGTCTCGGTCGTGATGTCGGTGACGGGTGGGGTGGTGGGCTCGGTTTCCTGACAGCCGCAGAGCAAAAGCGCGCTGACAAGGAGAATCAGCCCGATTGTCCATTTCATTGTTTTCATGGTGGTATCCTCGTATTTATTCAATCAGAAGGGAGCCGCGCACACCGGCCGAGACCGGTTCACCGTTGATAAAGGTCACCGTAGAGTTGACCTTGCCCCTCGTCCATACGGCCACACCGTGGTCGCCTGCCGGAGAGGTTCCGGTAATGACAACCAGATAATAGCCGCCTTCCAATCCGTCGAAGGTAACATCGCGCAGGGTATTATCGACGAAATCGGTGATGCTGTCGGTGGCAAGCACCGCTCCCTTCAGGGTGGTGTCATAGTCGGTGTTCCAGCGATATACGCGGAAGGTCAGTGTTCCCACATTGTTTCCATAGCTGGAGCAATAGAAGGAGCCGCCCTTCAAGGTGCCCGAGGCGTTGACCAGCACCGCCACGGTATTGTTTTCTTTCAAATTGTAATGGGTTTCAGTACCGGTTCCCGCATCCGTATCGATCCGGCCGTTAATGGCCGGCAGCGAATAGGAGCCGTCCGGCGCCCCTGTGGGAGGGACGACCAGCTCATCCATGTTAAAGGGAATGCCGGTATCGGTAATGCCGATGAGCTTGTGATGGGTAGGCACCGTTTCATTATCATAGGTGCCGAAGCCGTAGAAATACTGCTTGCGAATCTTGTGGGTGCTGTCCTCCAGAACCTGGTGAGAGGTTACCGAGCAGTCGTAAAAGGCCATACCACAAGGGAAATCGTGATTGTCGAGGGCGTCGAACACCGCGCCGACCGACGTTTTTTTGTAGGTATTGAAATGACAGCGATAGAACGAAATGCTGTCGACAAACTTAAAGTGTGCGGCAACCGAGCGCTCCGACTGGGCCGTATCAAAGCGGCAATCGGTGAGGACGGTCAGCCAGGTATCGTTACTGACCGAATAGTCGCCGTCAAAGAGAATGGCGGTGGTTTCGTCGTAGAGACAGAAGACGCCGATGGATTCAAAGCGGTTATAGATATTATAGTTACCGGTGGGTTTGGTACCGGCCATGACCTGAATGCCGATATCGGTAAAGCCGATCGCCATCAGATTGTGGAAATAACAGCCGGAAAAGGAATGGAGGAACAAACAGGTTTTGGCCTGTCCGTTACCGCCCAGATAGATGCCGCCGATCTCGCAATCGGAGATACGGCCGGCCACATAGATCATGCTGTCCATCGCTTTGGTTGCGATCAGACAGGTGGAGGCGCGCATATCGTGAGCAAATCCGCCGCCCGCACCGATCAGCTTAATGCCGGTGACGGTGGATTTTTCGGTGCCGGCGTTGCCGTTACCGATGCGTATGGTGGAGGAAATCAGAAAGGTGCCTGCCGGGAGATAGACGGTTCCGCCTCCCTCGGGCAGCGAATCGATTGCGGCCTGAATCGCCTTGGTATCGTCGGCGATACCGTCGCCCTTGGCACCGAACCATTTCACATTGACATGACTTTCGTCGGCAGAACGGACGAAGTTACCGCCCTTTTGACAGGGAAGCACCATGCCGCCATCGGGGGTCAGCGTAGAGGCGGCGTTGTAATAAAAGGTGCCGCCGCCACCGTCGCCGGGGGCATAGTAACCCTGCAGAATGACAACCGCCTGCTGTTCGGAAGGAGAGAGTGCCAGCATCTCAGCCATCGTCGCGGGGAGGTACATTCCGACCTCAGAAGTCGCGGTGGGATCTGTTGTGAGCGGAGCATTGGTCGTGGGATGGGACTGCGTCTGCGAAGAGGATTCGTCGGAGGAGAGCGGAGTGTTGGTGTCGTGAGGTGTTTCAGGGTTACAGGCAGTCAATAACAGGGTCACCAACAGCATAGCAATCAGGCGTGTTATGCGGTTCATGGTTCTGATCCTTTCTGAGTGGGCAGACGAGTACCGTGAAAACAGGGAATTCCTCTTGATTCTCACGGTACTCGTCAGGAAAACATGGGGGATGGAGGGAATCGATGCCCTGGCATCGGTTCCCTCCTATTGAAGAATTCGTCAGAGCTTATCTCTTCTTGCGGGTCACAAAGGATACGGCAAGACCGCTGACGAGAACGAGAGCGAGCGCCGAGATCAGCGCGCTGTCACCCTGCGGAGGAACGGGGGTGTTGTCCGAGGAAGCGGGAGCTTCGGTCGTAGCGGGAGCCTGAGTGGTAGGAGCCTGGGTAACAGGAGCCTGCGTCGTGGGAGCGGAGGTTTCGGGGGCCTGAGTGGTAGGAGCCTGAGTCTCGGTGGTTTCTACTTCGTCAGCAGCGAGAACGTCGGGCTTGAAGTAGCCGCCCTTTTCGAAGATGAGCTGCCACTTGAGGTTCTTGTCCATGCACTCACCGTTCTTATAAACCTTGAAGGAACCGGCGGAGCAGCCTTCGTTGGTCT
>SVSA01000040.1 GCA_015064545.1 Oscillospiraceae bacterium | reverse complement strand
GCATAGAAGGACATGAAAACGCGAAGAACGGCATCCGGAGCAGGCGATATGGTGAGCGGAGCCAAGGCTTCGTAAGCATCGGTCTGGAAGGAAATGATATTATAGGGATTATTCTTCATGAAGGGAAGCCAATAATCGATGAATTCAGTATATTCACGCTCGATCAGCCCGAGGCGAGGAAGAATGTCAAGGAGGAATGCCTCGGTTTCTTCGCCGCGAACGCAGAAGCCTTCGTCAATCGGGAGGAGAACCGTCGTGACGCCTTCCCAGAAAAGATAAGGATAGCGGTTTCCCTCGCGGTCGGTCAGCGTACCATCGGGGGAGGCGGTAACAGTCCAGCCGTCTTGATAGGGAGGAATGGTTGTGGTAAGCGTTCCGTTAAAGTCAAGGGTAACCGTGATTTCACTTTCGATAGAGGGATATAGGTAAATGACCGGCTTTCGCGGCCTCATCAGATTGTCGGTATCCTCGTTGTCTGCGCACGGGGAAGTGGTTTCTTCCGGCTCGGTGCCGTCGATGGCTTTGCTGTAATGCGGCTCATCCTCGTTACTGAGGCGATGGCTGATGAGGGCGGAGACGGTACCGTAATAGTAGGCACCCTGCTCGCCGCCTGCTTGAAGCTCCTCGTTCCCGGCGGGAATTATAGTCATGCCGCTTTCGGCACGATAGTCGGAGGCATAATATTCCACACGCACGGTGTCGCATGGGCGATACTCACCGCTTGTCAGATAAAACGTAGCCTCCTTTGTTTGTTGGGTATCCCCCCAACCGATGAAGCCGTCGCGATGGATGGCATAAACATACACAAATTCAACGATGATATCGTCTTCCGGCGATGCATTCGGCAATAAGCAGGAGGAAAGCAGAAGCAGAGGTAGTAAGGTCAGAAGGCAAAGAGAAATGAAGCGTTTCATAATCATGTTTCCTTTCATAATTCCTTTTGATATTGCGTGTTTGCTTCTTTTGACGATTGTGACGATAAAAGGTTCCCTTCGTGATAAGAAAAAACAAGAAGGAAGAAAACAAGCCCAAGACATTCGCATGGGCTTGTTGCTCCTGATCGGAGAAGATATTATTCCGTAATGACGGTAAGCGTTTTTTGTGCGGTCAAACGAGAAGAAACATAGGCAGCCACCTCACCAATCGGAAGGGAGACCTGCTGGCCGCTTGACATATCCTTTAAGGAAACCGTACCGTTTGCGATTTCGTCTTCACCGAGGAAGATAACATACGGGATGCCAAGCTTGTCGGCATAGCCGATCTTGGCCTTGAATTTTTTCTTTTCGGCATAGAGCTGGGTGCGGACGCCTTGCTCGCGCAGAGAGGTAGCAAGCGAAACGGCAGGGCTCATGTCCTCGGTCATGGGCAGAATGATGACATCGGCCGGGGCGGCAGGGAAGGCACGGTTCAGCATCTTCTGTTCGCCGAGAACATAGAACAGACGTGTTAAACCGATCGAGATGCCGACACCGGGAAGCTTGCGGTCGGTGTAGTATTCCGCCAGATTGTCATAACGGCCGCCTGAGCAGATTGATCCGATCTCGGGGTGATCGAGCATTACGGTTTCGTAAACCGTGCCGGTATAATAGTCAAGACCGCGGGCAATGGTGAGGTCGACGGTGAAATTCTCATCGGGCACACCGAAGCCCTTCATGTGTGCGATGACCGTAGCCAGCTCGTCGGCGCCAAGATCGAACAGCTCATTCTGACCGCGATAGGCGTCGAGGGCCGTGAGTACCGAGGTGCTGTCTCCGCTTACCGAAATGAAAGCGGTGATCTTGTCGGCTTGCTCCTCCGATACTCCCAGCTCAAGAAGCAAGTCCTTGACCTTGGCGGCACCGATCTTTTCGAGCTTGTCGATGGTACGCATAATGTCGGCGGCCTTTTCAGTTAAGCCAAGAAGCGCAAAGAAGCCGTTCAGCACCTTTCGGTTGTTGACACGGATGCGGAAACGGGAGAGTCCCAGCTTGGTAAAGGCACGGTAGATGATCGAAGGAATCTCAGCCTCGTTCATAATATCGAGCTTTTCGTCGCCGATGATGTCGATGTCGGCCTGATAAAACTCGCGGAAACGACCGCGCTGGGCACGTTCACCGCGATAGACCTTTCCGATCTGATAACGGCGGAAGGGGAAGGTCAGCTCGCCTGCATGCTGGGCGACATATCGTGCCAGCGGCACGGTCAGATCGAAGCGGAGCGAGAGATCGGCATCCCCCTTGGTGAAGCGGTAAATCTGCTTTTCGGTTTCGCCGCCGCCTTTGGCAAGAAGAACCTCGGAGGCTTCGATAAGAGGCGTATCGAGCGGCGTAAAACCGTAGAGAGCATAGGTGTCTTTCAGCGTCGCCATCATGGCGTCGAACAATGTTTGCTCGGCAGGGAGGAGCTCCATAAAGCCGGATAGCGTACGGGGTTTGATTTTTTCCATGGAATACCTCGTGATTTGTGTTACCGAATTTTTCATACCCTATAGTATAGCATATTGGCAGAGGGATGTCAAGGAAAATGAAATTTTCCCCCGAAAAAGCATTTAACTTTTGCTTTTATTTGCGTTTTTACCGCATACATTGACGGTATGGATCAAGGAAATCCTCCATTCAATCTTATAAACGGGACAGCCGGTAGTCTTGGCGGAGCGTTGCCAGAAAAACTTTCCTTATAAATTTGTTGTAAAATCTTCAAAATGCCCTTGAAAAAGTAAACGAGTTGTGGTAGAATAACGATGTTGCGGCTTTTTTCGCAAAAAGAGAGAAGGATGGATGACCTATGATCGGAATTGCAATCGATGGCCCCGCCGGTGCCGGCAAAAGTTATTTAGCAAGAACGGTTGCCAAGCGGCTTGGCTATATCTACGTGGATACCGGTGCCTTGTATCGGACGGTCGCGCTGGCCATGGCCGAGCGGTCTGTTGATATTGCCGATGCCGAGGCGGTGGTTGCTCAGCTTTCCACGGTGTCGGTTACCCTCGATTATGCGGAGGATGGCTCACAGCACGTTTATCTCAACGGCCGTGATGTCAGCAGCGAGATTCGTATGCCCGAGATTTCGATGGGCGCCTCGCGCGTTTCGGCCATTCCCGGCGTCCGAAGCTTTTTGCTCGATCTTCAGCGCAATATGGCAGCCACACACAATGTGGTGATGGATGGTCGCGATATCGGTACCGTGATTCTGCCACATGCCGATGTTAAGATTTTCCTTTGTGCCAATGAGCGTGCCCGTGCCAAGCGTCGGTATCTCGAGCTTTGCGAGAAGGGGGTTCAAACAACCCTTGAAGCGGTGGAAAGCGAAATGCTTGCCCGCGATCGTAACGATTCCACGCGAAAGGTCGCGCCCGCTGTTCCTGCCGCGGACGCTGTGATTCTCGATAACTCGGATCTTGACCGAGAGGGAACGGTGGAGGCGGCGCTTGCCATAATCGCCGATAAGTTAGCATGAGCTTTTACTCGAAGGCCAAGTTTCTTTTGGCCGGTCTGATTCGAAAGCTATGGCGCATCCGCGTCGAAAATCCCGAAAATGAGCGTCCCGGTGTTCCGTATTTGATTTGTGCCAATCACCAGTCGCTTTTGGATCCCATCCTGCTCGGTGCAGCGTTAGCGCACAATCCGCGCTACATGGCCAAGGCCGAGCTGAAAAAGGTTCCGGTTGTGAAACAGTTAATTGCCGCACTCGGCGGTTATTTCATCGATCGCGGCGGCAGTGATGTTGCAGCGATCAAGAAAACCATCTCCCTGCTGAAGGAGGGAGAGTCCATCGTTATGTTTCCGCAGGGAACCCGTTATCGCGGCGTTGATCCTCGAACGACCAAGGTGAAATTCGGATGCTCGATGGTTGCCGGACGCGCCGGCGTATCGGTTCTTCCGATTTACATTGATGTCAAGGATCACAAGGTACGCTTGTTCCGCAAGACGGTCATACGGATCGGTAAGGAGATTTCTCCGGAGGAACTGGCCGCAGTGGCCGAGTCACCGGAGGATCATCGTCACGGTGCCGAGCTGATCTTTTCCCGTATTACTGCGCTGATGCCGGAGAACGACTGATGGCGATTCTTGTTGCACAGAATGCCGGCTTTTGCTTCGGCGTGGCACGTGCTGTCGATGCGGTGTATGCGCTCTGTGATCGTCCGGATCACGGCCGCATCTATACGGTAGGCAGCCTGATTCATAACCGCCATTTGGTAGCCGAGCTGGAGGCGCGCGGCGTGGCTGTGATCACACCGGAGGATTTTCCGTCGGTTGTGGCTTCGGCAAACGAAGCCGATCCCTGCACGATCGTTATCCGTGCCCACGGCGTCAGCCGCGAGATCAGCGAGGAGCTGGCGCGGTATGCCGAGCAGAACTGCTATGTTTCGGTTTGTGATATGACGTGCCCTTATGTCAAGAAGATCCATCGTCTGGTTTCGGAGTATCGGTCGCGACAGTTGATCGTTTTCGGTGATCCCAAGCACCCCGAGGTCGAGGGAATTGTCAGCTATTCGGATTCCCAAGCCATCGTCCTGACCTCTCCCGAGGAGGCAGAAACACTCTTGCCGAGTGACAAACCGACGATTATTGTGGCGCAAACAACCCAAAATACGGCAAAATGGAAAAAATGTCAAAAAAATCTCGAAAAGGTCTGTACAAACGCGATTATTTTTGATACAATATGCAGTGTTACCGAAAAACGCCAGTCTGAGGCGGCCTCGTTGGCCGCCGAAGTCGATTTGATGCTGGTCATCGGTGGCCGCAACAGCTCCAATAGCAATAAGCTTTATGAAACGGCAAAGCGCGTGCAGCCGCAAACCTATTTTATTGAGCAGGCCTCGGAGCTGGATTACATTCGATTCACACCCTTCTCAAAGGTGGGAATAACCGCCGGAGCATCTACGCCCGGTGGGATAATACAGGAGGTAAAAACACGAATGAGCGAACTTGAGAACAAAATCACAGATGCCGGAGAGGTTTCCGGCGGCGAGGACTTTGCCGGAATGCTTGAAGACTCGCTGAGACCTTTAAATACAGGAGATACCGTTACCGGTGTAATTACATCCGTTTCTTCGGGTGAATTACACGTTGACCTTGGTGCCAAGGTGACCGGCATCATTCCTTACGATGAGGTCACCGACGATGCCAGTGTCAGGCTGGCGGATCTATTCAGCGTGGGCGATGAGGTTAGCACAGTTGTCATTAAGGTCAGCGACCGTGACGGCGTTGCCACCTTGTCCAAGAAGAGAGTGGACAACAAGCTGCGTTGGAAGAAGGTTCTTGATGCGTACAACGAGGGCACCGTGATCGAAGGTACCGTTGCTGACGTTATCAAGGGCGGTGTTCTTCTGAACTATGAAGGTAACCGTCTCTTCGTTCCCGCATCGCAGACCGGCGTTGCTAAGGATGGCGATCTGTCGGTGCTTGTTGGAACGGTTCAGAAGGCCAAGATTATTGAGGTCAGAGAGGACAGAAAGCGCGCTGTCGCTTCGATCCGTAAGGTAAAGAGCGAGGAAAGAAAGCTTCGCGAAGCCGATTTCTGGGCCAACATCGAAGAAGGCAAGGTTTATGAGGGCGAGGTTAAATCGATCACGTCCTACGGCGCTTTCGTTGATCTTGGCGGCGTTGACGGTATGGTACATAGAACCGAGCTGTCCTGGACCCACATCAAGAGCCCTGCCGATGTTGTTTCGGTTGGTCAGGTTATCCGCGTTTTCGTCAAGGAATTCAATGCGGAAACCAAGCGCATCTCGCTCGGCTATAAGACCGAGGAGACTAATCCCTGGAATGTCTTCACCGGCAAGTATGCTGTCGGTGATATGGCAGAGGTTCGTGTTGTCAGCCTGATGCCCTTCGGCGCTTTTGCCGAGGTGGTTCCGGGTGTTGACGGTCTGATTCATGTCAATCAGATCACGAACCACAAGATTGCCCAGCCCTCCGATGTTCTGTCGGTCGGTCAGGTTGTTAATGTTGAGATCACCGCAATCGACGAAGAGAACCACAAGATCAGCCTTTCGATCCGTGCACTGATGGAAAAGGGCTATCCGGGTGTTGAGGTTCCTTCGACGGAGGAAGATACGGTCGAAGAGACAGTATCCGACGAGGAGTAAACTGATTTTTCAAGGGAAGACGGACGGCTTTGCCGTCCGTCTTGTCTTTTATTCAAAATTCGGTGTGCAAAAGGAGAAGAAAGAATTCGGTTATCCGAGGCTATTGTCTCGGTATCAAGGGAATGCGAATAAATTTCTTGACCTCATTTTGTGTAATAGTCCTATAAGTTTCGATATTTTTTACAAAAAAAGCCGAAAAAATATTGACAAATCGTCAAAAATCATGTATGATATTAACGAGGTATTGTGCCGTGATGGCCGATGATGTCGGCAAAACGGCAAAACCGATCTTTTGGTCGTAACGGAGTGCTATGCAACGCTTTTTTGTGACAGCCGATGCCATTGTGGGCGATACGGTCCGCATCGTCGGAGAGGATGCTCATCATATTTCCTATTCGCTTCGGATGCGGAAGGGCGACGCCCTGTCTGTTTGCTGTCCCGAATGCCGTCTTCTCACTTGTGTTCTTGACGAATTCGGTGAGGGCTATGTTTTGGCAAAGATACAGACAGAATCGGTTTGTAAGACAGAGCCGCCCTATCGGGTACGGCTCTACCAAGCGCTTCCCAAGGGCGATAAACTTGAAACGATCGTCCAAAAGGCGGTGGAATGCGGTGTGTATTCGGTCACACCGTTCGAAAGCAGCCGTTGCATTGCCAAGCCGGGCCATGATCCCGAAAAAAAGAGGGAGCGTTTGAATCGCATTGCCGCCGAAGCGGCCAAGCAATGCGGGCGCGGAATGTTGCCTGAAGTTCGACCGACACTGACTTACCGTCAGATGCTGGCCGAGGCTTCACAGGCCGATTTACCGCTTTTTTGCTATGAGGCCGAAGGGACCGAGCCGTTGGGTGTACTTCTTACACGGAAGGGAACCGAGATAACGATTGTGATCGGCGCGGAGGGTGGCTTTTCATCGGAGGAAGCTGAGGAGGCCAAACGGCAGGGAATGCTTTTGTGCGGACTGGGTCCGCGGATCTTGCGGTGCGAAACCGCATCGGGATTTGTTTTGGCGGCGTTGTCGCTTTGCCGCGAACTAACGCCCGATAATCAACAGTGAAACTCATTATTCATACATATTTCGGAGGAAGATACTTATGTCCAATCGGTTGTTTCAGGGAATTATTCATCAGATGAAGGACGCGGTCGATCGTGTGATCGGCGTCATTGATGAGAACGGCATCATTATTTCGTGTAGCGATCTTGCCAAGATCGGCGGCACAAGACAGGGCGTTCGCGATGAGCTTTCGTATACCTCGGAGACCGTGATGTCGGGGGGATATACCTACCGTCCCATTGGCAACGGCACGAAGGCGGAGTATATTGTCTTTATCGAGGGTGAGGATAAGCAGGCAGAGCGGCTGGCGTCGATCCTTTCGATTTCGCTCGGCAGCATCAAGAGTCTGTATGACGATAAGTATGACAAGGCTTCCTTTATTAAGAATGTTATCCTTGATAATATCCTTCCCAGCGATATTTATCTGAAATCGAAGGAGCTTCATTTCAGTAACGATGTGATGCGTATCGTCATGCTGATTAAGTTTGTCGGCAAGAATGAAATCATCCCGTATCAGATGGTTCAGAATATGTTCCCCGACAAAAACAAGGATTACGTAATTTCGGTTGGCGAAAACGATATCGTTCTTGTTAAAGAAATCAAGCCGACCTTTGATATGAAGAGTATCGAAAAGATTGCCAAGTCGATCTCGGATACCTTTGGTACTGAGTTCTATACGAAGGTTTCGATTGGTATTGGTACGGCCGTTGACAGCATTAAGGATTTGGCCCGCTCCTATAAGGAGGCTCAGGTAGCGATTGAGGTCGGTAAGGTATTTGATACCGAAAAGAATATTGTCAGCTATGAAAACCTTGGTATTGGCCGCTTGATTTATCAGTTGCCGACCACGCTTTGCGAAATGTTCCTGCAGGAGGTTTTCAAGAAGGGCTCGCTTGAGGCTCTCGATCGCGAAACCCTCATGACCATTCAGTGCTTCTTTGAGAATAACCTCAATGTTTCGGAGACTTCGCGTAAGCTGTTTGTTCACAGAAATACGCTCGTTTACCGTCTGGAAAAGGTCCGTAAGCTTACCGGTCTGGATCTGCGTGAATTCGAGCATGCTATCACCTTTAAGGTAGCGCTGATGGTCAGGAAGTATCTGACCTCCAAGCCCGTGAAATTCTGATCCGGCACCTTGTTTTTTGACTCAAAAATTCGGAGGAGCGGCTTAAAAACCGTTGCTCCGGTTTTTGCTTGACTGTGGAGCTTTTCAAACAACCCACAAGAAAGATATGGACTACCGAAATGATAGAGTTTAAGAATGTAAAGAAAACCTATGATAACGGCACCGAAGCCTTGGCGGGAATCGATTTGACGATTCAGGATGGCGAATTTGTCTTTATTGTCGGTGCTTCCGGCGCAGGCAAATCGACCTTGACGAAGCTTTTAACGCGCGAGGAACGGATTACCGACGGCTCGCTGATGGTGGATGAATTTGACCTTGTCAAAATGCCGAACCGCAAGGTGCCGTATTACCGCCGCCGCATCGGCGTGGTTTTTCAGGATTTCCGACTGCTTCCCGATATGACGGTGTATGAAAACGTAGCCTTTGCCATGGAGATTATCGGCGAACCGCGTAAGGTGATCAAGCGCCGTGTGCCCGCCATTTTGGCGATTGTCGGATTGCAGGATAAGGCCAATTCCTTTCCCGATCAGCTTTCGGGCGGTGAACAGCAGCGGGTGGCGCTGGCGCGTGCGATGGCGAATAACCCGAAGACTATTATTGCCGACGAGCCGACCGGTAATATCGATCCGAAGCTGAGCCTGGAAATCATGAATCTCTTGATTAAGATTCATAAAAAGAATAAAACCGTGATTGTTGTCACGCACGAAAAACAGCTGGTGGACTATTTCCAGCAGCGCGTGGTTACGATCAGCGATGGTAAGGTTGTCAGCGACCGTGTGGGAGGAATGTTCCATGCGCAGGTATAAAGTGACATACTTCATCGGACAGGCTTTTAAAGGACTTTGGCGAAACGGCATGATGACGCTCGCCTCGGTAACGGTGCTCCTGTCCTGCCTCATTGTGATGGGTTGCTTCAGTATGTTGGTGATGAACATCAACATGAATCTCACGACACTCGGTGACCTGAATGAAATTGTTGCCTTTGTATATTCCGATGTAACCTACGAAAGCGGAAAAACGATTTCGCTGGCCCCGGCACCGCAGAGCGAAGGGAAGACCTTCCTCGGCTGGTCAACCGATCCCGATGATGTGGCTCCCCCATATGCGGCCGGCAGTAGCTATACCGTAGCATCGGACGATGCGATTTGCGGTGTCGTTACGCTGTACGCCATTTGGTCGGACAAGGCCCAAGCGGCCGATTCCTCGATGGCGGTGCGCTATCATGCCGGCGGTGTTGCGGTTACCTCTGAAATTCCGACCGACAGCGCCTCGTATGAGGTGGGCGGAACGGTAACCCTTCCGGCGGCACTGACCGCGAAAAATTCTTCTTTGGAGTTTCTCGGCTGGTCCTTGAATCCTACGGCGGCTACCCCCGATTTTGAGCCCGGTGCGACATATACGATCGCCAAAGAGGCGGTCCGCGGCGGATATCTTACGTTTTATGCCGTGTGGAGCAAGGCACCGACCTTTACGACATACGCTGTTGTATACGATGCCAACCGAGCTTCTGTTGCCGAAATGCCGACCGATGCTTCGGTTCGTCTGAATGCGGTACGTACCCAGCTTTACCGTCTCGATAATATCTCTCCCGGCGGCATTCGCTTTGTTTCCAAGGAAGAAGCGCTGAAGGAGGAGATGGAAAACTATAAGGATTATCCCGGTCTTTTGGCCAGCTATGAATCCATGATTGCCGAAATGGGCAATCCGCTTCCCGATTCCTTTATTATTACCTATGAGGATAATAATAAGGTGGCCGCACTTCAACTTCAGTTGGAGCATATTGAACATGTCGATAATGTTCGTTGCCGTGCGGATATTGCCGCCAATATCGAAAGCCTTAAGAGTGGTATTGTGCTGGTGTTTTCCTGGTTTATGGTAATTCTTTTTGTGGTGAGTGTGTTTGTTATCATCAACACGGTCAAGCTCGCGGTGGTTCACCGCAGTAAGGAAATTACCATCATGCGCTATATCGGCGCAACCAAGTGGTTTATTGCCTTGCCGTTTGAATTGGAAGGGATTTTTATCGGTCTGCTTTCGGGAGGACTTGCCTTCTCGATTCAGTGGTATGCTTACGGTTATGTGCAGAAAATGATTCTGTCGGGTGTTCCGATGATCGACATGATTCCTTTTTCCGAAATCCGTGTTCTCATCCTTGTCGGCTGTCTTGCGGTGGGAGTGATTACCGGTCTGATTGGCAGTATGGTTGCCATTCAGAAATATCTCAAGGCGTAAAGGAGGCCCCATGACGCGAAGAAAAACTATCATAAAATCGCTGTGCGCCTTTGCTGTCTTTGCGGTGATTGCCGTTCTGATGGCGGTCGGTCTGCCGTATAATACCATTGAGTCAGAGGCGGTGCGTATTACCGAAGCGGACATCCAGGCTCTGAAAGACAAAATCAAAAATAACGAAATCAAGATTAACGATACTAAAAAGCAGCTCAGCGCGCTTGGCGGTAATATTGACAATTATATCAAAATTAAGGAGCAGCTTGATCTTGAGATCAGCTATCTCGAAAACAATCTCGAGGAAACCGCACAGCTCATTGATCATTATGTTTTCTTGATTGCGCAGAAGGAACAGCAGATTGCCGAGCGCGAAACAGAGATTGAGGAGCGGTATGCGCTGTTTTTGGAGCGCCTGCGCGTCTCGTATGTCGAGGGAACACAGAATTATCTCGAGCTTCTTATCAGTTCTGAAAATCTGATCGATTTCATTACCCGTGCCGACCGTCTCAGCGCGATTCTGACCTCAGAGGAAACCATGCTGAAGGCATTGGAGCGCGAGGTCAGCGATCTTCATGCCTTAAAGGCGGATTTGATCAGTAAAAAGACCGAATATGAATCGCTCGGCGTGTATCAGGACGAGCAGGAAAAGCAACTCATTCAGGCTCGTAAAGAAGCTGTCGATACTCTTGCGGCGCTGCAAAAGGATGAGTCCAAGCTCCAAAATATGTATCAGAAGTATGAGAACAGCGGTGCTGATTTGCGGGAAGAGCTGGATGCCATGGTGCAAGCCTTCCAAAAGCAAAAGGAAGAAGAAGCGAAAGCTAAGCTGCTTTGGCCGCTGGATCCGAAATGGCGTACCATCAGCTCTCCCTATGGCTATCGCTGGCTCTACGGTGTTCGCGAATTCCACCTCGGTGTCGATATTCCTGCCTATGCCGGCTCGAATATTTATGCCGCCAATTCCGGAAAGGTCGAGAAGGCAGTCTATAACAGCAGCTACGGCTATTACATCCTGATCAATCACGGAAATACCTATTCAACGCTGTATGCCCACTGCAGTAAGCTTCTGGTGAAGCAGGGTGACAAGGTCGAGCGCGGACAGGTGATCGGTCTTGTCGGGACGACCGGTAACTCTTATGGCAACCATCTGCATTTTGAGGTCAGAATCAACGGCACGAAACCTGACCCGGTCAGCGGCACGACAACCAATCCGCTGGTTAAGAATCTGCTTGTGATTTTCTATAACGGAAAATATGTGGATCCGGTTGCTGAGAAGCTTTTGTGGTATTCCTGAATGTTGTCCCCTGTGGGGGAATATACTAAACGCATGGCGCCTTTGGCGAGGCGGTTCGCAAGGGAACGGCTTTCGAGGTGATTCCGCGCGTGGAAAGATGGTAGTATGAATAAGAAAATTCCACTATTCAGTGTTGTCATCTTGCTTGTGCTTGCCGTGGTTGTTACGTTTAATGTTACGTATCTCACGATCAACGAAAAGCATAATAAGGCGATAAACGACGTGTTGTCCGGCTATAGCTTTTTCGACAAGCTTCTTGATCTTCATGACTTTGCTTGCGAGAATTATGTCGGCGAGATGAAGGACGAGGATGTTGTCGATGCCATGATCAAGGGGTATCTCGAAGGTCTTGGCGATCCCTATGCCCAGTATCTTACGGCCGAGGAATATGCCGCGTTTCAGAATGAGCAGGGCGGGAACGCTGTTGGTATTGGTATCAATGTGATTACCGATAGTGAAGCGAAGACCATTGAAATTATCAGCGTGATTCCCGAATCGCCGGCCGAGGTGGCCGGTCTGTGCGGCGGCGATTTTATTGTTGCCGTCGACGGAACGTCGGTCGCCGAAATCGGCTACTATGCGGCGGTGAATCTGATTGCCGGAGAAAAGGATACCTCGGTAACCTTGACGGTTCGGCGCGGCGAGGAAGAGCTTACGGTTACCTGTGTTCGACAGGAGATTAAAACGCAGAGCGTCAGCTATCATGTGTTTGCCGATGATCATACGGTGGGCGTGATCCGCATTTCTGAGTTTAATGGGACAACGCCCGATCAATTCAAGGAAGCTGTTGAAACATTGAAGGAGCAGGGCTGCAAGAAATTTGTGTTTGACCTGCGCTATAATCCGGGCGGTGAGCTTAACAGTATTCTTTCCGTGCTGGATTACCTTTTACCCGAAGGTCCCTTGGCTCACATCTTTTATCAGTCCGGCAGTGAAAAGCATTACGATTCCGATGCCTCGTATCTCGATGCACCGATGGCGGTGCTGATCAATCGGCAAACGGCAAGCGCAGCCGAGTTGTTTGCTTCCTCGATCCGCGATTATGCCAAGGAGGGCCAATGCGAAGCGGTTCTTGTCGGTGTGAAAACCTATGGTAAGGGTGTTCTTCAAACCTATTATCGCTTTAAGGATGGCTCTGCCTTCAAAATATCGGTAGGGCGCTATGATCCTCCCTACGGTGAAAATTACGATGGAATGGGTGTCCTTCCCGATATTGAAGTCGAGCTGTCGGAGGAGGCTTCAAAGATTAACTTTAATAAATTGACCGACAAAAATGATAACCAGTTGATTGCCGCCATTCATGCCTTGGCGGATCAAGCATAAAATTTGAACAGTAAGACAACAATGTCAAAGGAAACAGGAGAAAATACTATGGCTAAGCAGATTATTGTAACCGAAGAGGGCTTGAGAACGCTTCAGGAGGAGCTTGAATACCTCAAAACCAAAAAGCGCAAAGAGGTCGTTGAGGCCATTCGCGTGGCGCTTTCCTTCGGTGACCTTTCGGAGAACAGCGAATACGATGAGGCAAAAAATGAGCAGGCAAAAACGGAGGCTCGCATTCTGGAGCTTGAAGAAAGCCTGAAGCATGTCAAGGTCATCTCGGAGAGCGAGGTCAGCACCGATGTGGTGAATGTCGGTAACCGCGTTCTTGTTTATGACGAGGAATTTGATGAGGAGATTGAGTATACGATTGTCGGCTCAACCGAGGCAGACCCTCTGAGCAATAAAATTTCGGATCAGTCGCCGATCGGTATGGCTCTGATCGGCCAGAAAAAGGGTTCGACGGTTGAAGCACATACGCCCGGTGGTCTTGTCAAGCTTCAGATTCGTTCGATCGCGAAGTAATTTTGAAAGATATATAGAGGATAATAATATGGCAAATCAACAGGAACAGACGGCGGCCGCCGGCGTACAGGAGCTGAACGAGCTTCTTCGCATCCGCCGCGAAAAGCTTGCCGAATTACAAGAACAGGGACAGGATCCCTATGTGATCACAAAATATGAGCAAACCCACCACGCGGCTGACATCAAGGCGCAGTTCGAGACGCTCGAGGGACAGACGGTTTCGATTGCCGGCCGTCTGATGTCCAAGCGTATTATGGGGAAGGCTTCGTTCTGTAATGTGCAGGATCTGAGTGGAAACATCCAGTCATATGTGGCCCGCGATTCAATCGGCGAGGAAGAGTATAAGGCCTTTAAAAAGCTCGATATCGGTGATCTTGTCGGCATTCAGGGCGAAGTGTTCCGCACTAAAACCGGTGAAATTTCAATTCATGCCGTCGCGGTTGTTCTTCTGTCCAAGAGTCTTCAGATCCTTCCTGAAAAGTATCACGGTCTGACCAATACCGATATGCGTTATCGTCAGCGCTATATTGACCTTATCATGAACGAGGAGTCCAAGACCACCTTCCTTCGCCGCTCCAAGATTATCAGCACGATTCGTCGCTTTTTGGACGCTCAGGGCTTTATGGAGGTTGAAACGCCGATGCTGGTTTCCAATGCCGGCGGTGCAGCGGCAAGACCGTTTGAGACGCATTTTAATGCCCTCGATTTGGATGTCAAGCTCCGCATCTCGCTTGAGCTGTATTTGAAGCGGCTGATTGTCGGTGGCTTGGAAAAGGTTTACGAAATCGGACGCGTTTTCCGTAACGAGGGACTCGATACACGCCACAACCCCGAATTTACGCTGATGGAGCTGTATCAGGCATATACCGATTATCACGGTATGATGGATTTGACCGAGAATATGTTCCGTTATGTGGCACAAGAGGTTCTCGGCACAACAACAATTACGTATAACGGCGTGGAAATGGATCTCGGTAAGCCGTTTGAACGCATCACGATGGTGGACGCCGTTAAGAAGTATGCCGGTGTCGATTTTAACGAAATTAAAACGCTCGAGGAAGCCCGCGCCGTTGCCAAGGAGCATCATGTGGAATACGAAGAGCGTCACCTGAAGGGCGACATTCTTAACCTGTTCTTCGAGGAATTTGTTGAGGCTCATCTGATTCAGCCGACCTTTGTCATGGATCATCCGATTGAGATTTCGCCGCTGACCAAGAAAAAGCCGGAGAATCCGGAGTACGTAGAGCGCTTCGAGATGTTTATGAATGGTTGGGAGATGTGTAATGCTTATTCCGAGCTGAACGATCCGATCGACCAGCGTGAACGCTTCAAAGCGCAGGAAGCACTCTTGGCCCAGGGTGATGAGGAAGCTAATACCACCGACGAGGATTTCCTCTATGCGCTTGAGCTCGGTATGCCTCCTACGGGCGGCATCGGA
>SVSA01000039.1 GCA_015064545.1 Oscillospiraceae bacterium | reverse complement strand
AAAATAAATCTAATTTCAAAGTTACTTTTAAAAGAATGAATTAGCTTAGTTTTCTTTTTTGTCCTTTCTTTGCCCGCGCAAAGAAAGAACGAAAGAAAGCGCGCTAAAACTTTTTCTTCTTCTTCGAAGAAAAAGTTTTAGAATCAAAAAGAAGAAGCTCTACGCCTCGCCTACGGCTCGTCGGTTTTGGTAAAGAAGTGATTACTTCTTCTGCCAAGGTGTGGTACGGCGAGTACTGCTCGGCGTTCGGCAGGCTCGCCGGTTTTGGCAAAACGGTGAGACTTCTTGCGCCGAGGTGCGGTACAGCCAGTACCGCTTGACGCTCGGTCGGTGAGATACGGTAAGTACCGTTTATTACTGCATCGCACGTTCATCTGCGGCCATAAGGCTTCGCATGGAGAGTGCGGCAAAGCGGTTTTCCTCGCCGGCCAGCGTGGGATCGAGACGTACTGTTTCTTCTGCCATGGTCATGGCATATTTTAACGTATCCATATCTGCCGACAAGGTAACACCGAAATGTCCGTGCTGACGGGCACTTCCCGTTCGTGAGGGGAAATAATCCCCGGGGCCGCGCAGCTCAAGATCATACTCGGCAATCTTGTAGCCATCGTAGGTGTTTTTCATAACCGACAGCCGCTTTTCGGCCAACTCTCCTCCGCCCGACGCGACAAGCACGCAATACGCCTTTCGGCTTCCGCGCCCCACGCGTCCGCGAAGCTGATGAAGCTGTGCCAGACCGAAGCGTTCGGCATTCTCCACAATCATCAGCGAGGCATTCGGCACATTAACACCGACCTCGATGACCGTCGTTGACACCAGCACATCAATCTCTGCCGCGGCAAAGCGCTGCATCACGGCCTCCTTTTCCGATCCCTTCATCTTACCGTGAATCAGACCAATCGACAGGTTGGGAAAGACCTCCTCGGCCAACCGGCGGCTGAGTTCAACCGCCGATGCCAGCTTCGGACGCTCGAAGTTCATTTCGGCGCGGCCATCCGGCGTAAAGGCAATCAGATCGCCCTCCATCTCTTCCTCTTTGGCCTCGACGGTGGGGCAGACCACATAAACCTGCCCGCCCTCGGCAACCTGTTTGGCGATAAAGGCATTCAAACGAGCCCGATAGCGTTCGTCCACGACAAAGGTATCGACACGCTTTCGTCCCGGTGGCAGCTCATCCAGCATCGACAGCGAAAGCTCACCATACAGAATCAAGGCGAGAGTGCGCGGAATGGGCGTAGCGCTCATGACCAGCACGTGCGGCGTTTCCCCATCGGGTGAGGTTCGGCCGAGCCCGGCACGCTGTGAGACACCGAAACGATGCTGTTCATCGGTAATCACCAGCCCGGGGCGGGCGAACACCGTATCCTCGGTAATCAACGAATGGGTTCCGATCAAAAGATCCAGCGAGCCCTCGGCAAGAGCACGGCGGATTTCTTTTTTTCGCGAGGCCGGCGTTGAACCGAGCAAAAGCGCCACGCGAAAGCCAAAGCCCTCCATCATCGTCCGCAACGAATCGTAATGCTGGGCGGCCAATATTTCGGTCGGTGCCATAAAGGCGGCCTGATAGCCGTTCTTCATGGCAAGATAGAGCGCGGCGGCGGCCACCGCCGTCTTGCCGCTTCCGACATCACCCGACAGTAACCGGGACATCGGGCAATCCGCATCGATCATATCGTGGTAAATCTCGCGAATCGAACGTTGCTGAGCCTTGGTCAACGGAAAGCCGAGACATTCGACAAAGGGCGTCAAATCGGTTTTCCCCATGCGCGGCGGCGTACCGCTGCGCTTGCGGTTCTTCGTTGTCGCCAGTCCCAGCGAAAAGAGATACAGCTCCTCGGCCGAAAAATAGCGTCGCGCCTTCTCAATCTCCTCGCGGCTTGTCGGACGATGAATCATGCGATAGGCCTCACGCGCCGAGGGAAGCGCACGCTCCTGGCGAAAGCGTTTCGGCAGGATTTCGGGAACACCGCAGGCATCCAATCGTACCAAAACCGCGTCGATTGCCTCGGTTATCAAGCCCTGGCTCAAGCCCCCACCCAAGGGATAGATCGGCGTAAAGTCGGGCAGATCGGTAAGATCAAGGCAAAATTCATGCAATGGCGCCGTCATGGTCACCTTACTGCCGGAACGAACGATCTTACCCCAGAATCGGTGGCTTTCGCCGACGCGAAAGCTGTTTTCCAGAAAGCGAGCATTAAAATATACGATCTCCACACTACCGCTTTCGTCAAAGGCGCGGAATTTCGTAATAACCTTGCGGTTCTTTAAGGTAGCCGAACGCGGTTGCGTAGCGACGGTAAGATAATAGGAACAGCTTTCCCCTTCGATTCCCTGCGAAAGCAGGCGCACATTGCCGCGATTCTGATACGCACGCGGAAAATGGCGCAACAGATCACCGACCGTATAAACGCCGAGGCGCGAAAAGGCCTCGGCTCGCTTGACACCAATGCCATGCAGCGAACCGATGCTGCTGAGCATCAGCTTCCGATAGGTTTCTTCGCAAAAATCTGACATATTTCCCTCTTTTGCTCTTGCAATATGCGAGCTTTTACGCTATAATATTATCGTAGGAATGTGTGAAAGGATATCGTTATTATGCTGAATTGTCTCAAACAAAAAGCGCTCGCCGCTTGTCAAGCCTTTTCCGGATTGAAAAATCTGCAGGTCTCGCTGAAAGGAAGCGCCGAAGTGTCGCTTCATGATAACACTACCCCTGATTGCCCCAAGGCCCGTCTGGAGGTCGTCGAGGACGGCGCATCGGTGAATCTGACCGATCTGCTCCTCGTCGGTGCCGCCGTCGTGATGGTCGGTAGCGCTATCGCAACGATCGCCGATTTGCTCGACTGATCGCTTCACAATACAAAGCACCTCTCTTCGGAGAGGTTTTTTGTATTGGCGAAAAGCGGAAACAAGAGACGCATTTCCTCCAAGGGGCGCTGCCCCTTGAAATCCCCGCTTCTTTCTTTGAAAGAAAGAAGCAAAGAAGCGTTAATGGCCGAAAACGCTGTTTTCGGCAGGAGACTTTAGAATCCCCCTGCAAAAAACGCAGTTTTTTGCTATGATCAAAGTTTTTGAAGATTCGTGCAGGGCAGAGCCCTGCGCTGTTAGACTCACGCTTCCCAAGGGGCGCTGCCCCTTGGGGTATTCCTAAGAGCGCGTATTTATCTCAGAAAATCAGTCACGCACTCGATAGCGCCGGTACGCGGGAACATATCCACGGGCGTCACGGACTGCATACGATAGCCGGCTCCACACAAGATGGCGGCATCGCGGGCGAGCGTTGTCGGATCGCAGGAAACATAGACCACATGACCGATTGCTTCACGGCAGAGCTTATCCACCAGCTCCCGAGAAAGCCCCTTGCGCGGAGGATCGACGAGCACACAGTCGTAACCCGACAGATCGGCGGTCATCGCATCGGCACAGAGAAAGGAAGCGTTTGTAATACCGTTCAGCGCGGCGTTGCGTTTGGCATTTTCTACCGCATCGGGCACAATTTCCACACCGGTCACCGCGATACTGGGATAGGCCTTGGCAAGCGAAATACCGATGGTACCGGCACCGCAGTAAAGATCGGCCACCCGTTTGGGCGAATTCACCGCCGCGCGCGCCATCGCTTCCCGATACAGAAGCTCGGCGGCTCCCCGGTTCACCTGATAAAACGATAACGAGGAGATGCCGAACCGACAGTCGCAGAGGATATCCTCGATACGATCCTCTCCGTCCAGACACCGCACGGTTTTCCCCAGAATCACGTTGGTTTCCTCGGGATGAATATTCAAAAGCAGGCTCTTGACGGCAGGAAACCGTGCGCGTACCGCCTCAATCAGCGCCGCTTCGTTCGGTAGGACGGCATTCGGCGAGACAAAGCAGAGCATGACATCACCGGTTTGCTGTCCGCGCCTAAGATACAGATGCTTGACATTCGCACCGCTTTGCGCCATATAAGAAGCGGCAAAAGCAGCAACCGGTTCGAGCATGGGATCGGTCAAGCGGCAAGCCCCACAGGGAACGATGTCGTGCGAATGACGGGCATAATATCCAATCACACCGTTCGGGCCAACCGGATATTGCACCTTGTTGCGATAACCGTCCACGCGGCCATCGGTGAGAACAGGGGCAACCTCGGCCGAGGCGCGGTGCTTACGAAAGGCCGATACCACCAGCTCGCGCTTGAGCGCAAGCTCATAGTCTCTTGTCACGTGACGGAAGGCACAGCCGCCGCATCGCGGAAAAGCGGCACAGTCCTTGTCCATGCGATGAGGAGAGGCCGTCAGAATCGCCTCGATGCGTGCCACCGCGTAATCCTTCGCCACCTTGATAAGCTTTACGGTCAGTTCGTCACCCGTTACTCCACCGTCAACGAAAACAACAAGGCCCTCGACACGGGCGATACCGTAGCCGAGGTTATTCATATCGGTAATTTGAACTTGGTGGCATTGATTTTTCTTTAACATTGTCTTTTTACCGTGTATTTTACGTGTTTTTGCAAAAGGCCGACAGAACCGTCATATCGGCCTTCCCGATCGGTGATCCGGATACGAGCGAAAGAGGTATGGGTTTACGAGAGTGAACGAAATTTTCCAAACCCTTGTGGAAAACCCTGTGCAAAATGTGGATAACTGCGGCGATTTTCCCCCAAACAAGCGTCGAATTTATCCGTTTTCTGTGGAAAACAGGGCATTTTTCCGGCAATCTGACGGCAACCGTCTTTTTCGATCTCGGTCTGTTACCAATACTTTCGATCGAGCGAGCGAAGCTGAATGGCCTCGGCAATATGCTTGACGTCGATCTCCTCACGGCAATCGAGGTCGGCAACCGTGCGTGCCACACGCAGAATACGGTCATACCCTCGCCCGGAAAGCCCCATTTTATCAAAGGCACTTTTTAACAGCTTAGCGGCGCCGTCGGTCAGCTTGCAGTATTGGCGAATCTGTCGTGAGGACATGGCGGCATTCGACCAGATCGGTTCACCGTCGCGGCGGAAGCGCTCGACGGCACGGCGGCGTGCCGCAACCACGCGGGCACGTACATCGGCCGAGGTTTCCTGCGGTGCCTCGCTGGCGAGTTCCTCATAAGACAGCGATGGCACCTCGATCTGAATGTCGATCCGATCGAGAAGCGGACCGCTGATCTTCAGTAAATAATCGGCAATATCCTTTTTCCGACAGGTGCAGGGGCGCGTCGGATGGCCGAAATAGCCGCAACGGCAGGGATTCATTGCGCAAACCAGCATAAACGAGCAAGGGAAGGTCACGCGTCCGGTCGCGCGAGTAATGGTAATCTGATGATCCTCGAGCGGCTGGCGAAGCACCTCGGCCGAAGCCTTGGAAAACTCGGGCAGCTCATCAAGAAACAGCACGCCGTTATGCGCAAGCGAAATCTCGCCCGGCATGGGAATGGTGCCGCCGCCGGCCAGCGCAATCGGCGACAGGGTGTGATGCGGGGAACGGAAGGGACGCGCCGTGAGAAGCGATACCTTTTCGGGCAAAAGTCCCGCAACCGAGTGCAGCTTCGTCGTTTCAATCGCCTCCTCAAAGCCGAGAGGCGGCAAAATGGAGGGAATCCGCTTGGCCAGCATGCTCTTACCGGTACCGGGCGGGCCAATCAACAGCAAATTGTGACCGCCTGCCGCGGCAATTTCCAGCGCACGCTTGGCCTTTTCCTGTCCCTTGACATCGGCAAAATCGAGTCCGAAGGAAACAACGCCCTCCTCAAACAGCTGCATATCAAAGCGTGTCGGCGTCAGCTTTGCCTCGCCGCGCAGATGGGCAATCAGCTCGGTTACGTGTCGGACACCGTACACCGTAACGCCATCGGTAACCGAGGCCTCTCCCGCATTCTCGGCAGGCACAAACACCGTGGTTTTCCCTGCCTCGCGGGCCGCCAAGCACATGCACAAAACGCCCTTCACACCCCGCACCTCGCCCGACAGCGACAGCTCACCGATCAGACACATCTTGTCCATATCCTCCGGCAAGGTCAGCGCGCCACAGCTGCCGAGAATGGCAATCAACAGCGCCAAATCGTAGGCCGAGCCCTGTTTTTTGCGGTCGGCAGGTGCCATATTGACGGTGATATCGGCCTCGGGAAACTCAAAGCCGCTGTTTTCAATGGCGGCCTTGATCCGTTCTCTTGCCTCCCTGACGGCGGCATCGGGCAAACCAACCACCTCAAATTTGGAAAGACGGTTGGCACAGTTACATTCAACGGTGACGGGAAAGCCGTCCACACCGTTCAGTCCTGCCGAATAGACGGTTTGCAGCATGACATCCTCCGAAGACGTTAATTAACGGTCGCGATATTCAGCTCATGATAGAGCGCTTTATAGTCGATCTCGATGGTTTCTGCCATAGCCGAAACCATTTCATTGAAAATTCTGGCCTTATACATCACGCGGATATCCTCAAAATGCTTCTCGAGATACGGACTCTCGATCGGCAACCGCTGAATGATAAAATAGCCGTGCGAAGCATCCATCACCGGTGCAATTTCGTTATCCTTCAGCGTATCGGTCAGCGCCTCCACCTGCGGATCAATTTGTCCCTTGGTGAAATAATAGCCGTATTCCAGCACGCCATCCATCGTCTGATCCTCGCCGTGCTCACGGATCAATTCATCAAAATCCGCACCACCGATTGCCTCCTGATAGATGCTCTCGGCCAAGGCCGCGGTTTTTTCGGGATTCGTCTTACTCTTTTCGAGATACACATAGCGAATCCGTCGGAAATTCACCGCCACATCCGCCTCGATATCGCTATCGCTGGCGCGGATGATACCATTGACATCGTTCATCACATAATCGTAAACATCGTTCCAGATCTGTGTAAAGCTCTGGATATAATAGAGCGTATATTCGGTCATATGCGCGCTGGCCAGCGATTCGCGGAAGGCCTTGTCGCTCCCATGCTGTTCGCGCAGATTCGCAATCGTTTTTTCCACTTCCTCGCTCTGCTCCTTGGTCAGCTCGATTCCGTATTCCTCCGCCATGAGCTGAATGGCACGGTTTTTCAGGAGAATCTCCATCACCGTTTCCTTCAGCTCGGCCTCCTCCTCGGGATGCGCCTCCCAATAGCCTTCCTCCCCAAGATCCTGGTCAGCCTTGGAGTTTAAATAGACATAGCGGAAATAATCGTAATAAATCTTCTCCCCGGAGAGCGTCATCACCACGCGGTTATCCTCCGGTCTTACATACGCGCAAGAAGTGACAAGAAGGATCAGCGCCATTATCAAAAGTGCCGGGGATATCAGTCGGTTCAGTTTCATATCGTACGATTCCTTTGAATGGGATAACAGGGCTGTCGCGAACGCAAATGCATTTCGGCGACAGCCCCGTTTTTTCATAACTTAATTCTTAGCGTAGGCGTCGATGGGAAGACCCTGCAAGAGACGGTCCGTGTCGCGTAACAGCTTTTCGACCTGACTGCGCAGAAGATAGAACTCACCCTTACCGTTAATGGTATAGTAGCAACGGGTGGTGGAATACGAGAAGAACTGATATTCCAAAACCTCACCGCTGTCCAAGGTAGCCGTCACCGTAGCAAGCAGATCCCGTTTGGCCACATCGTCCACATAGTTTTCAAGAGACAGGCTGACCAAAACGATATAAAGCTGACGGAAGTTTTTCAGATCGTCGGCATCGTAGGGATCCTTGCGTCCGTTCGGATAAATCCGAATGGTTTCCTTTTCACCGTCAAGGACAAAAGCGGCATCAATCTTCAGGTTTTCTTCACCGTTCTTGATCTCGCCCTGAATCTCGAGCTTGGCAACATCGTTGATGTTTTCCTTGAACAGGGTATAATCCACATAGTTGATCAGCCCCCACGAGACAAAGGGAATTGCGGATGTATGAATCTTGGCCACGAGATTGAACACCGTGCTGTACGCATACATCACCCCGTCCTCATCCGGCTCACTGAAGGCAACGATGGTTTCGATATCGACATCGTTATCGGTCACCGTATAGCTGACCAGGAAGTACGGATGATCCACATCGATCCCGTACTGCTCCTTAAGAATCTTGGCATCCAATTCGGACGTTTCATTACCGGCAAGTACCACCTCACTGCCGGCAAACGAGCCGAACACCTGCAGCATGGTCGAGATGGTTGTGGTATTGGGCGAATAGCCCTTGGGATGCTTGAACTCATAGGTCATCAGCGCTTCGCCCTCGCCGGGATTCTCGGGAATGATGGTCTCAATCCAAACCAAAAGCTCCTCGTTCTTGATCACCTGAATCTCCTTGACCTTCGTATAGAGCGCCGACGAAACCGGATATCCGAGCGAGGGCGTCAGAAGGGAGTGGACATCGGCTAAAAGCGTCGCCGCCAGCGAGGTATCGAGAATATAAACGGCTTTACGGCCCTCATACATACAGTAATAGCCGCCGCCGGTGGGAATCATCTTACCAATATAAACCTTATGCTGTGTGCCATCCATTTTGGTCAACACATACCAGGCAGGATTATCCGCTTCTCCCAGCCCGTAGGTCGAGAGATCCTCGTTCATTTCATCCAGACGCATCATCGAAAGCGTATAGCCGGCGCTGACCACCAGCGACGAAAACAGCTCCAGATTATACGGCGCAGCCTCCATGCCATCGACATAGAAGTTGTCCTTTTCGCGCTTGAAGGTATACGAGCCGTGCTCATTATGCACTTCGATCTTATCGATATCCGCCTTCTGCACGTGCTCGAACATAAGAATACGGTTATTGGCACCGAGCACCTCGCCCGGGAGCAGGATCGGCGGCTCATCCTCGACCGTCTCGGTCTTTAAGAGCGGTGCCACGAAAAGGAAGTAAACCGGAATCAGAATCGCCACGAGGACGGTGCAAATGATAATCGTCAGGGTTTGCTTTTTAATCATAAATACCGTCTCCTTGTATAGACAACGATACCGATTGCCGCCACAACCACCGGTAAGAAGACCGTGCAGAGCAGCGTCAGGCGATTCGCCTCACCCTTGGTCACATCCAGACCCTGATCGACAAACACCTTGAAATCCAGATCGAGCGGCACGGTTTCCTTGCCGAAGTTCTTCATTGCATTAAAGATAATGTCGCGGTTGCCATACGAACGGCTGCCGATATACTTATCCTCTGCGAAGGAGGAGGTGCCGGCGGCAAGAACGTAGGAGCGATGGGCTTCGTTATCGATATAACGGTTATTGACCGTTACGGTCATCAGATTAAAGATGCCGTTCTGTGCCTCGCCGTCCTGATCGATCGGGGTAGCCGAAGCGGTTTTATCCGAGGAGGTCTGCAGGACTACCGACGTGGAGCGGAGGCTGGAGCCGAAGGTCTTTTCCTCATACAAAAGCGTAATGGGCTTTGCCTGATTCACAATCGTCTTCGGAATGCTTTGCAGCTCGCGGATGGTAGAGGTCAGCGAAGCACCGGTTCCCTCGGTGGTATACTCGGCCACAAGCTCGGTGCCATCCACCGAAAGCGAGTTGTCATAGTCGCGGATTAACATCTCCTCAAACGAGATACCCCACAGCGCCAAGAATTCATCCAACTCGGGCATAGCGCCGCTGCCGGCATCCATAAAGACCATGAGCGCGCCCTGCTCGGCCAAGAAATATTCAATCTTTCCGATCTCATTGACCGAATCATCGGCTCCGAGATAGTCGTACTTCGGGTTATTGATGACCATAACCATCGCCGTCGAATCGGGTGTTTCCTTCGACAGATCGATTTTCTGTACACGGAAGCCCGCATCCTCAAAGAGCGTCCACATGACCGAGCCGTCGATATCCTCGCCGTGACCGGTTACAAAGTAGGCTAACGGATCGTCGCCGCACATCTGCAGAATGGCGGCCGTGATTTTATATTCGCCGTTAAAGGCAAAGAGATCACCGGTCTCCGAATCGAAGGTATAGAAAGAATCGATGGTGAAAATCCGCGATTCACTGCCGTCGGTAATGATCACACTGGTGGTTTTCGGGCGCGACAGCGAGGTGGAGAGATATTTGTCCACCTGCTCGGGATGATTGATAATGTCCACATATTCCACCGAGACAAAATCGAACTCCTCCGCATACTGCTTGGCCAGATTCAGAACCAGATTGCTGTAATAATTCTCCTTCACCTGATCCTCAAGCGAGCAAAAGACGATCGAAATATGGAATTCGTTCGTCTCGCGGTAATCGTCGAGCAGATCGATCGATTCCTGAGAAATGGTATACAGCTTTTCACGGGACATATCGGCAAACCAAAGGAATTTGGACGCCAAAGCCGTAAAGACTGCGTTGACAATCACGATCAACGCAACCACCGCGGCGGTCAGTGCCACCGCCAGGGCACCGTATTTCAAGCGACGGTGCTTATTGATATTGGTATTGTAAAGGGGAGACTGATTCATGAGTTGCTACCGTTCCTTTCCGCCTCTTATGCCCAACGGCGCTTTTCATAAATACGCACCGTAAGGAACAGGAAGACGAACGTAATGGAAATATAATACAGCATCGCCGCAAAATCAAAGATACCGTTCATAAAGTTTCCGAAGCGGGAATAGATCGACAGCCAGCTCAGCACCTCGCGGATCGGTGCGAAGGGGATGTAGGAATTCAAGAAACCGATCAGAAGGAAGACACCCATCGTGGCGATCGTCGCGATCGCGGACACAATCTGGTTTTCGGTCAGCGAGGACACAAAGACGCCGATGGCGATAAAGGCCGCGCCCACAAGCAAGAGCGCAATCACCGAGCCGACGAGGATTCCGGTATTATACTCCGACACCAGCTTGCCGACACGGGTTTCGGTGCCGTTGACAATCACGTTCTCGTATACCGTTTTGTGCGGACCGTATTCGATCAGCGCAAAGAAGTTCAGGCATCCGATCAGCAGCGTACCGGTGAAAATCGTAAAGGCCGCCAAGAATTTTCCGAAAACCATACCGCCGAGGCTGATCGGCGAGGTCATCAGCAACTGCTCGGTCTTTTGCTTCTTCTCTTCGCTGAAGATCTTCATCGTCAGAATCGGAATCAGAATGGCCAAGGCAAAGATCATTGCCGTGAAATACGACGAAATGCTGCTGTCCGCACCCTGCTGAAGGGTGAACAGCGAGAAGGCGCCGCCATTGACGGCCAGGAAGATCGCCATATACACATACCCGATCGGGGTGGTGAAATAGGAGATCAGATCACGTTTGAATACAGCTAACATAATATTTGTTCCCTTTTCTTGTAACCTTACTTATCGTTCTTGGTGCCGCGCTTCTTTTTCTTGGTATCGGCACTCTTTTCGGTGAGGGTAAGGAAGACATCCTCAAGATTGGCATTGGAGGCCTCCGCGCCGATCAGCGGCCAACCGTTCTTGGCCAGCATATGGAAGAGCGGCTTGCGGATATCGATGCCGCTGTCACACTCCACAACATACGAGGTGCTGTCGGCATCGAGATTGCCGATGGATTCGGCCGAGAAGACGCCGGGCAACGCACGGAGCGCCGCGATGACCTCCTTCACCGGTCCGCAGATCTTCAGACTCATACGGCGGTTGCCCTCCACGGCGGCGGCAATATCCTCGGTACGGCGGTCGGCGGCAATCCGCCCCTTATTGATGATAATCACACGGTCACATACCGCCTGCACCTCTTGCAGGATATGGGTGCTCAGAATCACGGTGTGATCCAGGCCAAGGGTACGAATGAGGTTACGGATTTCCACGACCTGACGGGGATCCAGACCGACCGTCGGCTCGTCAAGGATAATCACCTTCGGGTTCCCGACCAGCGCCTGTCCGATACCGACACGCTGCTTGTATCCCTTGGAAAGATGGCCGATGACGCGGTTCTTTACGTCGGTCAGCTTCACAACCTCGATAATCTCGGCGATGTGTTTTTTCTTGTTCAGCGTGCATCCCTTGAGCTCGTAAACAAAGTTCAAATACTCGGTTACCGTCATTTCGGGATACAGCGGCGGCTGCTCGGGCAGATAGCCGATGCTCTTTTTGGCTTGTCCGGGGAATTCGAGAATATCAAGACCATCCACCTCTACCTTACCGTCGGTAAAGGAAAGATATCCCGTCAGGATATTCATGGTCGTGGATTTGCCGGCGCCGTTCGGGCCGAGGAAGCCGACGATTTCGCCCTTGCTTACCTCAAAGGAAATCCCGTTCAGTGCGTACTTGGCACCAAAGCGCTTCGTGAGGTTTTCGATTTTTATCATTATGTTGTTCTCCCGCTGTTACTGTCCTTGGGAAGTGACAGGAATTCAACTTTAAGTATACCACTCAATTATAAATAAATCTTGAACAATTCGACAGCTTTTTGGCTTTCGGAAGCTGTTTTTCGAAAAATTCAAACAATCATCACAGAAAAAAACGAAGCGAACAGGTTCTATGCGAAAAATTCACCGAATGTTCTTGTATTTTTACTTGGAATCCGATATAATAAAGAAGAATGATAAACCATACCCGAAAGGAGGATTAACCGTGGCCAAAACCTTTGCCGGCGGTCTGCCTTGGTCCAAGCGCCGTCCGCCTGCCCTGCAATCCGAGACGGTGTCGCCCCCTTCCATAACCGTAACCGTTTCTCACGACCGTGACTGCCTTGTTGCCGAGGGTGATACGGTACGGCGCGGCGAACTTCTGATTGCCGAAACCGAAGCCGAGGCCGCCATACGATGCGGCATCAGCGGACGGGTTGCGAGTATCGACCGTTCGGACAATCGCCTTTCGCTGACCATAACAGCCGAAGCCTCCGAGGAGGAGGCGCTTTGTCTGCCGCCTCCTGCCGAAACGCTCTCGGCGCTTTCCCCGGAAGCGATCGGCGCGCTTTTGCGCGAACGCGGCATTGCCCTCCCCACCCCCGCCGCCGAGGGGAGCGCCAAGCTCCTGATCCTCGATGCCGCCGGCGACGATCCGATGAAAGAGGGACGCGCCCATCTTTCGCTGACCGATCCCGATGCCGTTCTCGGCGGTGCACGGATTCTGATGAAATATTTCGGCACGCGCCGCGGGGTGATTCCCGTCCCCGAAACCCTGTTAGAGGTTGCCGAAGCGCTTGAGGGCCGCTTGCCGCGCAACGAAAAGATGCTTCACATTCAACAAATCAAAGATAAATATCCGGCCGCCGAGCCGCATCTTCTCGTCAGTGCACTCTGCCGTCTGGAAATTCATCCCCTGCGCGATCCCGCTTCGCTCGGCTATCACACCGTCTCCGCCACGCTCTGTGCGGCTGTGTATCGGGCGCTGGTCGCGGGAATTCCCTATACCGATGCGTATGTCACGCTGGTTAACGAGCGCGACGGTGAAGCGCCGCGCCTGCTTACCGTTCCCTTCGGCACCCGTCTCACCGATGTGCTGCAAGCCGTCGGACTGACGCTTGGAGAGGAAGAAACGCTGCTGGTCGGCGGCGCTGTCCTACGGAGCCCCGCCGCGAAGGATACCGTGATTGGCCCGGATAGGGAAGCTGTTTTGATTCCCAAGCGCCAAAAGAAGGCCGCCAAAGCCCACGCCAACTGCATCGGCTGTGCCGCTTGCAACGCCGCTTGCCCAATGAACCTCTTGCCCTCGCAGCTCTACGCCTACCGCAGTTCTCGGCTTGCCCGGCGCTTTTCGCCCGAAAACTGTATCGGATGCGGCTGTTGCGAGGCCGTCTGTCCTGCCGGCTTGCCTCTGACCGAAACGATTCTGACCATGAAGGGAGGAACTGCACCGTGAACGAGTCCGAACACCGTCCCGAGGCCGAGCCCTCACTTCCTCACCGTCATGCCGTTCGCAATCCGGCGGAGTTTACCGCATCGTCGGAGGTCTCCGATCGCACCGCCGCGGATGCCCCGCCTGCCTTCGTAAGCGATACACCTGAGCCAACGATCGAGAGCGGCACAAAGGAGGAGCATACCTCCGAAACAATCGAGCCGATAAACGAAGAAGACGCCCCCCGCGAGCGTGTTGCCGAAGAAACCGAAGAGACAAGCGAGCCGATACCCGCGCCCGCCTCCCCTGCCAAGCCTCGTTCCCACACTCTTTTCATCCAACGCTATGCCGAAGGCCTCCATACCCGCCAAATCGACCTTTTGGTCGCCGCCCTGCCGCTGCTGGCATGGGCCTGCTATCTCTATGGACTGCGCCCGCTCACCTTGACGGCATCCGCTGTCATCGCGGCGGTTCTGGCGGAAACGCTCGGCCGTCTGCTGTTCCGCCGCACCACACCGATCGATCTGTCACCGCTTGTGATTGCGGTACTGCTCGTGCTGGCTATGCCCCCAACCGTTCCGCTGTGGCTGCCCGCTGTCGGCGCCGCGGTAGCCGTTTTGTTCTTCCACCAGCTTTTCGGCGGCACCGGCTGTCAACGGCTGGTCCCTGCCGTGGCGACATTGGCCCTGCTGTGGCTGGTTTTCCCCTCCTATATGGCGATCGGTGCCGCCGACGGGCAAGTACTGGAGCCGTTTTCCATGACGGTGGAGGGCTATGCGGCGATGGAAGAGTTTCCGCTTTCGGTCATGAAAAACGGTTATCTGCCCAATATTTCGCTCGGCACCCTGTTTGTCGGCCTGCGTCCCGGGCTGATGATGGGTGAATCCTCTGCGCTCCTGTTAATCGCCGCCGGGCTTTATCTCTTTTTCCGTAAGGTCGTTGCCCCAACGCTGCCGCTGACCTTTCTCATCACCGTGGCCGCACTCACCTATGCCTTCCCGACATTGGCGGCTGTCACCGATATCATGGCCTTGCGGTATATGGGCTATCATCTCTTGGGCGGAGAGCTGTTGTTCGGCGCACTGTTCTTGGCCGCCGATCCGGTCTGCTATCCCCAAACAACACGCGGTCAAATGGCCGCCGGTGTCATCGGAGGTGCCGTAACCGTGCTGATGCGCTCCGTGTTCCATCCCGCTCTCGGCGTGCCTGCGGCTATTATCGTGATTAACCTCCTCGCCCGTCCGCTGGACTATCTTCTTGCCCCTGTTCCGTTCGGCGGCAAACGAAAGTAGGACGCGACCCAGCACGCAGGGGCTCTGCCCCTGCGCTATTGAGGTCGCGTCTCCCCCAAGGGGCGCCGCCCCTTGGAACCCTGCTCCTTTCTTTGAAAGAAAGGAGCAAAGAAGCGATATAGCCGAAAACTGCGTTTTCGGCAGGGATTTCTTAGGATTTCCCTGCAAAAAACGCAGTTTCTTGCTATTTCAAAAGTTTTTGGGGTGCAGGGGGATTTTTTCAAAAATCCCCCTCGCCGGGGTAGCAGGGGCAGAGCCCCTGCGCTGTTGAGGCCGCGTCTCCCCCAAGGGGCGCCGCCCCTTGGAACCCCGCTTCTTTCTTTGAAAGAAAGAAGCAAAGAAGCGATATAGCCGAAAACTGCGTTTTCGGCAGGGATTTCTTAGGATTTCCCTGCAAAAAACGCAGTTTCTTGCTATTTCAAAAGTTTTTGGGGTGCAGGGGGATTTTTTCAAAAATCCCCCTCGCCGGGGTAGCAGGGGCAGAGCCCCTGCGGTGTTGAGACCGCGTTCCTCCCCCCAAGGGGCGCCGCCCCTT